>JAAZBG010000266.1 GCA_012513915.1 Fibrobacter sp.
TCAACAATCGCTGTTTTATCATCTTTTTCAACAAGAAAATCAGCGCGTAGTGTAAAGCTTTGAGCCTGACCATCAACGATCATCTGCTTCTCGATATGAGCCTGTTCTTTCAGTATTGTAAAACCGTTTTTAAGCAGGTACTCTTTTGCTTTCTGTTCACCATCTGTGCCGCCATCACGGTTGGATTTAAGTATCTTACGTTTCTTCGCCCTGCTCAGTGCCTGATTAATCACACTCCCTGCAAGGATCAGCAGAATGCCTGAAAGTAAAGCAACGATACTAATAAGAACAATCTGATTATGTTGAATATTCATAGGAGGAAAAGGTATCGCCTGGATTGAGAAAGAGCACTACCCTCAATCTCAATCGTTACCTTAGCCTTTGATTATGTTTGAATATCTGAGAAAAATGGCGACAGTTTCGCACGGGAAACCGGGTTTTGAAGCAGCTTACGAAGCGAACGATCGCGAATCAGCCTGACGCGCTCACGGGTAAGTTTGAGTTCTTTACCGATTTCTTCGAGTGTAAATTGACGTGAAAAATTGAGACCATAATACATGCGAAGGATTCGCTCTTCACGGCTGGTAATATTCTGAAGGCAGCTGTCGAGAACATTTCCCAGTTCTCTGCGCTCATTTTCACCATCCTGATCAGGATCTTCACCAAGCATATCAGACAGCGTCTTTGATGAATCCTCATCGCTGCCGGTTGAACTGACCGGTGAATCAAGCGAAACACCTTTGAGTTTCTCCATGATATCAACAATTTCACTCTCATGGCCCTCAAAATCTTTTTCGGCAATTGTAAGGTTGTAATCGCCACAATTGCGTTCAAGCGCCTGCTTGAATTTGTTGATCAGAGCGATTTTGTTTGGAGGTATGCGAACAGTTCCAGCCTGTTCAAAGAGAGCTTTCTGAATAGATTGTCTGATCCACCATACAGCATAGGAGATAAACTTGACATTCATGTTCAGGTCGAAACGTTTAGCAGCCTTGAGAAGGCCAATGTTGCCTTCATTGATGAGTTCGAGATAGCTTAACCCTCTCCCGCGATAACGCCGCGCAACACTCACGACAAATCGTAAATTTGCAGTGATCAGCTTATCAATCGCACCTTCCTCATCGTTCTGAACGCGAATCACAAGATCCCGCTCTTCTTCGTCAGTGAGAACTTTATAGCGATTAATATCCCGAAAATATAATGTTTCTGTTCTTGTTGTTATAGTCATAATTTAATCGTTTCAACTTCCATTGCAACAGAACTAAATTAAATTAGTTTTACCAGCAAAAGCAAGGATGTTGGAACTCCCCATTCTAAATTATTATACAATTTATTGTCATTTTATACAATGTAATTCCTTTAACTCGCTATATTTTAAGGAGTAATGAGTGTTCTAAACTTTACACAAAAAAATGGACCGTTACAATTATTTTTTGTATCCTAAACAGTATCACTCCCGCACGATCCAGGAATCTCCAACAGTTATCAGTTTCAGTATTCTATTTTATGTTTATATTAAAGCCTTACAGAACCGGCTTTCATTGACTTCCCCCATGCTCTTATATGATATTTATTGTCATATATACAATGATTACGAACTATTACTTTTTGAAAGTGACACCTATGATACATCGTCTGTTTGTTTCGATGCTCCTTCTTTGTACTGCAATTTTATCTGCAGCGCCACAGCCAGCTCCCGGAGATTCAACGAAAAAGGTCGGACCGGTAATCATTGTCATCCCTGTTGAGGGTACTGTTGATCCCGGTATGGCAGCATATCTGAACCGTGCACTCAAGGAAGCCAGTCAGTATCCTGATAAGGTGATCATCCTTGAAATGGATACATTTGGTGGTCAGGTTGATGCTGCACTTCAGATGGTAGACACTATGCTCAACGTAAAAGGCGCTCCTACCATAGCATATGTCAAGACAAAAGCGATCTCTGCCGGTGCACTGATAGCCCTCTCGTGTCAAAAACTTTATATGCAACACCACACTACCATTGGGGACTGTGCCCCCTTAACATACGGCAACGATGGTCCCAAAATGCTTGGAGAAAAGTTTCAGTCACCACTGAGAGCAAAGTTCCGTACACTTGCAAAGCGCAATAATTATCCGGAGCGGCTTACTGAAGCGATGGTCACAGAAGGCTTAACGGTTCTTGAAATTGTTTTTAAAGACACCACTATGTATATGGATTCTACGGAGCTTGCTGAATTAACACCGGAAATCAAAAAAAAGGTTCTGTCGGTAAAGACCATTGACAAAAACAATGAGTTGCTGACAATCGATGATGTCGAGGCACACCGACTTGGATTTTCGCAAAAAAGTGTCGGTTCCATTGAAGAGGTGCTGAAAGATCTTGGATATGAAAACTCAACAGTCATCCGTGTTAAAGAAAGCTGGTCTGAGACTTTTGTCCGGTGGATGACAACCGTTGCACCAATACTTATGATGATCGGGCTTGCAGCATTATACATGGAGATGAAGTCACCCGGTTTTGGTGTTTTTGGTGTAATTGGTATTATTTGCCTTGCAACCGTTTTTCTCAGCCAGTTTGCTGTTGGTCTTGCAGATTACACTGAGCTTCTGATCATTATTGTCGGTCTGGGACTGTTACTGGTGGAAGTCTTTGTACTTCCGGGATTTGGTGTCATTGGAATTGCAGGTTTGTTATTTGTTGCGATCGGGCTTGTATTATCGTTACAGGGTTTTGTGCTGCCAAATCCGGAATTTCCCTGGCAGGGACGGTTGCTATCAACAAATATCTTCAAGGTATTTCTGAGTATCATCGGAAGCTTTGTAATCGTTGCGATTATTTTCAGATATGTGTTTCCGGCGCTTGGTTTTGTCCACAAGGGTCCCTATCTCATGACCGATCTTCATGATGCAAAAGCGGATAGTGGAAACGAACTTAAACTGCAGATTGGAACATCAGGTGTAGCAGACACGATTCTCAGGCCTGCAGGAAAAGCGACTATTAATGGTGATCTTTATGATGTAGTTACTGAAGGAGATTTTATTGACCGGGGTGATGCAATCACGGTAACTGACATTCAGGGCAACCGCATTGTTGTCTCAAAAATCAAGGAGCAGGTATGATTACGAAACTTATATGGCCGATTGTACTTCAACTGGTGGGAGTTATTGTAATCATTGCGGAATTTGTGGTTCCATCAGCAGGGATTCTTACTGTTATTTCAATAGCGGTATTCGGTTTCTCACTCTTTTTAGTTTTCAGCAGTATGTCGATCAACGTCGGCTTACTGTTTTTAATGTTTGACCTTATCCTGATCCCGATTGTGGTGTTTTTCGGCATGCGCCTTATGGCTGCATCGCCGGCTACCCTTAAAACCACATTATCAAGTAAAGACGGCACCGTAAGTCAGCCTCCGGAGTGGCAGGCACTGCTTGGTCTTCAGGGTGATACACTTACCGATCTGCATCCGACAGGTACAGTACTTATTAACGGTAAACGTTACGATGTTGTGAGTCGCGGAGAGTATATTACCAAAGGATGCCGGGTTGTGGTTGCAAGTGTTGACAGTAACAGAATCGTTGTAAAAAAAGTGTCCGGCACAGACAATGTTTAAAATTACTATCGAACCGTAGTGTAACGTTCTACAATAGCATGAACAGATAAATTGTGGCCTGATTATCATACATGCCGCAATAAGTATACAGTAAACCTTAGTTGAAAGGGTCAATCAATGAGCAATTTTTTTGTTATTCTGGCGGTAATCGCTGGAGTTATCGCAATTATTCTGCTTTTCGTTGTATTCTCCTATTTAAACCTGTGGCTTCAGGCACTTGTTTCAAACGCACGGGTAGGCTTGTTTAATATCATTTTCATGCGGCTCAGAAAAGTACCACCAAAACTTATCGTCGAATCAAAAATCATGGCGGTAAAAGCTGGAATTGACGTTAGTTCTGATGATCTTGAATCCCATTATCTTGCAGGTGGTAATGTATCGAGAGTTGTTCAGGCGCTTATTGCTGCTGATAAAGCAAATATACCGCTTCAGTTTAAGCGTGCTGCAGCGATTGACCTTGCAGGAAGAAACGTTCTTGAGGCAGTGCAAATGAGTGTTAATCCCAAAGTTATTGAAACACCACGTGTTGCAGCGGTTGCAAAAGATGGTATTCAGCTGACTGCGCTGACCCGGGTTACGGTTCGCGCAAATATCGATCGACTCGTTGGTGGAGCCGGTGAGGAAACAATTCTTGCCCGTGTTGGTGAAGGTATTGTTACAACAATCGGTTCTGCAATAACTCACAAACTCGTTCTTGAAAATCCTGATTCTATATCAAAGCGTGTGCTTGATAAAGGGCTTGATGCCGGCACTGCATATGAAATTTTGTCAATTGATATCGCAGACGTTGATGTCGGTAGAAACATCGGAGCAGCACTTGAAACAGACCGTGCTGAGGCAGACAAGAAAATCGCCCAGGCAAAAGCTGAAGAACGCCGTGCAATGGCATTTGCAGCAGAACAGGAAATGAAAGCCAAAACACAGGAGATGCGTGCAAAGGTTGTTGAAGCAGAAGCACAGATTCCGCTTGCCATGGCAGATGCGTTTCAAAAAGGGAATATGGGTATCATGGACTATTATAAAATGAAAAATGTTATGGCCGATACTCAGATGCGTGAATCACTCGGTACACAAAAGGGTTCTGATAAAGCATAACGATAGTGTAATAATCACCCGTATATCAAACGACATACTGTACGGGTGATACTCCAATATTACCCGAGCCTCATTTTTGAAAGGCTTTACAATGCACGATTTACTTCAGCAGATAATGCCGATTCTTATTTTCGGAGCGTGGATTATCATTTCAATCTACAGCGCGAATCAGAAACGTAAGAAAAAGCAGCAGATGCAACAGCGCCAGTATGAGATGACACGGCAGCAGCAGCCAAATAACGAGCCGGTGTATTCCGGGGATACATCATCGCAGAGTCAGTCTGATGATAATCCGGAAAACGACCTTAGGCGGACGCTTGAGAATATTTTTGGTGAGCCGTTAGAGCAAACACCGCCACCTCATACACAGCATGATACCGAGCCAGAGTATCAGGATGATATTGAGGCCGAACCGGTTCTCGCTGCTGAATCCGAAACACTTGAGGAGCAGGTTGCAATTAATGAACAGTATGCCTCACTAATGCAACGGGACGATTCAATTGTTACCGTCGAATCGACTCAGACGCAACCAGTGACCTCAGAAACAGAATTCGCTGAATCTGTTTCTTTTACCAGTTCGGAATTAAGAAAAGGGATTCTCTGGGCAGAGATACTTGGTAAACCGGTGTCCATGCGCACGTAATATTTTTTTAAAAACGATTCCCCCATTACCCCCCTTACTAAGGGGGCGCTTCCAGTGGGGGATCTTTTTGCCTGATGGCATTGATTAATCATATTTTTCTTTGTTTCGGCGTAAAATCAGAGCCACAAGGGTCCTGACTACGAGATGCTGTATTCTATATTCTTCTTGCTACATGCTACATACTCCTTGCTACACTCTTTAAAATTCGCACCCACCACCCCAAAAATGCTACTATCCCCATAGTCCCTTTGAAGAGAGCACATTTGTGCAAAAAATGCGTTCTTTTACGCATCTACATACTATGGTTAAATTATTTTAGAACACTTACCGTTATAAAAACAGGATACAGCACAATCTGAGATTTACGGGACATTATCCTGAGTTTAAGATTGAGCATGAATAAAAACCGGAGAGGAGCTGCTGAAAAGCTGGTATGGTCAAAGTTGGATTTGTCGGATGGCGTGGTATGGTGGGATCGGTTCTCATGGAGCGGATGCTTGCCGAGAAGGATTTCAAAGGATTCGAACCTGTCTTTTTTTCGACATCACAGGTCGGAGGAAAGGGACCATCAATCGGTGTTGATGTTCCTGCGCTTAAGGATGCGTCAGATATCAATGAGCTTAAAAAACTTGATATCATCGTTTCTTGTCAGGGTGGTGATTATACCACAGAGATCTACGACAAACTCCGGGCGGACGGCTATAAGGGGTACTGGATCGATGCAGCATCGACACTGAGAATGCGCGAGACAAGCATTATCGTCCTTGATCCGGTTAATCGAAATGTTATTGATCGCGGCCTTGACTCCGGTGTCAAAGATTTTATCGGTGGAAACTGTACGGTCAGTCTTATGCTGATGGCGCTTGCGGGACTGTTCAGAAGGAACCTTGTTGAATGGATCTCATCAATGACCTATCAGGCGGCGTCCGGTGCCGGTGCAAAAAACATGATCGAACTGATCAGCCAGATGAACCATCTGTCAACAGCGTCGTCACCACTGCGCTCAGCGCCTTCATTTACAGCGCTTGAACTTGACAGATTAATAACAGGGGAACTTCGCAGCGGCAAAATGCCGACAGAAAATTTCGGAGCACCGCTTGCGGCAAGCCTTATCCCCTGGATTGACAAGGCATGGGAAAACGGTCAGACAAAAGAGGAATGGAAAGGTATTGCGGAAACCAATAAGATTCTTGGTACAAAACAGCCCATTCCTGTTGACGGGCTCTGTGTAAGAGTCGGTGCGATGCGCTGTCACAGTCAGGGACTGACTATCAAATTGACAAAAGACGTGCCGATGGATGAGATCACCGCAATGATTTCATCTGATCACGAATGGGTTACTGTTGTTCCAAATACCAAAGAGGCAACACTTAAAGAGTTGACACCTGCAGCAGTATCAGGAACACTCTCGGTACCGGTCGGACGTTTACATAAAATGAATTTCGGTCCGCAGTACCTTACGGGCTTTACCGTAGGAGATCAGCTCCTGTGGGGAGCAGCGGAACCGGTGCGGAGGATTTTAAAAATCGTTTTGGAACGATTTTAAGAGTGGTAAGTGGTAAGTGGTAAGTGTGGAACAACCTTCCCACTCCCCACTCTCCACTTCCCACTTTTTAATAAGGAAACAACCTTTACTGGAGGAAAATATGATACAGATGCTTAAATTTGCATGTGCAGTTATCGCGGCAGGCGTGATAATTGGATGCAGTAGTGATAAGAATATAACCATCGGTCATCCGGAGACTGTCGAGCCGGATCAGACATTTGATGTTATTTTAGCAAATTTTTACGTTTATGGTTCACCAATAGATCTTGCTCTCCCGATTGCTACGAATCCAGGAGCGACACGTGACAGTCTGCGAATTGTAACCGGTTTGCCATCATCAGACTGGCAGGTACTGGAAGCGACTTGCTATGCAGTGAAGGATTTTAACATCGCAACATTGTTACGTGAGGGTACACAATCCATTGATACACAGGCACTCTATGACACACTAAAAACCTACATTTCAAAACTGGAACCAATGGAATCAGATCCAGCATCAGAAGATGTAATACTTAACAAAACAGAAATATCAGCTCATAATTCGGAAAATAAAGAAACAATAAAAGTAAAGCCCTCTGATATTAAAAAATGGGTTGCATTCAAAGGTGCTCTTGACATTAAACTTGAAGCTAACGCAAAACATGACACAGTTTTACCAATTGACACATTGGCAAATATAGCCAAATTAATGGGAACAGATATCACATCCAGCCTCAGCACAATCAACACACTGGGTTTGGATTTTGATACAGTCGGTTTCACCATAAAACCTATTATTGCGGTTTTAAAAATCAAAGCACCATCAACAGAAGTTACATCAGATACACTTTTCTATTACTCAAGATCTACAGCACTTTCTGCCGCAGCAGGATTAGTCGGTCAGGACTTGGGAGATATGACCTATGTACCGGTAAATGTTGCAGCGACACCGGTAAAAAGACACGCTGCAACAGCGAAACCAGCAAACTACACAATACAGAGTAGTAATGGCACTATCCGCATTGTCTTTGCCAACAAAAGCAGCCGTCAATTTGCTGAGCTCTTTCGTGCAAACGGTTCGCTTGTCAAAAAAGTAATTGCATCACACGGTACTGCTCAGTTTAACAAACACATACTTGAATCATCAGGTTCCGGTTTTGTAAAAATCACCAATGGCTCATCAGTTTCTGTTGAGAAACTTAGTGTTGTAAAGTAAATGAAAAAGCAGCGGTTATTTTTTTGTAAATCGCTGCATTTTTCCTTAATCCAGACAACTCAATACATCCCGGAAACCAACCTGTAATTACCACTATCTGACCGATCTTTCCGAATTAACTGCATAAAAAGTAACTATTTTCTCTTGCATCCAATTAAACGCCCGATTTAAATTACTATTAAGTTTCACAAATCCGTTCACGTTGTGCTGAAAATCAGAAAGAAATGACCTATGGACTTTCGAATCATCCCGGAGAGTCTTCCGGACAGTGCTAAAACCGAGTATCTTTTACGGGACATGTCACTTGGTGATGTTGTGAGGATTACCCGAGCCGCCTGGAAAAAAATGGATTACGGAGCGAGAAACACCTACAAAATCGAACTCTGGGTACGCAACGAGTATGACAAACAGGGCAATATCGACTATCTCAAGCACATGATCAACTGCAGCAAGCTTCGCTATAAAGACATTCTGGATATTTTCAAATTCTACAATCCGTTCCTTGAACTCGACCCCAGCCGCCCGATCGACTGGCTTGATACATTGATGAGAGAGAAGAAGAAGGAAGAGGTCTTTCTTACTGATGATTTTGATTATGTGCCGGTTCCTAAAAAAGTATTTATCACTAATCCGCGATGGGAACACAAGGATGAAACGAAAAAAGAGAACTCGCCAAAAAAGGCCACTTTTGATGATACCATTATTCTTATGGCCGACATTACAGGGATTCCCGAAAACGGTCCGGTAACCTTTGAAATTTTTGATATTTCTGTAAAACCCCCAAAAAACGTTGGAAACGCACAAGGAAAGAATGTTGGTGGCATTGCGAAGGGGGAATGGGTTGTTACCGATACGAGTGACAAGGGTGAAGATGCGAAGTTGGAATTTCAAGCATCTGCGAAGAGTAGAATCAGTACGCGGTGTAA
The DNA here is from genome assembly GCA_012513915.1 of Fibrobacter sp. Taxonomy (GTDB): domain Bacteria; phylum Fibrobacterota; class Chitinivibrionia; order Chitinivibrionales; family Chitinispirillaceae; genus JAAZBG01. Next base: position 8,999 of record JAAZBG010000266.1, read on the forward strand.
GATCGAGCTTGTACCGTTGAAGGTGTTTGTACCTTCTTTTTGATGTAAAAAATTGATTGCAAGTGAATTTTTATTTGATATTCCTTATTTGGCAGAGTTGACAGTATGATTGGATTAAAGAAAATACAATACTTTTTATTTTTCTCAATATGCTTATTTGCAGAAGAAGTACGAACAACAGTTAGTATAAGTGGACGAGAATATTCTGTATGTGTATCATCTGAGTTACAATCAAAAGTACCAGGTACTTATTCTTTAAAAAACTTATTTGATGGGAATATATCTACAGCATGGGTCGAGGGACAAAGTGGTATTGGTGTAAATGAATCAATTATAATTAGCAGTAAAGAATCAGAAATATTTGAAGGAATTGTAATTTTTCCAGGATATACCAAAAATGTAACATCTTTTGTAAATAATTGCGTTCCGTCAAAAATCGAAGTATCTCTCGATGAAATGATAATCGGTAATTATACTCTCAACTATCGTGTTTCTTTTTCGGAAGATTCTGAGAGAGAATCTGGTTGTTATCCTATAGCTGATACAATAAATTTGTCTCCTAAAATTATCATATTTAAAGAGCCTGCAAAAGGTAAAAAATTAAAGCTCACGATCAGGGATGTTTATAATGGTAAAAAATATCCTGATATGGCAATCAGTGAACTTATGCCGATTGTCAATGGTTCTATTGATAAGCGATTCCAGACTATAATTGAAAACACAGTAGCACTCAGATCGGATTGTGCTATTAAAAACAGCAGGTTTGAAGACCTTAATGCAAAAGTAATACTTTGGGATCCTGATAAGGGGTGGACTGTCACTGATACCGGCAAGATAAAAACATTTGCACATAATGTTACATTTTACAAACGTATTGAGAACAGTCTGCTTTCCAATGCACAGTTGTGGTGTAAGATTTTCAATGATCAATTCAAAAATCAGGCTTTTTCTGTAGTAGAATCAGGTAAAAATACAATTGTATTAGGAGGGGTTGATTATCGAAACGGGGATGGAGAATGGATTGAATTGTATCCTGTAATCAGAATGAGTGCATCAGAAATCAACTTTTACGAGTTGTCCCATATAGATGGCGCACCAGGGTGCCATGATGTAATTCCTCAGGGAGAGATAAGTAAATGAGTGTCGATATATCTACATATAGTGAAGAACAAAAATATGATTGTTTAATGCAAAGAGGTCGAAGTGGAAAATTTTAAAAAAATTTTAATTTTAACTTGTTGTACTCTATTTTGTTTTCCTCTTGGTTCAATATCCATAATTTATTCTAACACGAGTTCAATAAAAAATGTAGAACGAAGTAATGGACAAAACGCTTTTAAAAAGAACTCTTTCTGGATTCAGGTCAAAGCTTCTGAAAGCAAAGATTCTATTGGCAAAACAGTAGACTCTCTCAATGTATTATCAATTCCAAATCAGATTAGTACCACAAAAAAAAGTGGTAAGACTTTCTACCGAATAAGAATTGGGCCATTTAAAGACTCACTTTCCACAACATCATTCGGTAATTTTTTAAATCTGCAAAAACCGTGGATTGTCAAAACTCCATATGATTCAAATATACAACTGATTAATAGTATCTACTTAGATACTATTAATATCGTAAATAAAAAAGTTGGTATAGTATCAAATAAAAATTGTGACATTTTCTCTTTGTATGTTCACACTTTTGGATCTGAACTAAGCGTGTTGCCTTCAAATGCTTATGTTTATATGTTAAATAACAATTCGATTCAAAAAGTTGACTTGAAGGCCATAACCGGAATATTGGTAACTGATACTGCTATAATATATGGTAAAGCAGATAAGCTTTTTTTTAATCCAGATGGAATAGGTGAAGAAAATTTCAAATCAGATATTGAAAGTTATGTAAAAAGTCATAACCTGAAGTATTCTGTAGTGCAAGACAGTATACTTTATTTCAATGATGGACAAGATGGGTATTATACTCGACAAGGAATCCTTTCTTTTTTTAATAGTAAATGCACAATTTACGATAAGCATGGTTTTGACTATGTCGATTCGAACTCAAAGATGGTTTCTTACAAAGGGGAAATTGGGAATAAAGCAATAGGAAATTTTTTAATAAAACCAGTAAATAAAGAAACAATGTTTTCTTATAGTTGTAAGAAAATAAATATCTACCTTAAAAGTACAAATGGTGAGGATTTTACTATATTCATCCTAATCAAGGATAAAGAATAAATGTTAGCAACTGCAATTCCTAATCACGAAAATGATTTTAAAGAAAAAAAGAAGGACAGTAATGGTACTGTTTTTACATTTACTGAAACAACATATGGAAGTGTTTCAGTATGTGAATTAACACCGTCAGGTGTTTCTGGATATTATTATACTGATAAGGTGACTAAAACTGGTATAGTACTCCATTTTACAGCAGGATACCTTAAGGGGGATATTGCTGCATTATGTAAAAATGACAACCATGTTAGTGTCCCATTTGTAATCGCAAGAGACGGTACTATTTACAAATTATTTGATCCTGCTTGCTGGTCATATCATCTAGGAGCTGGTTCCAAAGGTGGAAATGAGACATGTTCGAAGAGCTCTATTGCTATTGAAATATCTAATATCGGCCCACTCACTCTGAATGGGAACAATTTAATGACAGCGTATAATGATAAATATTGTGATAAAAATGAAACGCAATATTATCAGGAACTTCAAACAGAATTTCGGGCCCACAAGTATTTTGCAACATTTACAAGTGAACAGTATGATTCTTTAAATAAGTTAATTGATGAATTATGCTCCAAATTTTCGATTCCTAAAGAATTGCTCAGCAAAGATAAACGATACAAAGTGTTTGAATCCGATGATGCAGCAAAAAAATTTAAGGGGATTTCTTCCCATATTAACTACAGAGATTCAGGTAAATGGGATATTGGAGAAGCTTTTGACTGGGATAAAATTGTTTCAGCTACAAAAACGACCGCATCATTTCCTGTAAAAGTAAGTGAAACGGTTGCTATAGATTCTGAGAATATAAAGAAATATTACAACCACACCGAAAAAGAGACCGAAGGCGGCTACTTCCCGGTCGGCTCAAATACCTTATGGCACGGTGGCTTGCACATTTTTAAAGATGAAGGCACAGATGTCTTTGCGTGTATGCCTGGAAAAGTAATCGCCGGAAGACTTGCTGAGGATAATGCTCTGGCAACTGGCCCATTCGGGCATCGAAATTTTTTGCTTCTTGAGCATACAGTCAAAGAGAAAAAATGTTTTTCTTTGTATATGCACCTTAAAGATAATCCACTAAGTGAATCTGATGAGTTTGTTAAAAAAGTAAAGTGGCTTCAGGGGGCCGGGAAAAAGAGCTTTAAAATTACAGGAAATTCCCGCAATTATCGTTCGTCACCGGATTCGTCAATTGATACAAACAAACTCGGTTATCTCAACAATGGTGATACCGTTGAGTTTGTAGAGGATGCATCACCTGCTCCCTGGAAAAAAGTAAAACTATCTGATGGTAATGAGGTCTTTTTAAACTGTGATCCCAGGTATGTCGAGGACTGTACTTCTGCTGGCGTTGATAAAGATCTGCTGGAATCCTTGAAAAAAGGTGATGTGGTGAAGATTGACAAAGAAATTCAGGCTGGAGACCTTCTGTGGAAAATAGGGAAATATGGGCCGAAGGATGAGCAGAAGGGGCTGGTTCACTGGGAGATATTCAGTGAGGAAAACCTTGTTGCAGGTGGAGACGAATCAGAGACTGCAATTGAGGATAAAAAACCTGAGGGCGTCAGCACTGGATACACTGCAGCAAAAGGGATTAAAGTTCGTGGGGTTACCGGTCCTGCAAAAGCAAAGGAAGGCCAGACTGTTACCTGTATTGTCACAAAAATAGATTATTCCGATGCTCCTGCAACTGAGCTGGATAAAATTAAATGGGATATTTCGATCGGTAGTGAAGCAGCAGCTTGCAGCACCACTGGGTATAAGCTGGAGTACACCATACCGGAAAGTAGCGCCGGTAAAACAATTAAAATTAGACCCTATATCAATAGTCCTTCCGATAATTATTGTGTAGCGACATCAGTAATTACGGGCTGGACCTGTATCGAAGATCCCGATGATGATTTCAATGCTGAGAATGAAAAAATAGTCACGCACTTTGGCGATCTCACAGCTGATGGAACTCTGACAAGAGAAGAGTTGAAAAAGTTTTTTGCAGATAATCCAGATGGTAAAGCAGAAAAACTACGAAGTTTTGCCTGTAAATTTGCAAGTGAATGGGGTGTAAAGGATCTTGCTGCAGCAATAGGTGAACTCAAGAAAAAGGGCTTTAATGCCAAAGAAGAAGATTATAAACCATACCTATGGTGGAAAGAGGCTACAGATGCTGGTGTGATTCTTCCATCGCCAAATGTATGGCATTATAATCCTATCCGTTTTCTCGAAGTATTTGGGACACCGGTAGCACCTTCACAGTCTGCTCCAGCAGCTCAACCTGCGCAACCACCTGTGGCTACCGTCGGGATTAAGAAGTGTGAAGGACCGGCAACAGTGCTTCCAGGTCAGAAAATTGTTTGCAAGGTTACAGAATACACCAAAACACCAACTGATACAGACAAAAAGAAAGTGTCGTGGTGTGTTAAACTGGAGAGAACTGTAGTTAAAGAAGAAAAGAATAAGGGTGAACAGTTCGAATTCACAGTTCCTGAAACAGCTGCTGGTGCCACATTTACCATTCATCCATTTATGAATTCACCATCAGATAGTGTATGTGTTAAGACAGTCGTTGGCACTTATCTGCTTTTTAATGGAGCCAAACTGACACTGTTTGACAAAGAGCTAAAGGAAGTAAAATCATGGAAAGGAGTATCGGGGCAGCCAGGATTCCAGAAACCAGAGAATCAGGGGATTAAGGACAAGGGACCGATTCCTGAAGGGTACTGGTATGTTAAGCAAAGCGAACTTCAGCATATCGCAGACCAGTCTTTTGCTGATTCCATGGCTGGTAAAGTTGGACGAGGTACATGGCCTGGTGGTGAAGACCGCTGGGGCAAGCATCGGGTATGGCTTTCACCTGTTAGTGGTACAGATACGAAAGGTCGTGATGGTTTTTGCATCAATGGCGGAAAAACCGCTGGTAGCGCAGGAAGTATTGATCTGACCGGGGATATGAATGGATTCGCAGATGTGTTTGAGAAGGGAAAGATGGATCTGATTCTGGTTGTGAATTATTCAAGCAAAAAGAATAGAATACTTGGTCGATTGTCATCACAATACGAAACAGGTGGAAGAGGTTCTATTACTGTATCTTCGGGTGCTGGTGATGCCGGAGGGGTTTCATATGGAGCCTATCAAATGACCAGCAAACCAAATGGTGGAAATGTGACTCTCTTTGTACAATCGGCAGAGTTCCCATGGAAATCTGACTTTGTAGGGTTAGTAGCAGGAACAACTGTATTTTCAAACAAGTGGAAAGAAATCGTAACAGCTAATAAGGATAAATTCGTGAAAATCGAGCACGAATATATTCAGTTAACACATTATGATCCGTTAGTTGACAAAATAAAAAGAGAAAATAATATTGATATTACTGAACATTCTGATATATTAAATGATGTTGTATGGTCGACTGCTGTACAACATGGGAAAAGCAATGGCGTTGTTGGGATTGCGATAAACAAAGTAACTGTACCATTAGGTAAAAATAAAAACTATGATCGGGAACTTATTAAAGCTATCTATGCTGAACGTGGAAGGAAAAAAGATGACGGTAATTTATACTATTTTTCAAAGAACTCGAAAGATGTTCAGGATGGCGTTTCCTCAAGGTTTCAAAGTGAATTAGCCAAAGCGCTAAAGGAGTTAGAAAATGAAAATTATTAATAATTTTTTTTTGGTAATTATTCTATTCAATGCATATTTATATGCGTTTAATATTAGTAAAGAGAATGTTTTACTTTTTTCGGATTATAATACTGATGTCGTTTTATTTTTTGATTCAAGTAACTCATTTAGACTCCTTGGTTATGGCGGTAGCGCGAACGAAAGTGCAGATTGCATTATTCAAGCAAATGGTAAATTAAATGGTGAAACCTTAACAGGTTTTTTAGAAAATGTTAATACAGCGCTTGTTTCTTACAACATAGAAAAAAAAGAAGAATTCAAGTTTTCTGCTACTTTAAAGAAATCAACTCTGGTAATAACGGAAGCGAATACTTTTAGCAATTGTGGTCTTGGTACGAACTTTATAAAAAAGTATATGATTATCAAAAATGAATGCGATTATCAAAAGAAAATTAATGGAATCATAGAATTACTTAATGGATTCAAAGAAAATGAGAATCTGATAACGATTCTAAAGCAGCGAATTACCTCAAGTGCAACTGTTACTGACAAAGACAAGCTCACAATTGTTTACAATGAGGCACTTAGGTTATTTAAAAGGGAGGACAAAAAAGGTGCTGCTGCTATTGCACTCAAATTCACAAATGACAATACGATAACTAACACTATGATCAATCTTGAAACCGTAAATAAATACAACGATCTCGGCTTCTTTCTTGAACAGGGTAAAAAGTACCGCGAAGCTGTCGAATTATTGGAAAAAGTTGTAAATACAGATCCAAACCGTACCGTTGCCTACATAAATCTCGGTGATGCCTATTTCGGACTAAAAAATTCAGTAAAAGCAAAAGGTGCCTATCTCAAGTACATTGATCTCATGAAAAAAGATGGTAAGAGTGCGAAAATTCCGAAACGGGTATTTGAAAGGGTGAAGTCAACCACCAGATCAAATTACCCGGTGCTACAATAAAGACTTTTGCCGATATCTCAAATTGGAAACATCCAGTAGACGATGAGAATGAGCGAAGATGATGCTGTAAAATATTTTTGGTAAATAGTGCAGACCCATATTTGGATGGCATTTTCATAAAATTACGTGAGACAACCAGACATGAATGGATGATAGAAGAATTTTAAATGGCTATAGATAACAAATCTAAGATTTCACTTCTTGTTTTTTTTCTGCCGGAAATGTAATTTGTGAGTAGATCCAGCATGACTGACGCAATCCGGGAGCACCCGGGGGGAGTGCTGTGATTTTTGAGCCGCGCGTCTGGGCAACAATTCAAACCTTTATCGAAGGAGTTGTCCATGAATGCACTTCTAAAAACCGATCCCGAAATTTTCAATCTCGTTAAATCCGAAGAAGCCTATCAGAAACGCACGATCAGACTGATCGCCAGTGAGAACTATACATCCAAAGCCGTTTTAGATGCTTGCGGAACCGTCTTTCAAAACAAATATTCGGAAGGTTATCCGGGCGCACGATACTACCAGGGGCAAGTGAACTGTGATGGCGTTGAGCGTCTGGCAATAGAACGTGCAAAAGCACTGTTCGGAGCAGAACATGCAAACGTACAACCCTATTCAGGTTCTCCTGCAAATCTTGCGATCTATCTTGCCTTCGCCAAACCTGGCGACACAGTTCTCGGGCTCAACCTTAGTCATGGTGGGCATCTTACTCATGGCTCAAAAGCAAGTGCGACAGGAAAATGGTTCAATGCAGTTCATTACAGCCTTGATCCTGTAACGGGTCTCCTGAATTATGATGAAATCCGCCGCATGGCGCTTGAACATAAACCAAAACTCCTTATTGCCGGACATAGTGCCTATCCACGACAACTTGATTTCGCCAAATTCCGGGAAATCGCTGATGAATGCGGTGCAATACTCTTCGTCGATATGGCCCATTTCGCAGGTCTTGTTGCCGGTGGTGCTCATCCCAATCCGGTTCCGTTCGCAGATGTCGTAACGACAACCACCCACAAAACATTGCGTGGCCCGCGGGGTGCAATGATTCTTTGTAAGGAGAAACATGCAAAAGCTATCGATAAAGCAGTATTCCCCGGCCTTCAGGGTGGACCTCACAACGCCACAACAGCCGGAATCGCAGTTGCCCTGAAAGAGGCAATGCAACCTGAATTTAAAGAGTATGCGCGTAAAACTGTCGAGAACGCTAAAACACTTGCAGCAGAACTTACCAAACGCGGTTTTTCCCTTGTGTCCGGTGGTACTGATAACCATCTTATGCTCATTGACCTCACCAATAAAAACATTTCCGGCAAAGAGGCTGCGGTAGCGATGGAGAACGCAGGGCTTATTCTCAACTACAATACAGTCCCTGGTGAAACACGTAAAGCATCAGATCCGTCAGGAATTCGTCTGGGTACTCCATCGGTAACCAGCAGGGGTTTCGGTGCTGATGAAATGAGAAAAATTGCTGAGTGGATGGAGCTTGCCTGTTCGCATTCACAGGATAACGGGAAACTCGAAGCGATCGCGAAAGAAACATCTGCACTCTGCGAGCGCTTTGCGGTTCCAGGCATCGAGTAAATAGAGTATTGAAGAGATTGAAAAATTAGCCATATTGTACCACCCCCTTTATCTGAAGGGGGCCTTTTAAAAATTCGATGTTTTACCATTTTCCCTATTTTCATCGCCATGACCAGGGACGATTTCTGGTTGTGAAATTTTCTCTTACAGCTTATTTATCAAAGTTTTTGACAATGCAAAATTCCTGACTGAATTGATCCTATTGTTAACGCCAACATGTGAATTGGTAGTACAATACGCCCCAAATCCTGCACTGCAGAATCTGGGGAGAACGACTCAAAACTACCCTACCCTCCAAAAACGCTGCAATATTTCAATATATTTTTATATCAGACTCTAAATCTATTAAATGTTTTTTTTAGCGATTTCCACTTTTTGGTACTATATTCAGCAGTAGAAATCAATTAATCATTTTTCTAAAAATTCATTAATCACTTAAATCAATAGCAGGGGGCTAAAATGATTAAAAAACTCAGAATTATTACTGCCGGGTTAAGTATTGCCCTGGTAGCGAATATTGCTCAGGGAGCAGTAACGTATCCCTATACAGATGCAATCAAGTATCCTTTTGGATTTCAATCGTCTAAATTTACTGACGCAACTTTTCAGGAATGGTACACCCAATATAAATCAAGTAAATTAATTGCAGACTGTAACGGGGGCAAACGCACAACATGCGTCGGTGAAGATGGTGAAGCTACTACAAAAGTTGAATCAATGGGATGGGCAGCGATCATAGCAGCCTATATGGGCGATAAGACTACCTATGATGGACTTATTAAGTTTTACAAAAGTAAACTTCAGTCTCACGGAATGATGGACTGGAAGACTGGTTGTAATGGTGACGTCGACGACGACAAGGGAAGTGCATCGGATGGTGACCTTGATGTCGCATTTGGAGCAGTAGTTGCAGCTTGGCAATGGGGTGGCTCTTATGTTAATGATGCAAAGGCAATAATTAATACATGTAAAAAACTTATCGTGAGCTGCAATGGTACATCAGTTCTAGCAGCCGGAATGGGTAGTGGTGGTAACTCACCGTATGGTGGTTGTTCTGAAACAGACCTTTCATATTATACACCAGCCTTTTTCAGAGAGTTTGCAAAATTCACGGGTGATAATGCATGGAGTAAACTTGCTGATGATACATATTATATTCTTGAAAAAACCGCAAATCAATCTACAGGACTTGTTCCCGACTGGCATACCTATAATGGTCAGCCATACAGCGGAAGCCGTAACGGCAAAACTTATCATTATGATGCATGCAGAGTACCATGGCGTATGGCAATTGATTACCTATGGAATGGAAACGAAAGAGCATTGGCATGGTGCAAAAAAGTAACTGACTGGGCAAATAAGGTTGGTGCTTCAAATATTAAAGACGGGTATAGTCCGGATGGTAACCCTACTGGCAGCTACAATAATCAAGCATTTGTTGGAGCATTCGCTACTGCAGCTATGTGTAATACACAAACTATTTCAGACGCATTCGCTGATCAAATGGCCAAACTGAAGACCAATACCGGGTACTGGTATCACGGTTTTTTAGGAACGATCTACACTCTTACAATGACCGGACATATGTGGACCCCAGACCTGCTTGCGAAGCAAACCGGTGTTCAACTGAAAACGACTTCTGCAACAGCAAGTGCAATGGTTGTTACCAATGTGTCAAATCGTACACTGAATATCAGTGGTATGAAAAATGTTTCCAACATTGATCTCACTTCGATGAATGGACAAATAGTAAAACAGACAGAGAACATTTCCAATGGTACTGCAACAATGGATGTTTCATCTGTTAAAAGAGGATGTTACCTCCTTTCTATACGTGGAACTGATGGGAAAGTATCAACAACACAGGTTGTTTTGATGAAGTAAATTATTGGATTGTTTAATAAACATTCTGTTATAGAGATGCCGGATAATTTCATTGTAAATTATCCGGCATTTTTTTTGGATACCAAATTTGTCCCAGCCATTAAATATAAAAATATAATAGGACCTAAAATTGTCAGGTATTGTTGACATACCTAACAACAATTAATTACTTTAACAGTATCGTTTTATTTAAATTGTTAATTGTTAATATTTGATTAATAGATCAGTCATATAGGACATATTTGACTTATGGCAAACACTTTTATTCCGCCACATGGAAACTATAGGGAATTGCTTTCTTATCAGAAAGCGGAAGTGGTTCACGATATAACTTTTAGATTTTGTTCCCGATTTCTTACCAGGGGGGACCGGACTATTGACCAAATGGTACAGGCTGCACGCAGTGGCAAACAGAATATTGCTGAAGGCAGCCGGGCTTCGGGTACATCAAAAGAAATGGAACTTAAACTAACCAATGTTGCACGGGCGAGTCAGGATGAATTATTAGAAGATTACCGTGATTTTTTAAGGGTACGTGACTTGCCAATTTGGGAAAAAGATTCAAAAGAAGCTTTATTTGTTAGAAATATTGGCAGTAAACCACACACGACATTCGAGGCATACCGACCATTTGTCGAAACCCGCCCGGCTGGAATAGTTGCCAATATAGCAATCTGTTTAATTAATCAAACCAACTATCTTCTTGACAAACAGATCAGACGATTAGAGCAGGATTTTCTGAACGATGGTGGTTTACGTGAGAGAATGAGCAAGGCAAGAATACAGACACGTGCGGAAATACAGCAGATGGGATTATTAAAAAACGATCATTAAAACATCATGAGACTTAATACTGACACTGTTATATCAAAAAAATTCACTATTCTGTATTTGAAACCTTAAACCTACACTCATTTACATTTTAAATTAGCTAATTGTCAAAAGAAAAAAATCTTGTATTAACTAGTGGGCACAATCGAAGAGCGATTCGAAAAGGCACAGCGTTATCCGCTGTACCTTTTTTATAAACCAGGTTAGAAATTGTCAGTATTCACGTATACAACGTACGGAATAAAACGTATTATCATACACTTTATCTAATGAACGGCCACTTTCTTCAAAGCTCATATAAAGGACACTTCCCCAATAATCGCCATAACTCAACCAGAACCCTGCAGCCCTGGTTAATCCACCGTATTCATATTCACCATCGTATATGCTTCCATACCCATCAGGGTAAGCAGTAAAACCGGTTTCATTGTTGTTATATGGAGCATACCCTATACCATAATCATTAGTAGTTGATTCCCAATACTCTTTTGATGCAATCTTATAATATCTACCGTCGATATAATTGAGTAAAGTTGACCAATCGTTTCCATTTGCAGCCCGCCAGCCATCAGGTGCCAGCTCCCCTACTACACCACTCTTATAACACCATCCATTATAGAGAGCTGCATGAGTTGAGAGTGCATAACTTGGTACTCCATCTATACGATCAGACAACTTGGTACCATTTTTTAGTGTGGTAGTTTTCAGGTTTTCAACCATCCATACCTGCTCACCTATTTTCACCTCACTATATTCATTCTTGTCTGCATCCTGTATTGCCCATCGGGCATACAGAACAACGTTTGCACTTCCCATCTTAAAAGAAGAAATTACTTCTTTATCATTTTGTACTTTATTCCAACCAAGAAATACATATCCGAGTCGTTTAAGATTACCAGTATTACCAAGAACAGTGACCGTCTTACCTTCGGTATAAACATTATCATCTTTTGGAACAATACCGGACCCGAAGAGAACAGTTGCACCTCCCCCATTAGCATTATATGTAACCGTAAAAGTTGGCAGCAATTTCCAAATTGCATACAATTTAGTATTCGCAGTGATGGTAATCGTTGGTTTCGATGAGTTGTATTGGGCTGTTGTTGCGTATTGATCTGTGTTCCATCCAAGAAATTCATACCCATCTCTTACAAGAGAACCTGCCCCGGATACTGTAACTGACTTACCGGACTCAATTCCCGTAACACTTGATGGTGCTGAGCCACTAGAATTTCCATTGCCATCGTAAGTAAGCGTATAGGTTATAAGCGAAAATTTCGCGGCTACACTTCTCTCTTTATCCATTTTGACAGAAGTTGAAATCGTAGTTCCTGTTAAATCGCCACCCCACTCTGTAAATTGGTATCCGGCATTTGGAACTGCTGTCAGTGTTACAACTGTGCCTGAATCATATGTGGTGGCATTAGGCGACTTTGTTACTGTACCATTTGTTGCAGAGATTGAAAGTGCAAAAGTTTTAAGCGCGAAATTCGCTGTAACACTCTTTGCAGCACTCATTGTAACAGATGAGGGATTAGTAGTCCCTGTTAAGCCGCCACCCCAACCAGTAAATTGATACCCAGCAGCGGGAACAGCTGTCAGCGTTACTACTGTGCCGGAATCATACTTGTCGGCATCAGGTGACCTGGTTACTGAACCATTTGTTGTTGTTACTGAAAGCGCATAAGTTTTTAACGCAAATTTCGCAGTTACACTTTTCTTAGCATTCATTTTAATAGATGTTGGATTCGTAGTCCCTGTCAAATCGCCATCCCAACCGCTAAATTGATATCCAGCATCAGGAACTGCTGTCAGGGTTACGACTGTTCCTGAATCAAATGAATCTGCGTCAGGTAATTTCGTTACCGAACCATTTGTTGCTGTTACTGATAGTGTAAAAGATTTAATTACGAAATTTGCTGTAACAGTCTTTGCTTCATTCATTGTGACTGAAGAGGGATTTGTTGTACCTGTTATCCCACCACTCCATCCTGTAAATTGATAACCTGCATCAGGAACTGCTGTCAGTTTTACGACTGTGCCGGAATCGTATTGAGTTTGATCCGGGGTTTTCTGTACCGTTCCATTAGGTCCTAAAACAGTGAGAGCAAATGTATTGGGTGGATTAGCTTCGAAAATCGCAGTCACCGATTTGGCACTGTTCATTGTGATTGTTGCAGGATTTGTCGTTCCGGATAATGCACCACTCCATCCAGTGAAGTGGTAACCTGTTGACGGTACAGGGGTAAGGGTTACTACTGTGCCAGAATCAAAAACTGTGGCATCTGGTGAGATTGTTACTTTTCCATTAGTTGAAGTGATAGTTAGAGCATAAGTCGTATTCTGTTTCCATATTGCATACAATATCAGATCGTTTGTACCAATTTTGAATGTTTCCTCTGCTTTGTACACTTCAGTTCCACTTGCACTGGTTGCCCAGCCAACAAATGTAAACCCTGTCTTAACCAAATTTCCCGTGTTACTTTTTACTGTGACCTGTGCACCTTTTTCATACTTGCCAAGATCAATCGGAACCGCACCCGCAGTACTGCCATTTCCATCATAAGTTACCGTAAATGTAGCATTCTGAGTCCAGTGGGCGAACAATGTAACATCTTTGGTGCCCATTATTAGTGACGCCCCGTCAGCATAGGCTATACCGCTTCCGTCAGCAGCAGTATTCCAACCTGCAAAAACATACCCGGTTTTAACCAGATTTCCAGTATTTCCTTTTACTGTCGCAGTAGTGCCAGTTTCATATTTACCGGTATCTATTGGAACTGCACCGGAAGAATTTCCATTTCCATCATAA
>JAAZBG010000267.1 GCA_012513915.1 Fibrobacter sp.
GTTATAGCGTAGGGGCCACACCCGTTCCCATCCCGAACACGGAAGTTAAGACCTACAACGCCGATGGTACTGTGTGGGAAACTGCATGGGAGAGTAGGAAGCTGCCAGGGTTATTTTTTAAGCCTTCAATTGTTAAATCAGTTGAGGGCTTCTTTTTTTAACGCTCGTTATTAATGAAGCAACGACTCAAACCCCGCTATGACATCGAAAAGCTCAGCGTCAATGCCCTCCTTGCGCAAGCGGTGAAACGTATTTCTTAAGATATCGATCAATTCTGAAATATTTTTTTCAGCCCGCTGCATCGCCATCATTCTGCTCATATTTTCACTTGCAAGTGATGCAATACAAGCATTATAGAGTGATATAAAAACAAACTCCTGCAGTAATTTTTGACGACTTAACGGTAATGAACAAAATACTTCAGGGATGTATCTGGTTGGCCACTTTATTGACTGTGTACGCAATAACCAGGCGAAATCTAACGGCAGAACAATTGATTTTGTCTGCGTATAAAATGATGATTTCTCAAGTTTATTATAAAAGATAACCAGCTGGTTGTTGCTGTTAGTCAATATCCCGTGTTTATCAAAATCAATAAGCAGTTCGTTAATAAAGGGTGTAATCATTTTCAATGATGATGGTACCGGGTAATATTTGACAATAGAAATAGCCTGATGTTCAAGGCGCATAAGGGCACGTTCACCTATTACCCAAACATTTATATCATGGTAATTCTGTGATAGTTCATGTATTGCAAAATCAACGATGCTGTCATTGAATTGACCGACCAGCCCCTGATCAGACCCTATAATTACAGTATCAATGGATGCCTTATTTATATATTGGGATGATTGATCGAAAGAAATATCACCGAAGCATCTGCTGAGCCCAAGTTCAAGTGTGCGTGTATAGGTCGATAACGCATGTTGGGCCTGCTCATAGAGTCCGATGCTTGATGCCGCCGCTGCTTTCATGGTCTTCACAACAGCATGAAGGTCATGAGCGCGACTGATTTTCTTACGCAATGCTGAAAGTGAATCACTCATACTGAATGCTTTGTGTTTGGATGTAACGGAATGGTAATTTTTTCTTTTAAAAAGGTCAACAGGTAATTTTTATCATCATTGTTAAGAGCTTTGGTCTCCAATAGTTTTGATGTGAAACTGTCCGGAATGATTTTTGAAATGTCAATAATTTCATTTTCAATTGTTTCAAGTTCGTTTAGATCGTAATTGTCAAAAAAGTAATTATTCAATGCAAGAAAGATAAGTATCTGTGCTGTGACCGATACTGGTGAACACTCCTTTTGTTTCAAACACTCACGGATTCGTTTCCCGTGCTCAAGGACTTTTAATGTTGTATTGTCAAGACGTGCTCCAAAGCGGGAAAAACTTTCCAATTCCTCAAATTGTGCATAGGCAAGCTTGAGATCGCCAGCCACATTTCTGTATGTCGCGTATTGTGCTTTTCCGCCAACACGGGATACCGACCTGCCGGCATCAACAGCAGGAAAAATACCAAGTTCAAATAATGTTGGAGAAAGATAGAGCTGGCCATCAGTAATGGATATCAGATTCGTAGGAATATAGGACGAAATATCCTGAGCTTCCGTTTCGACAATGGGAAGTGCAGTAAGAGATCCGCCGCCATATTCTTTTCGTAAATGTGTTGAACGCTCAAGCAATCGCGAATGAATATAAAAAATATCACCCGGAAAAGCTTCCCGGCCTGGCGGGCGGCGTAAGAGTAAAGAGATTTCCCTGTAAGCACGGGCATGATGCGTAAGGTCATCATAGATGATAAGAACATCCTTTCCTGATTCCATAAAATATTCAGCAATACTGGTCGCTGCGTAGGGAGCGATGTAAATAAGTCCGGGTGGATCGTCACCATTTGTAACCATTACAATTGTATAATCAATGGCTCCAGTCTCACGAAGCTTAGCCACTACTTTCGCAACCGCAGATGCCCGTTGTCCGATTGCACAATATACACAGATAACATTCTGATCTTTCTGGTTGATAATAGTGTCTACCGCAATCGCTGTTTTACCAGTTTGACGGTCACCTAAAATCAGTTCACGTTGACCGCGACCTATAGGTATCATTGCGTCAATAACTTTGATTCCTGTTTGAAGTGGTACGGTAACTGGCGCACGATGCATAATCGGTGGTGACGGACGCTCGATTGGTAAACGCTGAGCAGTTTTCAGTATACCTGAATTGTCAAGTGGTCTGCCGAGTGGATCAATGATTCTGCCAATACAGTGATCTCCGACAGCAATATCCATAAGTCTGCCGCTCCGCTTGACTTCCATACCGGCTTTTAAATTTTTATTATCCCCAAGAAGTACCACACCGGTATCGTTTTTGTCAATATTAAAGGCAATGCCACTGATATTTCCGGGGAAATCAATACACTCCTCAAAACCGCATCCGTGAAGACCATTTACAATTGCAATGCTATTGGAAATGCTTTTTATAAAACCTGTTTCCTCCAAATGCATCGAATACTGTGATGAAACAATAGCATCTTCGACAGTGTTTATGCGATGATAGAGTGTTGATGAAAGATCGGTTTGTTGCGCACTCATTGAACCAATTCCTTGATAGTGCTGTTTTCCTGCCCGTTACCGGCTGACTATGATCCGGTTACATCAAGAAGGGCTTTTTGAATGTAGTCATGAGCATTCCATGATAATTTATACGTGTCTATAATCAGTTCGATACCGCATAATAAATGAGGCGCATGCTCGTATTCTAGTGTAATTGCAGAACCAAATACGGTTGATAGATATTCCTGCAGTTGTGATGCACTATTGCTGTCAAGTGGTTTTGATGTCCTGGTTATAACAGTATTATTACAAATCTGTAGAAGATTTGCGATTGAAATACGTTCGTTATCTGCAAGTTTCTGTATATTGTCAATACACTTTGCAATCAGGTGAGATTCAAGAGTCCTGTCAGATAGGTCGTTAATTGATTTTTCAGTAATACGGATTATTCGTGCTATCAATTCATCTGATGCAGTTTTGTAAAAAGAGTCACGTTCATCGTTGAGTACACTTTTTTGTTTGTCAATTAATTGCTGAGCAGTGTCCTTTGCATTATCAATAATTTGAATCCGTTCCAGTTCTGCTGCCGTGCGGGATGCCTGAATAATTGAGTCTTTTTCTTTGTCTATCGTACTATTCTTCGCAGAATATTCTTCAAGTTCTTTCATAGCGTTCAGTTTTACTGATTCTGCATCTGAAATCGTTGATGCAATACGGGCTTCCCGTTCATCCAATGACTTTAAAACCGGTTTATAGAGAAACTTATTCAATAACCATAGAAGAATAAGAAAGTTAATAATTTGCGCAACTAAAGTAAACCAGTTTATCAGCATAGATTAATGTCCTGCTGTACTGATAAAGTGGTTCCAGAACGGATTTGCAAATAATAGTATCATCGATACGACAAAACAGTAGATTGCCATTGATTCGATCATTGCAAGGCCGACAAACAGTGTTCTGGTGATAGTTGGAGATGCATCCGGTTGTTGTGCGAGAGAACTTAGTGCAGATATGACAGCTTTCCCTTCTGAAAGTGCCGGTATCATAGTACCTATTGCGGTAGTAAAACTGGACATTGTTATTGACGCAATGGCAATTAGTGTAGGCGTGTCCATACAAAATCCTTTCATTGAGAGTCTGCAACATGTAATGAATTGTTTGATTTATCATTGCTATGGTTTTCCCGTTTTTCATTATCTATTTGCACCGCAGCAGCAATAAATACCGTTGCCAGAATGCTGAAAATATATGCTTGAACCATACCGGTAAGTAATCCAAGAGCGATCATCATTATTGGAAAGAAAATAGGGGCAATGGAAAGAAGAATGGCAAGAATCATGACGCCACTCATCATATTTCCAAAAAGACGAACTGCAAGTGCCAGTGTTCTTGTCAATTCGCTGATAATATTAAATGGAAGCATAATAAAGGTTGGTTCAAGGTAAGTTTTTAAGTATCCGACAAAACCTTTTCGCCGGATACCAAAGTAGGGAACAGCAAAAAAAATTGAGAGTGCCAAAACTGCTGTTGTCGAAAGTGAACTTGTCGGAGGCTCATATATCGGGACAATTGTTAACAGATTGGCAAACGCGATAAACAAAAAAAGCGTACCAATAAAAGGTATGTATGTTCGTGATGACTGCAGACCGGCTTCTTTTAATTGCGTTTCAATTAAAAGGATGAGCATCTCAAGGAAATTTTGTCCACGGGTACGGTGCGAGAATTGTTTCAAATGCGATGTAACCGAATACGATAAAATTACCAGAACGGTGATAATTACCCATGTGTAAACAATGGTCGCATTAAGAGTAATCCATTTCCAGCTGGTAAATACTATTTCATCAGAACTTAGATGCATCATTGTGCTCCGGAGTTGATGGGTTTAACCATTACTGGTATGAAAATTCTGAACAGGAGTCTTGCGATAAAAAAACCAGAAAAACAGAATAATAAGTTATAAATATTACCGGATGATAAAAAATAAAAACCACCAACAACGATCAATGTCCGTACAAGCATGCTTATAAGGAATAATAGAGATGATAACTTTACAGCGATACACTTCTTTATTGTTAACAAGAGTCCACCATAAAAAAAAGTGCCTAACAAAAGTCCCGCAAAAATAAGAAACATATAATGGAGAACACTATTTTCCATTTTCGTTCCCGTGTTTTTGATGAATTTCTTTTTGCTCTTTTGCAATCCAGTGCCATGCAAGAGCACTCCCTGAGATTATTCCGGCAAATAGCATCATGAGTGTCCAGGAGTATGAATCATTGATATTTTTATCAAGCCATATTCCAAGTGCAATCCCGAGCAATGTCGGAATCGTAACCGACCAACCCACAATTCCCATCGTACCGATGCCATGCCAGAGTTCATTTTTTGTCTGTGTTCTCGCAGCCATTTTCCTGTTAACCTTTTTGTTAATAGTATCCGGATAATCCTGTTGTGGGGCTATTTTTTTGTTGTCAGGATTATCCATGATGCAGCTCCATGATACTTTGAATTAAATTGTTTTCAAGTTTAAGCATGATTGTTTTAACTTTTTTGTCAATATCACTGATGACACTGAATTCATTCCTGACGATACGTTTCAGGTTGACAGGATCGGGACCTGAAAATGCATTGCGGACAGAAATCGTAACAGCAAGACCGGTTTTTAAAAGAAAACCATTATCAACAGCAACCCAGATTTCATTTACTGATTTTGTTCTGAAAACGACTATTCCCGGGGAAATTGTTGCGACACAATCAAGACGGTGAGGAAGAAGACCAAATGAACCTCTGTCTGTTTCTGCAATAATCTCTGTAACATCCGAATGATGCATAAACTGCTGGTATGGAAGAATGATGTCGAGAGTAATAGTATCGTTCATAGTGCTGCCTTAAAAAGTGTGTCATCTTACATCGTTTTCATCATGTTTGTTGAAAATAATCAACTTTTTTGTGCTACACTGTCAATCTTTTTTTCAACACTTCGAGATCCTTTTGAATGGTCGTTAACTGCATCTTCAATGGGTCCTATCATGTAAAGAGATTGCTCGGGGTAGTCCATGAATTCGTCAGCAAGTATTCTCTTACATCCGTCAATAGTGTCTGTAAGAGGGACAATTTTTCCATTCAAGCCGCTGAATTATTCAGTGGTAAAAAATGGTTGTGTCAGAAATCGTTCAAGACGCCTCGCCCGCGCGACAACATTACGATCACTTTGCGAAAGCTGCTCAAGTCCAAGCATTGCAATGATATCTTTTAGTTCTTCATATTGTGCAAGTGTGCGCCTGACATCGTTCGCAACAGTATAGTGTTCATCACCGATAATCTGTGGCATTGACATTTTGGAATTAGACTGAAGCGGATCAATTGCCGGATACAGACCCTCACTGGATCTCTTCCTGGAAAGTACTATTGATGCAGACAGGTGAGAGAATGTATGTACAGCCGAAGGATCAGTGAAATCATCAGCAGGGACATAGACAGCCTGAATCGATGTTATCGCTGCAGACGCTGTATTTGAAATACGTTCCTCGATTTGAGATAGTTCGGTACTTAGTGTCGGCTGATATCCAAGCCGTGCCGGCATCTGGCCTATCATGCCGGAAATTTCTGATCCTGCCTGGATAAAACGAAAAATGTTATCAATTAACAAAAGTACATCAGTATGTTCGGTATCCCGGAAATACTCTGCCATTGTCAAAGCACAATGGGCAATCCTGAATCTGCTTCCGGGGGGTTCATTCATTTGTCCGAATACCATCACCATTTTTGGCAATACGCCGCTGTCTTTCATTTCACGGTATAATTCCTCGCCTTCCCTGCAACGTTCTCCGATACCGCAGAATATGCTTACACCGTTATAGTGTTTTATCATATTGTGAATAATCTCTGTCAATAGTACTGTTTTGCCAACACCGGCACCACCAAAAAGACCTGCTTTCCCACCCCGTTCAAGTGGCATAAGCAAATCAATAATCTTTATACCGGTTTCAAAAATATCAGATGTCGTAGGCCGCTGCGAAAGGGGAACTGATATCTGGTGGACCGGGCACCATGTGATATCATGAGGGATTGGCAAATTGTCAATTGGTTGCCCGAATACATTGAACATCCGGGAGAAAATACCCTTTCCCACAGGAGCGCACAGTGGGGAGCCTGAGTTTTCTACTGGTGTGTCGCGAGTCAGGCTTTGCGTTTGAGTGAGTGCTATGCACCTGACTGTGTGGGTATCAAGGTGTGCAAGTATTTCAAGAACAACGGAATCATCTTTTGCATAGAGTATCGTATGAATATGGGGCAGTGACTGTTCGAAGTGAACATCGACAATACTGCCACGGATCGCAATTACATATCCGCAATTTCTGTCTGGTGCATTTTTCATAACGCACAAGCCATCCGGGTTGCAATGATAAATGTATGATAGTTGATCCTGTATTTCGGGGGGTATGACAATGATGCAACCAGGATAAAGAAAATTGTATTGTAACGAACCAAAATTGTCAACATGGAAAAATACACATGACAATCTGTTCTTTATACAATTCTTATCTCATGAAGGCAGGCTAGGCGCGTGCATCATTGATACCGGAGTTATAAAAATGAAAAAGCGTACTTACCGGGGGTGGTCATAATAGTTTGAATTTAAAAGGAATAATCAATGAATAGCATTTGGTCGCCGGTTCGCCCGGCAAGCCAGAGTCCATGTATTGAGAACAAAACCGTTTTTCTTACGCATCTGCATCTGCGATAGAATCCGGCAGGGATGTGCTGTCTGTTTCTGGTTCTGAACGTTTCTTTTTCAATGAGTTCATTAACAAAGCAACTCCAACGATACCAACTGCACCCATTATCTCAGCAATTGTAACAAGGGTATGGTTTGCATGAAGCGAATTTTTAATCATCTCGGTCATGTCTACAGGAGCAAGTACATTGTTCACAATAAAAGGATCAGTGATCATCATCTCTACGCCAACCTTGCCAAGTACTGCAGCACCAATCCAGAGAATCACCGGAAACCTGGCCATTAGTTTTGAGAGCATTGTACTTGTAAAAACAACGAGAGGAATACTGAGTCCCAAACCAAATAATAGCAACCCGAAACTTCCATGTGATGCCCCGGCGACAGCGAGAATGTTGTCAAGAGACATTGTAAAATCCGCTACAAGGATGATCCATACAGCTTTCCAGACGGTATCTGCATTACTCTGTTTGTGATTATCCTCATTTGAATCCGCCATCAGTTTGAGAGCGATCCACAGTATCAGAATTCCACCAACCAGTTTCACAAACGAGATGCCGAGAAGTTGCGCTGCAAAAAAGGTAAAACCGACTCTCAGGATTACAGCTGCAAGGGCACCGAATACAATTCCCTTAAAGCGCTGTTCTTTGGGTAATCCCTGAACCGCCATTGCGATCACAATTGAGTTGTCACCCGCAAGTACAATGTCGATTAAAACGATGCTTAATAAATTCATTAAAAACTGCGCATTAAATGCTATCCCTAAAAATTCCATTAAGGCTCCTCTTTAAAACAGCGGCATACCGGATTCTGGTATACATACTGCTCTCGAATGTGTGTGGCACATGGATTAATCTGCCCTCGAAC
>JAAZBG010000268.1 GCA_012513915.1 Fibrobacter sp.
CTTTAAATCAATCTACGAATTATTAATTGCTGAGACACTTGACTTCTTAATACTTGCTCAAACCAGACAACTGTCTTTTCTTACACAGAGCAGTTTTGGAAAAAGGGGGTTTTGGCAGGTTTGACTATCTAAATGTGGCAGGAATGAGTAACGGCCTAATGAAGGCTTGTTAAGGTAACAACCCCTTTGGTATTGAATAGCTGACCAATGGTTGATTGCTGTTTGGGTCAAGAGCCAACATCGTTCCACTGGCTTCATCGATTTCAAATCCGGTTATGTTTCTGTCGAGGTGTATGATGTGAATGCGTTCTCCCTTTAAATTAAAAACGTCCAGTCGCTTGCCGCCTTCTTGTAAAATCACCCCTTTTTTTAAATCCCTAAATGTATGTCCCCAGAAAAGTGCATAGACAACGTTCCTGCCAACCTGGATGTCGCTGTAACCCATGATGCCATCGGGTATGGCGGTACCATTTCTGTCTCTGAAAACCGGAAAGCCTTCTTCTCCAATGAAAACACCAAGCCGAACGTTATTTTTACTATCCCAAATTTCAACGACTTCGCCCAACTGGGTAGCTAAGGCCAAGATACCATTCGTTGGATTGTAGTCGATGAACGAACGCCACGCTTGGGCAAGCACCATGTTTGCCCTCTTTTTTTTAGTCTTCTTATCCGGTATTTGCCCTATTTGAGAGACGATACGCCCCTTACTATTGACATATACAAATCGCTGCCTTCCCGTATAATCCGGCATGACAATCAACGAGTCGTTTATAAGGCAAAAATCAAGGGGGCGCACCAACTCTCTGTCCAAAGCTACTTCAATCAAAGTATCATTAGAATGGATGGACAAGTTCATTTTATTGGCATCCATCAACCAAAGGCGCTTGGCTGAATCAAAACGAATGTTCTCGCAATCCAGCATTTCGTGAGGGCCGTTACCCGGTTGACCTATTGATTTATTCCATCTCAAGGCAGGGAAGCTAAAGGATTGAATGAAAGCTTCAGCACCATGCAAATCCATGATGAAAACCGTTGAGTCTTTTAAGCGAACACGAAAGGGGTAATGCATCAGTTCACGCTCGTCGATTGTGTATTGTTTTGCGGACAAAGAGGTTTCAGTGACATTTAATAGTTTATCCTTCTTATGTTTACATCCTTCAATGGAAAGAAAAACCGCGAGACTAAGTAAAATATAAACAGGTCGTTTTATAGAATCCATTTTACCTTGTCGCTGGAATAAACACAATCAAGTGATCCAATACCATAACAGATATCAGTGTTTCCTTCCGAAGTCGACATCGACTCGATGTTGTAAAGGATTACCCCATTATCATTCTGCGGACTGTTTGCCGAAGCTATAAAACTGCATAACGCTATAATAAATAGTGAAAGAATAACAAACAAGTGTTTTTTTCTCATGCGTCTATAATTTTTATGTAAGTATAAATGCTTCAACGAAGGAATACTTATTTTTCAAAATATGTCTTTAAGATTCTCTTTAAATACTCTTTTTCTCAAACTTTACTTATATTTGTCAAGCGTAATTGGCAAAAAAGATGAGACTCACCAAGAATTGTTTACTTACGATGGTCATTATAGTCATCGTAGGCATCCTCTTAGGTGAATTGTTATGGGTATTCAATATGTACGAGGCCAATAAACAATCACTTCGAGTCTCGTTGGATGACGCCTTGACATCTGGCCTAAAAGCCGAATTGTCCGAGCGGCTAAATAGCGCTGGTGAACCTCTAATTATCAGATATCTACCATCATCATTTATTGATAATACCGATAATGATTCGACTGAATTCATAAATCGGACTATTGTGTCTGAGGATACAACTTATCACGTTCGGGTAAAAAAAAATGCGCAAGATGTCGATCAACGCATCTTTCAGCTCATTTTAAAACAGAAGTCTCCATTAAACGTCAATCGACTTAATGAGTTGTTTATAACAGCGATTGTCAACAGTGGGTTTGAAGAGGTTCGTACATCCATTGAATTAATTGACTTAGAAGCAGACACCTTGGTGGCTCAAACCGGTCAGTTGGCACAGCCGAGATGGAAAATGATTACCATGGATAGTGTTCCTATTGACATCATTGAAACCCTCGGTATACGTGCTGCTGTGGCCCTATCGCCACATTTCTTTCTAAGACGAATGCTAATACAACTTTTTTTATCCTTAGTTTTGCTCGTATTTGCTGTTATTTTTACCATTTATCTTTATAAAACCATCCTCCGCCAACAGAAGGTCCAGAAGATGCATCAGGATTTTGTGAATTCAATGGTACACGAGTTTAAGCGACCCATCACCAAGGCGGTGATGATGTTGGAGATTGCTCCATCATACCTAGCAAAGAATGAAATCAATCGGGCAGTTGATTATATGAATGGAAGTCTGCGTGATTTAATGGTATTGGCCAGTTACACAAACAAGATTCAGCGGCTCAATCACAGCGATCGTGATAGCTTGCAGCTGGACCTAGAGCCCTTAATGCTTGCCCCCTATCTGAAACAGCTTGCAGCCACACATGCATCCAATCCCTCAAAAAACGTCCACATTGACATCGTCAATGAAAGCATCAAGGAGTCGATAGTTGTTGATCGTTTGCATTTTACAAATATGATGGACAATTTGATGGAGAATGCTGTCAAGTATTCAGGTGAGACTGTGCATATATCCCTGAATTTCAATGATGAAAATCGGAGTCTTGTTATAACCATTATCGATGATGGGGATGGCATCCCTGACAGCGAAAAAAAACGCATTTTTGATGCTTTTTACCGAAGTGAAGACTTGAAAAAAAGGAGAATGGCTGGCTTTGGCTTGGGTTTGAGTTATGTTAAAGCTGTCGTTGAAGCCCATAAAGGCAAGATTCGGGTGGAAGACGCCCCGGATAAGGGTAGCCGCTTCATCCTTCAATTGCCCGTATAAGACCAATCATTATTCATACCATTTTTTTACCAACATGAAGAAGCTGCTTATTGTCGATGATGACGAAACATTGTTGAGTTTACTAGCTACTTTTTTCGAAGCGAACGGATTTGACGTTGTTTCTGTGAGTAGCGGTGAAAAAGCGCTTGTATCTATGAAAACAGCTAGCCCCGATTTGGTCTTGCTGGATTTGGAACTACCTGGAATAAACGGTTTCGAGGTGATCAATCGCATCAGATGTGAAGACAGCTGCACCCCCATCATTCTGATGACCGGGTCATGGACAGATCCTCAATCAAAAATCAAGGGTTACACACTGGGTGCCATACAGTTTTTAGATAAGCCCGTACAAACAGCGGTGCTGCTGGCTCAAATTAATAACATGCTTTCTAAACGTCGCGGCGAGAGTGCGTATGTTGTAGGTGATCAATGCTTCAGCCTGGATCAACTTAGGCTGACCAATGGGGCCCAAGCCGTCGATCTTACCAATAGGGAAGTCAAGATAATGCACGTTTTATTTGAACATGTTGGTGCGACTGTACCCCGAAGCATACTGCTCAAACACATTTGGGGGCATGATGATCCCCGTACTGATAAACTCCTCGATAACATCATCTATCAATTGCGATCCAAGTTGGCTGTTTTTCCAATGTTGACCATTCGTAATAACTATGGAAGTGGGTATTTGTTGATTATCAACGACAAATCAGAATAACCCCGATCAAAAGCAAGCTTATATCCTACATATTGCCGTCCAGGGGCGAATAACTAACAATCTTTATCCAAAGCTTGTTAACCTGCGAGTCGTTGCTTAAATAACAAAGAGGCCCTCTGTCTACCCGCTGCTCTCATAAAGTAAAAGATCGTGATAGCCCTCTTATTTATGATGAGGCTTCTTATGCATCAATATTATATTTTCATAATAATTAATAAGTTAGTTGTTATTTGAGTGTTATAATCGTAGGTGCGATAAAAATAACTGTATGGTAGTTTGAGACTGAAATCTCTTTAAAGTCTCTTTTTTACAAAGATAAACCAGTAGTAATTTTGCAGTAATGTAATGGGGCTCTATATTTGCGGAGTCTATATTATTGATAATTGACATGAAATACACGAATATCTTTGTCAGTTGTACGCTTTGAATCTTTTAAGATTAATAAGTAGTCAGAGTATTAACATTAGAAAATTGAAATTATGAAAGAAAAATGCAGTTTCCGAAAGTTGTTTTTTGTAGGCTCAATTATGGTAATGACAATTACAGCCTCTATTAACTATGGAGTATCATTAAAGGGTGGAAAGAATCTAACGCTGAGTTTATTAGAGAATATTGAAGCTTTGGCAGGAGAAACCGTGAGTGGACATATTGTGTGCACGGGAGACGGTGGACTTTATTGTTATTTGACAAATAAAAGCGAGTATAAAGAAATTACAATAACGCAATAAGATGAAAAAGAAATTGCTTGGAATACTATCTTTCCTTTCAATTACAGCCGTTGCCTCTTTTAATTTGAATCTGAACACAAATAATGGTTCCGATGCATCGGTTGTGTTTGATAATATTGAGGCATTAGCTGATGAAACCGTTCGCGGTATGGTAGAGTGCCACGGGGATGGTCAGTTGTTTTGCTATGTAACCAATACCTGTGATTATAAAGAGATACTGATATATCAGTAAAATGTTGAATAAATATATCAACCTCTTGAGATTATCCGAATGTGATATCTCAATGAGGTTGTTTTGAAAAGATATAATTATTTATGCTGAATCTTCTGAGGTCTTAATTAAGATGTTGAGAATATGAAAAAGTTTTTTTTTAGTGGATATGTAGTATTGATCTGCGTTGTATTTCTCTCTTGTAATACATCATTGAAGGATAAACATAGTGTCCCATTCGTAGAGCTGTTTTCAAATGATGTTAAATTGAATGAAGATAGTGTATTGCTTAAATATCCCTATAGAATTGTGAAGGAGGACTCTTTACTGTTGATATGGGATCTGCATGGAAATGAGCATTTTTTTCATGCATTTAATTTGATTAAAAGTAAAACAGAATACCTGTTTTCTTTTGGTACGATAGGCCAAGGTCCAGAGGAGCTCATAGCGTGTGGCGGTATGGATATTCAAGATGGATTGCTATCAGTCGTTGAGACAAATAAGTCGATATTATATACGTATCCAATTGAAAATTTAAAAAGGAAAATTACAAAGCCAAATAGGATATTAGAATTGCCTAAAGAACTTATTCCGATAGTTAAATTCACAGATAGGGGCAAGGATGGGGAAATTGTGCTAGATTCAAAAGGTGAATACCGCTTTATATTACTCAATGACAAAGGAGAAATAGAATCTAAATTGTATAATATACCAAATGAGGAGAATAAGGATTTAGCAAATCCCATACTTCAGCAACTTTGGATAAGCTGTTTGGATTTCAATCCAAAAAATAATGTCCTCGTAATTGCTACGGTTATGGGTGATGTGATTGAAATATATAATTTAAAAAACAATAAAAAAAATATTGTCATTGGTGAGCAGGGTGAGCCTAATATTAAACGTGACGGGAGAAATTTGATCATAAGAGCTGCTTATGGATACCAAGATGTTATTGTTGGTGATACAGAAATCTATGCTCTTTACTCAAAAATAACTCATGAAGAAATAGATGAGGCGACCAAAAATGGTTTATCAACACCCAGTGGTGGAAATCTTATTAATGTGTTGGATTTTAATGGGAACATCAAGAAGGTGTTTGTTCTAGATAGGTTTATAAATGGTTTTGATATAGATTTTA
Source organism: Fibrobacter sp. (assembly GCA_012513915.1). Classification (GTDB taxonomy): domain Bacteria; phylum Fibrobacterota; class Chitinivibrionia; order Chitinivibrionales; family Chitinispirillaceae; genus JAAZBG01. The sequence goes on from JAAZBG010000268.1 coordinate 5,732, forward strand.
ATGAGAATACAATTTATGGAGTAACATCTAACTCTAATACACAGTTATGTGTTTTTAAGATGTAATCGAATTCCATTTTTCGGACAACATCATAATTTGGTAACTGCTGTGGAATATCAGGAAGTTATAGCTTTTATTAGCGATGCATTCTTTGCAATTTAACACTATGGTTTAAGCTACCACTTTTTAGAACATTATGATAATAGACCTTGAGGTGGAGAAAACGGACCATGCTGACCCCTCTAACGGCACCCGAAAGGTCAGTCCAAAAGTTGTTTTTTGTTAGCATATAACATGACAATACGGCGGATACTGACCCCCTCACGTGGACAGAAAACCGGGGTTTTAAACCTTTCTTTTGCCTTTCTTTTGGCGAGAAACAATCCTCAAAGTCGTATCTATAAGATACAGAGGATATTTCGGAGCATATTGACCCCCATTTTCTTCCATGAACCGGCAGGTTTTGATTCCTTTGTCACCGATAACCCAAAAACAGGTGTAAGCATTCGGTGAACCCCGTCTTGTTTCACTTATAAAGATGCTCATTTTTTCAGAGTCTCTCCTAAATGTTCAGAGATTTTTGAGAGTTTTCAAACCGTTTTTCAGAGGAAGCTCTGTGTAAAAA
>JAAZBG010000269.1 GCA_012513915.1 Fibrobacter sp.
ATTCTTTATTAATAGTAATGTGTCAAGTTTTGAGTTCCCTCTAACATCAAGAACATTGACAAACAAATTGTTTACCCTGTGCTGAAGTGACCGTATCGTATATACAGCTCTGTAGGCATTCTCAGGCATTATAATAGTATCCAGTCTGGTATCGGATCTGAAAATTACCTGTCGAATTCCACTCCCTGCATCAAAAGTATTGATAACTATACGGGCAGAATCTTTTTCTGTGTAATAGATTTCATTGTCTACCAGTTGCGTATCGATCTCAATGGATGTAATGACCGGGGGGGTGTTGTCTTCAATGTTTTTTGAGTAATATATCGGAACAAACGCGGAATCAAGAATATAGTCATTTGTATCCAGAGCCCGTATCCTGAATGAATTCGTTCCTTCAGAAAGGGACAGTATCGTATTCCACTGACCATAACCCCTGATTACGGTATCCTTGACAGGGGTATCGTTCAGAATAAACTCAATGTTGACAAAATGGTTGTCAGAGTTTTCGATTGATCCGTATACAACGATCGCATTACGTGCTGTTAACAATTCATTGCCGGAAAAACTTTCGATTTTAATGGACGTCACACCCCGACGTACTGCTGATTTGTCAAATTCAATTGCGAACGTATTTGTGGTATCATTGCCAAATGCGCTATTGTCAATAGCATAGACAGTCATATAAAACGGGTTTTCAGGCGTGTAACGATGAACATTTTTCACTATTTTTGTATATACATTCAGGCGTTTAAAATCAGGAGGCTGGTTATTAATTGTTACATTACCGACAGCTTGATTTCCTCTGTCGGTAACCCGTACCATAAAGCTGAAAATGGAATCTGATGTTTTGATCCTTTTAGTCACCGGATTAAAATGTTCATTCATACAGAGTATTACAGGTGGTGTTGTATCGATAAACGTATACTTAAATATAACTTTGGGTGACTGGTATAAAGAATCACTGATCCAGAATGTTCCATCAGATTCTATATTGTTGACAGATGTTATCGACGTATGGACTGTTGTATAGGGAGACTGTACCAGTTGACCTCCTGTACCGAATTCCCAATTGTACATAATGCCGTTCTTATCACCCGCACCTCTGGCTGCAAGAGTTATTGTATCTGCAAGCGAGTGTTCAGGAATATCGGGTTGAAATAGCGGATTCCTGGCAAGTAAAGATATCTCCTGTATTTGTCTATCATTATTCGCACGATAGGTAATAATCTCAATTGTCTGTTTACCCGTGTCATAGAATGAAACAGGAAAAATATAATAGTCACTTGTAGGTTGTATAACCACCTGGCGGTTCCATAAACGGTTTTTTTCAATGCGTATGGAAAAAGAATCAATGAGCTCACAGACTGTTGCGGCAACGGTCAGTGTTTCTGTAGAAAAGACAGACGTACTGTCATGACCGCTGTCATTAAAAGTTGATTTTTCGGCAATGTAGTGTATTGTGGCATTCGAATGATCTGAAAACGGGCTTTCAGTGTGTGTACAAAGCAGCATAAGCGGAATCGTAATGATAAAGGAAACGAACTTTTTCATAGTTGTACCTGTAATCTTTAGAATGTAAATGTCCAGGTAAAGAAAGCCAGACCACCTAACAGGACCAGTGAGCTGCCTCCTGTAAACCATTTATCATTAGTTACTTTTTTGTTGTATTTTTTCCAGTCAGCATCCGTATGTGAATTAAGATTGACAAAATCTGTTTTGCTCAGACGTTCCAGTCGTTTGGAATCGTCGTTTAACTCCATCGCATAGTAGATGCCACCCGCGGCACCGCCAAGCATAAGTGTTGTTCCGAGTATCCGGAATATTGTTCGCTTTTTAGCAATCGGATCCCTGAACAGATTTATGGTTTTTCCGGCGATGTCATAATTGTCAAGAATATAGGTGAATGTTGTATCAGTCAATGGATATTCCTGCTGCTCAATCGTTATGATACTTTTCCCATTGTCAATAACGGTGAGTGGATCAAGCCGGATGAATTTGCTTTCTGATGTAATACAATACACCGAATAGGCAATGGTTACATGGGTTAACTGTGTTCCCATCGAATTAAGTGTCATATAAATTCCGTCCCAGTCGAACGGATTGGCTTCCCGTACTGAGGCAGGATTATAACGACGGTCGTATTCTGATGTAAAAATGATTGGCTTCTCAGGCGTTCCCCGTGCGATCAGGCGTCCACGAATATGTATACCGGTGAAATTTCTGAAAAGAAGTACTGTTCCCGGCTCAATTGTTACCGTTCTATCCGGCGGGACTTCAATATTGGAGGTAACGATATAAGGACGTTCGCTGTACCGGAGCAGTGACGGCAGTGCGCCAATCAGCGTATCGGACGGAATTGGTTTACCGGAATCAGATTTTTGTGCGTATACCAAAGATGTAATACAGAAAAATAAAAGAAAATATGACATTTTCTTCATTTTTACCCCTTAATTGCACGATATTTCTCACTGATCCTCGAGATTTCCTCGTCGGCTTTTTTAAAGTAATCGTGTGATGGGTCCAGGCGCAACTCACGTTTCACATTATACCACGCTTCGAGTGCCTTTTTCCATGTATTTTCATCAGGGTAATTATCAAATCGTTTTGATTTCACAAGGGCTGAATAGTATAGAATCCTGTTTGATGCCTGCTCCAATGTAATTATCTCACGTGGCGAAGTTGAAGCAGATTCAAGGAATTGCTCCGCAGATTCAAGATTGTTTCTGTCAAGCATTACACGTGCTTTGGCAATTAAAATTTCTGCTTCACGTGATGTATTGGAAAGAATAAAAATTGTAAACTGTTTATAATCTGTAAACTCAAGAAGTCTTGCTTTGAGTACCTGTGCCCGCTGTGTCTGCATCGTTGTCGCATCAAGGTTACTCAATAATGATGCCGCCTCTGTATAGTTTTTTCCCTGAAGTTCTTTGAGGATAATCAACAGAATATCTTTAGTGTCATATTTTGTCTTTAATTGATCTACCTTTGTTTCTTTAACCGGATTCATTGTACTGCCTGTAGTGGCTTCCGTGACTGGTGCGGATAGATTGTTACTTGTTTGCGGCTTTTTTACACGAGGCTGTTCCGGTGTTTTTGCCACAACTTTTACCGGCTCTGATAGTGTTTGCGTATCCTGTGCCTTATGAGTGACTTGTGCAATCAATTTCAATGAATCTGCCTTTTTTCGAGCCAGCGAATCAGCAACTTTTGATGCCTGCATCACCTCAGCCTGTTTCTTTTTTGCATTTGACGAGATTATTATCAGTGAGTATAACAAAGCAAAACAGATAAGTATGACTGCAACATGTGTTTTTCTGATTCTTAAATTTACTACATTTTTTTTCGGAATATTTTTTTCCCGAATGGATTGAGTCATGAAATCACTGACAACTGCTTCAGGTTTCTGAGTGCAGACCCTGTCATAAATACTATTAAGTTCATCCTGAAGAATTGTGGAGGTCTGTGGGCGGCGGCTCCTGTCGTAATTCATGCAATGATCAATAAGTTCGATCAGACCATGCGGAGCTTTTAGCACGTATGAATCAAGTGACTTGTAACGGTTTTTGGTTTTATCAGCAAGCAGTTTTGTTATATTGTTTTCCGGAAACGCATAATGACCGCAAATCATTTCGTAGAGACAGATGCCGAAAGAATAGATATCGGTAGTGATATCAAGATCCCGGCTTTCAAGCTGTTCGGGTGAGAGATACTGCAGCGTTCCGATTATTGCCCCGTCAACGGTGTGAAATGATGTCGAAGCCGGGCGTGCAATACCAAAATCCATCAGCTTAACTGTGCCATCCTTGCAAACCATAATATTACCGGGTTTCAAATCCCGGTGAATAATCCCATGGTAGGTATTATTATAAAGGACATATTCATGGTTATGTGCATATTCAAGGGCCCGGGCTACCATGATTCCGATAGCAAGGGTAACCGGCACCGGTAATGCGCCTTTGAGGTGGATAAGCTGTTCAAGTGTAAAACCATCAGCTTTTTCCATTTCGATGTAGGGGAGACCATTCCAGTTACCAACACCATGAATTTCTACAATATTAGGATGATGCAGTTTTGCAGTGATCTTAATCTCAGTCTGGAAACGTTCCCGTGTTTCGATATTACAGTTCGGATGCAGCAATTTAACAGCCCGGTGTACTTCAAGCTGAGGATTCCAGATCTCGTAAACGCTTGCCATTCCGCCATCACCTAATGTCCGTGTAATAATACCGGAACCGAGAGGGATGGGCTCTTTACCGTTAGGCTGGACAAGTGTTGTAGTGGTATTTTTTACTGATTTCGTGTTCAGAGGATCACCTGCTAATTACTTGTTATTCCTGCTATATATATACAATATTACTCTGACAATAATCAAATTGCTATAATTAATTGTTTAAGTTCTTAATATACTGAACGCCCTGAACCGAATATTATTAATTACCTGAACAAATCAGCTTTTTGAATATTCATGTGGCTGCATTTAGTATCTTTAAACCGTTGGTGAAAACAGATATTTTGGAGCTCCTGAACAATAGCGTCAGGTGCGATATCACAGGGTGATGTGTTGACTTCAAAGGGACAGTGTACAAATGAATTTTAAAAACTATCTGACGATCGTAAAATTTACCATCTCCGATGAACTTCATAATAAAAGTTTCTACGTAATGGCCGGCATCGGAATGTTGCTTGTTTTTATGCTGCGTGGTTGTTTTAACGGTAATGTTCAGGTTAATGGGCAGTCGGTTAATGCACTTGATATCGGTTATTGGACATCAATTGTAGCATTCAATCTGATTGCTGTTGCCGGGATGATGATCTCGGTGCTTCTTTCGATGAGACTTCTGAAACGTGATCGGGAGTATGGGATGGCAACGGTTATTCTATCAAAACCGGTTCGCAGAACTGAGTATATGACAGGAAAAATAAGCGGGATCTGGATGCTCTCGTATGGATTTACATTGCTGCTTCATATATGTGTGTACATTCTCATGCTGGTAAAAACCGGGGGGCGGATTCCGTTCTTCATTCCGGCATCATTGGTAACATCAATTGGTGTACTTTTCGCGATAGTACTTGTTATGTTTCTGTCAACCATACTTCCGGATGTTATTGCTGCACTCACTACCATTGGTTCCGGGGCTGTCAGCATTGCGATTGATTCATTTACGATGATCGCAGATAAGGCAAATATTAACGTTGATACATCAATGAGTGCCGGGACGGTTATTGCGATCATCTGGCCAAAGGTTGCAGCGCTTCTGTTCTTTGCGACATCATTGATACGTGAACAGCCGTTTCTTACGAAAATACCGGTACACCCTGTAATAAACCTTCTGGTACTCACCGTTGCAGCTGGTGCGCTCCTGTTATGGAAATTTTCCCAAGAGGAGATTGCTTAGAGAGCAACAGTAGTCTGGAATCCGGTTCTTTACTTTACAACCTAAATCCCGCGGTTGAGCTTGCGCATAGCACCACGATCCAACTGCGGTTTTTAGGTTACAAAAAGGTCAAAAAAAGAGACGCACAAAACTATCTGCACGTCTCCACAAACTCATACCCTGTCACACGTCACTCGTCACGTGTCACTTCTTTACTTTATAAACATCTCCTGAAGCAGAAACGCACCCGCTCCGGCAACATAACCAAGCAGCGCTACCAGAGAGATCTTTTTTAAATACCACATGAAATTGATCTTTGCAAGAGCCATTGACACAACACCTGCAGCAGATCCGATAACAAGGATACTTCCACCGGTTCCCGCACAGTAGGAGAGGAATAGCCAGAACGTATCATCAACAGCAAAATCAGTAAGCGTATACATACCCATTGTACCTGCAACCAGTGGCACGTTGTCAACGATTGCAGAAAGGATGCCTATTATAAAGTCAATTAACAATGGATTCTTGAGTGACTGATTAAGTGCTGTTGCTGCTGTTCCAAGTATTCCTGATGATTCAAGAGATGCGACACAGGTTAGAATACCAAGGAAAAACAGAACACTACCCATATCGATTCTGCGTAATGCCGTTGTCACCGAGTAAAGCTCACGCTCCTCTTCATGTTTTTCTGCGTGAATAATCTCTGTGTAAAGCCAGAGTACACCAAGGCCGAGAAGTATTCCCATAAATGGGGGAAGGTGTGTAATCGATTTGAAAAATGGGACAAAGAGCAGCGCACCAATACCAAGAAAGAATACTGAATTACGTTCCCATGCATCCTGATTACAATCATTTGATGAGCATTTGATCGGGTCAATTTTCCCTTTAATAAAAAATGAAACGGTAATCAATGGAATAATCAAACTGACAAGACTTGGGAACAGCAACGTTTTTATCACACCAACAGATGTTATTCTATTACCGATCCAGAGCATCGTCGTGGTGACATCACCAATAGGAGTCCAGGCACCACCCGCATTTGCTGCGATAACGGTAATACCGGCAAAAAACATCTTGTCCTCTTTGTTGAGTGAGAACTTCGATAACAGCGAGATCATGACAATTGTTGTTGTCAGATTGTCAAGTGCTGCTGAAAGAAAGAAGGTGATAATTGACATAATCCATAAAAGCTTGCGCTTACTGGTTAAATTGATTACTTTGGTGATTACATCAAAACCGTTATGTGCATTGATCAGTTCGACAATGGTCATTGCTCCAAGGAGGAAGAAAAGTATTCCGGCATTTGCGCCAAGATGTTCAACAAGCTGCTCTGAAATATGGTGTACTCCCTCTTTGGGTGACATCAGGACATACACAGTCCAGCAGAGCACACCTGCAAGAATCGCAGATACCGCTTTATTTATTTTTATTACATGTTCAAGTGCTATAGCGAGATAGCCGACGACAAAAAGGACAATCATAAAGGTAATCACGACAATTCCTTTGGAAAAAATTGAATATTGTATGCTCCATGGTGATTTATTGTGTTATTAAAAACAGGGAGCACAAAAATAAATTAAAGCTGAAGTCAGATTGTAAAATTTGTGACATATTTTGCAATCGCACGCAATCTGAAATAAAGTTAGCATGCGAGTAACATATCCATAACCTAAATCGAACGATTGTTTGACAGAAAACGTTTTTTATATCTAAAACCGACTTTTACCCAGTTCTGAAAAATAATCTTGACTGTACGGCATGACTTGTAGGCCCGAAAATTACGTCAGGCAAGATTTTTTGTTGAAATTTCTGATCGCTCTACACTAAATGTTGACAAATGCACATACGTAGAGCCACCTCACCCTATACATTACAACTCGGAATTGACGATGTATCAAGTTATTGCAAATTGACTGTTACACCGATCCCATAAACTACCTATATCAAGATTGTCCCACACTGCACGAGTAGTCTTCATAATGGTTTGATGTCCGGTACGCACTATTTTTACTGCGATATCAATTATCTCACGGCGTAACCGTGTTGCGTAACAACGAGTTGGTAGTACTTTAGTTGCAACATCTTTGCGAAACGATTCCATAAGAGTATGACTGATTACCATCAGCGCATAGTATGCACCATTCATACCGAATTTTGCAAAGGGCAAGTGTTCACTCCCCATAAACTCTTTGATTGAACGGTGGTTAAGTTCTTCTTCGCCATTGTAATGAGCAAGTTTCACGATTCCCTCTGTTGTCATCAGTTCACTCTGGTGACGCATATGCAGTACACAATCCATCTGGTCATTATTTCCAAGATTGGTATACATGACCGTATCACGGATGCCCTCAAGTACATACTGTTCATCTTCGGCTACAAGAGTTGTCAGTATAGTACGACGGGATGTATTCCACCGATCAAGTTTACTTGTAAAGTCGTAACATACCCATGATGCACGTTTTGCGCTCACTCGTCCACGTTCGATGTTACCAGCTGCTTTCAGAGCATCATACACTGATGCATAGAGTTTTCCGATAACAACGTACTTGATTTTCAGTTCATTCTCAAAGAACAGCAGATTCTCATCTGATAAAAAGCCACTATCTGCATTGATAATGATTGGTACATTTTCATCAAACCGACTTCTGATAAGTTTTACCAATCGGGCAACAGCATTCTTTGCATCATTACCGTGGTTTGAATGCTTCTCACCGCTTCGAAAGTGCATATCAACAATATACGGGCCCCAGTTGATTTGAAGAGGCTGAAAACCGAGTACCTTTTTATACGTGACATTGCACCCCTCACGTCTCTTTGCATCATTATTGTCGAGTACCATCGTATCAAGATGCAAGGTGATGACTTTTGGTCTCTCTTGCTTAAGCCGCCAGACGAAGAGTTCGTTGAGGATTGTCCGATATGATGCATAGGTAGTACCATTGAATTTACTGAAAAAACGTTTTACGGATGCCGTACTGAGCAGTTCCGCAACAGTCCTCTCTTGTACAGCTGCATATCCGGGATCTCTTTTAAGTTCATCAAACCGCGCAATTGAGTGATTGGTACCATCCATGCAAAATGCCATAAACTGTCGTGCACATTCGCTAATCGATTCACCTTTGCTACTTTTACGCAAATGGCCAAATTTTTCTTCTATCAAAGAACAAACACCAGTGTTATCAATATATCGTAACAAAAAACTCAACCCACCTCGTCCGGAAAGAGTGTCGTTGGTAATTTCAACACCATTGATCTTGTTTTCTTTTCTGTCGGAACCTATCTTCATCTTATCACCTTTTGAGTGTCGTTATTATTCAGAGCTTATAAGCTTTAGTAACCTATAATCTACTGCATGAAACGCCTCAAAGGGTGTTTTTTTATGTCAATGTATCGTTTGATTTAGGCATAATATGTTTTGTTTAACATTGCAGACAGGAGCGTTTGCTGATCAAAAATGTGATATTTTTCTCATTAATACCGCTATCAATTCATAGTTTTTTTTGGTTTCAGAATAAATGCCGATATTTTTAATAATTGTTCCGCAGGTTTTACATTTACCGTCTTATTGTACAATTATGCAAACAGTACAGAATGCCAAATGTTCTCTGTTGCTTTGTTTTTGATGTATCACCGTTGTAATGCATTGTTATATATATAATAAATTAAAAAGTATACATTGTTTCAATTGACTTATACTGAACCATTGTGCGCTCTATGGCTATTAATGTCTATCCGGATGCTGTGATTATCTTATTTCAGGGGAGCTGTAGTTGATTTACATATACCATTTTTACATTTTTTTAACTTTATTATTCGAAATATTTGATTTATTTTTGTTACGCTCTTAACAATAACTCTATAATGCATGAGTACTATGGGTTTACCAGACAGTTTTGATACAGTAGATGCCGGTTCTGTAAGTTTTAAAATTTACAGATTTGGTGAACTTGAGTCTACAAACCTGTATTTAAAAGAACGTGCAGTGGAGTCTGATGATTTTTCAGTGATTCTTGCGGATACGCAGACTGCCGGTCGGGGCAGATTTGACAGGAAGTGGGTTTCGCGAAGTTCCAGAGGACTGACATTCTCTGTAAAAATTCCGCTTGATACCATCCCCGTTGAAAACTGGTGTAATATAACACAGATGATGGCGCTTGCGGTCAGGGAATTACTTGAAAAGCAGGGGGTGTTTTCGTTAATCCGGTGGCCGAATGATATTATCGTCGGGACCGCCAAAATCTGCGGAATTTTAGCGGAAACAGTTACCCTTGGTGGAAAAAGTTTTATTGTTCTTGGTACGGGCATAAATATAAATGAGAGTCGTGATGATTTCGCGAATCTTGACAGAGAGGCGACATCACTGGGGATACTGACAAACAGGGACTACGATATATACCCGGTATTGAAAGATCTTCTTCTCATTTTTGCGAAGCTGCTTAGCGATGCAGCAGTTTCAGGATTCGAGCCGTTTATAAGCAGGATTGACACTTTTCTTTACAGACCTCAAACGCCTGTTAAAGTTGTCGGTGGTGATACTGAGTATGTTGGAACGATCCGGGGACTTAATGCTCAGGGACGGATTCTGTTGGATACCGTTAACGGCACTGTTGAAGTGCTTTCAGGAGAGATAACGTCGCGGATGTAAAGTAATTTGCATCTATTCTATATTTAATTGCAACATAGGAGTACCTCATGAATTTTGAAACGTTCTTTAGTGCGTTTCAGGGGATACAGGCAATGCTGGCATCCCCGCCTCATATGGTATGGGCCAGAATTGGCTTGATACTGCTGGGTTTTTTACTTGTTTATCTTGGCCGAAAGGGAGTCCTGGATCCTTTGCTGATGATACCGATGGGACTTGGTATGTCGGTCATTAATGCGTCCGTAATGATTTTTGATCCGCTAAAAATGCGTACAGGTGCAAATGGAGAACCGGGCCTGGGGACTCTTTTCGTTGAAGCTCAGGCTGGTGCATCAGAAAACCTGGTTCAAAATGCAGCAGATATGATATACATATTGGGAATTGACTGGCTGCAGCCGATTTATACCTTTACATTTTCGAACGGTCTTATCGCATGCCTTGTATTTCTGGGAATTGGTGCTCTGCTTGATGTCGGTTTTTTAATGGCAAGACCGTTTATGAGTATCACAATTGCGCTCTTTGCCGAAATCGGTACATTAATAACATTTCCGATCGCGACGCTGTTTGGTTATAATATAAAACAGGCAGCGGCAATTTCGACAATCGGAGGAGCTGATGGACCTATGGTGCTTTTTACATCATTGCAACTTGCACCTGAATTGTTCGTACCAATTGCGATTATTGCGTACCTCTATCTTGCTTTTGCGTATGGCGGGTATCCATATCTCATTAGGTTTATGATTCCAAGTAAAAAAATCCGTGGTACACCAATGAAACCGGATACATCAACCAATAAAATTTCATCAGGGCAGAAAATGGCTTTTGCAATTGTTGCCTGTGTTGTCCTGTGTTTCCTCCTTCCTGTTGCATCACCACTGCTTTTCTCACTATTCCTTGGAATTGTTATCAGGGAATCGGGAATTAAGCCATTTCAGGACCTGGTTACAGGTCCGCTTCTCTATTGTTCAACGTTGTTTCTTGGTTTGATGCTTGGTGTTTTGTGTGAAGCTACTACAATTCTTGATCCAAAAGTATTGCCACTTCTTATTCTTGGTGTTCTGGCACTGCTGCTTTCTGGAATCGGTGGTATTACAGGCGGCTATCTTTTCTGGTTATTCTCTGGAAAAAAGATCAATCCGGTTATTGGTATTGCTGGTGTAAGCTGTATTCCAACGACGGCAAAAGTTGCGCAAAAAGTTGTGCAAAAAGATAATCCTCAGGCGATTGTCATGCAGTTCGCATTAGGAGCCAATGTTATGGGTGTCATTACATCTGCGATTATTGCAGGCGTATTCTGCAGTTTACTTAAATAAGGGGTGAAATTTTATGAATGAAGCAATATCATTAACATTTGTAACAACAATCATTACCGTTATTATATCTTTTTTCATTGCTTTTATTGTAAAAATTATGACAGTCATTCTTCATAAATTTACTAAAGAGAATCCTGTAACAACAATTACCGGTAATAATATGTCAAGTGATGAATCAGAAATTGCTGCGGTTATCGCAATCGCAAAATCAAAACAGTAAAACACAGAGGATATAGATTATGAAAAAACAAGTTAAATTCATGTTGACAGCGTTTAGAGACGGTTTTCAGTCAGTATATGGCGCACGTGTATTTTCGAAAGATTTCCTTCCTGTCGTTGAAGAAGCTGCTGCAGCAGGTATCGAACACTTCGAAGCGGGTGGTGGTGCGATGTTCCAGTCTGCATACTTCTACTCTAATGAAGATGCATTCGCTGTAATGGACGCATTTCGTAAAGCTGCCGGACCAAAGGCAAATCTTCAGACGCTTGCCCGCGGTATCAATGTTGTCGCTCTCGACTCTCAGTCAAGTGATATTGTCAATTTACATGCCAAACTTTTCAAGAAGCATGGTATGACAACGATCCGTAACTTTGATGCTTTAAATGATGTAAATAACCTTATTTATTCTGGTAAATGTATCAAAGATGCGGGCTTGCGTCACGAAGTAACGGTTACCATGATGGAACTTCCTCCGGGATGTGATGGTGCACATACTCCTGAATTCTATATTGACACATTGAAAAAAATTCTTGATGCCGGTATTCCGTATGATTCAGTCTGTTTCAAGGATGCATCCGGTACAAGCCGTCCTCAGAAAGTGTATGATACAATAAAGCTCGCAAAGAAACTCCTTGGCGATTCTGTTACTGTTGTGTTCCACTCACACGAAACTGCAGGAACCGGTACGGTTTCTTATAAATCAGCGATTGAGGCTGGTGTTGATCAGATCGATCTTTCACTTGCACCGGTCAGTGGTGGAACCTGTCAGCCTGATGTATTGACAATGTGGCATGCACTTCGCGGAACAGAGTACGATCTCGGTATTGATGTCAACAAGATTATCAAATTGCGTCAGTCCTTTAAAGATGCAATGAAAGAGTATATGCTTCCTCCTGAAGCAACCGCTGTTGAGGCGCTTATTCCATTCTTCCCGATGCCGGGTGGGGCACTTACTGCCAACACACAGATGCTTCGTGATAATGGTCTTCTTGACAAATACCCAGAAGTTATCAGTGCTATGGGTGAAACTGTTGCAAAAGGCGGTTTTGGAACATCAGTGACACCTGTTTCTCAGTTCTACTTTCAGCAGGCATTCAACAATGTTATGTTTGGCAAATGGAAGAAGATTGCTGAAGGATACGGTAAAATGGTGCTTGGCTATTTCGGAAAAACACCGGTTGCGCCTGATCCTGAAGTCATTGCAGTTGCAAGGGAGCAGCTCAAACTTGAGCCGACAACAGAGAGCCCGCTTGCTATTAATGATCGTAATCCGAAAAAAGGTATCGCAGCTGCAACAAAAATGCTTACCGATGCAGGTATTGCGGTTACTGATGAGAATATCTTTATTGCTGCATCATGTGCCGAGAAGGGTATCGCATTCCTTCAGGGTAAAGGTACTATTGGTGTTCGTAAAGAATCAGCAGATAAGAAGGCTGCAAGTGCAGCTCCTGCAGCAGCACCTGCCGCATCAGCAGCAAAGAGCAATGCATTCACAATCAATCTGAATGGTAAATCTTACGAAGTAAAGGTTGATGGAAATCAGGCTGTAGTAAATGGTCAGTCATATTCATTTGATGCCAAAGAGGGAATTTCAGCAGCAGCTGCAGCTCCTGTCGCAGTGTCAAGTGGTGAAGGCAAACCTGTAACAACACCACTTCCCGGACTTATTCTCCGTATCGAGAAAAGAGTTGGTGATATGGTTAATGCCGGCGATACAATTATGGTTATCGAATCAATGAAAATGGAAACACCGCTCAACGCTCCGAACGGCGGTAGAGTACAGGCAATCAAGGTACAGCCCCAGCAGCAGGTTCAGGCTGGTACGGTTGTTGCGATTGTTGGATAAGTTGTTCGTTTGACAGTTTAACCATTCATAGTATTCTGTAAAGTGTGCTATGAATGGTTTTTTTTTAGGATTATCAGGCATAATTTTAGTATAAAGGAAATCACGTATGTCAATTCAGGAAGAATCATTGAAAGCCCACAGTGAGTGGAAAGGCAAAATTGCCGTTGTCAGTACAGTACCGGTTACCAATAGAAAAGAACTGTCGCTTGCATATACTCCTGGTGTTGCTGAACCATGCCTTGCCATTCAGAAAGATGTCGATTTGTCATACGCATATACCCGCCGGTGGAATCTTGTTGCGGTAGTTACTGATGGAACCGCGGTACTCGGCCTTGGTGATATAGGCCCGGAAGCTGGTATGCCGGTTATGGAAGGTAAATCTGTTCTTTTTAAAACATTTGGTGATGTCGATGCATTTCCGCTTTGTATACGTTCAAAAGATACTGATGAAATTGTCAGAACGGTAGAACTGCTTGCAGGAAGTTTTGGCGGGATCAACCTTGAAGATATCTCTGCACCACGCTGTTTCGAAATTGAGGAACGTCTCAAGAAATCATGTGATATTCCGATTTTTCATGATGATCAGCATGGTACTGCTGTTGTTACACTTGCTGCGATGATCAGTGCCCTGAAGCTTGTTAAAAAAGATATTAATACTATTTCTGTTGTTGTCAATGGAAGCGGTGCTGCCGGTATCGCAATTACCAAACTGCTTATGGCGATGGGACTTAAAAAAGTTATCCTGTGCGATACAAAAGGTGCAATCTGGGATGGAAGACCTGATCTTAACCCTGCAAAACAGGCTATGGCAAAGATTTCAAATCTTGATAAAGTGAAGGGTACATTAACAGAAGCGATTGTCGGTACGGATGTTTTTATTGGTGTTTCGGCACCGGATATGGTTACTGCTGCTATGGTAAAATCCATGGTAAAAGATCCGATTATTTTCGCAATGGCAAATCCTACACCGGAAATTCTTCCTGATGTGGCAAAAGCAGCTGGAGTACGCGTTATGGGAACCGGAAGAAGCGATTTTCCCAATCAGATCAACAATGTACTTGCATTCCCTGGAATATTCCGAGGTGCTCTTGACGTACGGGCAAGTGATATTAATGACGAAATGAAAATTGCTGCTGCCCAGGCTATTGCGTCACTTGTGAGCGATACAGAGCTCAAGGAAGATTATATTATACCTGCACCGTTTGATCCACGAGTCGGTCCGGCTGTCGCAGAAGCAGTTCGTCAGGCTGCACGAAAAAGTGGCGTAGCGAGAATCTGACATTGTTGTGAATTGTATTTTTTCAATGGCAAATAGATATTGTGTGATGGGGCGTTGATCGCCCCTTTTTATTCTATTATTTACACTGCATTATACCGGTGATGCCCCACTGTGCTGTTTATTGTTATATCGTTCAAGCATTGATGTCAGTTCTGCTTTACGGAATGGCTTACAGATGCTGCCTGAGAATCCAAATTGAGACGGATCTTTCATGATGGGATCATCCGCATAACCGCTCACAACAAATACCGGAATTGTAGTAATGAATTTTCTTATTGCAATAAGTGTTTCTCTGCCACCCATACCGCCCGGAATTGTTAGATCGAGTAAAATGCCGGTAACTACTTTGTCTGGTAAAAGTTTTTTAAGCGTATCAATTGTCTGAAGACCATCAATGGTTGATACTACTTCATAACCGAGTTTTTCCAGCATGACTGTTATTGTATCACGCATAACCTCTTCATCATCCATGACGATAAATAAACCATGCCCGTTGTGAGCAGCGCTTTCTGCAGATTCTGTAATGGTCATGACGGCTGTTGCCGGAATGTAAATATAAACAGTCGTTCCGCTACCTGCTTCCGAATTGACTTCTATGGTACCGTGATGACGATGGATAATGGAATATGAAGTTGCCAGACCAAGACCATGGCCAGTGGGTTTTGTTGTGTAAAAAGGAACAAACAACTTATGCAGATTTTCTTTTTCAATACCAATCCCGTGGTCCTGTATTGAAATCCTGACATACGTTCCGGCGTCAAGTGTCGGGACCTCTTTATCTTTGAGTGATACATTTTCAGCAGTAACGTTTATTTCGCCCCCCTTTGGCATTGCCTGTACAGCATTGATTACAATATTGTCAATAACCTGTGCTATCTGATCTTTATCTATGTTACAATTCCGGAGATCGTGAGCAATGGTAAAGCTGCTCTTTACTGACGATCCACTTAAGGCAAACTGAACAGTTTCCTGAACAAACGGGAATAACGGCATGACTTTTTGAATTGGAGCACCACCTTTTGCAAATGTCAAAAGTCGTGATGTAAGTTCTTTTGCCCTGTCAATGGTTGATAGTGCTTTAGAAAGGTATTTTTGAACAGAATTATCATTGGAAGTACTGATTGCGATGTCGATATAACCGAAAATTCCACCCATCAGATTATTGAAATCGTGTGCAATGCCGCCGGCAAGAATTCCAAGCGATTCCAGCTTTTGTGATTTCTGCAGTATGGCTTCAGAGTTTTTCCGCTCCGTAATATCCTGTGTTGTTCCGATCAGGTATAGTGGAGTTCCATCGCTGTCTAATACAATTTTCCCCTGGTTGCTTATCCATCGTGTTTCTTTATCTGAGAAACGGATAATGCGGTATTCTTTATTAAAAAGTTTATGCCGTTCTATTACTTCCTGAAACAGATAGTCACGCATCATTGTGATGTCATCCGGATGAACAAGATCTATCAGGCCCTGTGTGGTCACCGGGTAATTTTTGTCAATACCCAAAACCTGATAAAAAGCATCCGATGCAACCCAGTGGTCATCCTTTATGTATAGTTTATACGAACCGATACCAGCGACACGTTGCGATTCTCTGAAAAAGTAATCATTTTCTTCAAGTTGTTGTTCTTTTTCTTTCATTTCGGTAATATTATGAATGACTCCAAAAATCTGTTCCGGTTCGCCATTGTCAAGACGGCGGTAAACAATTTCATTAGCCTGCAGCCAACGGTAATTACCATCCTTGTGAAGCATTCTGATTTGCGAACCTGTTATCTCGTTTTCTTTCAGGCTGCTGTATTTTTTAATTGTTACAGCAAGGTATCTCTTGTAGTCATCAGGGTGCATCAATTGGGGTAAAATTAATGGCCCCATCTGTTGTATTTCGTCAACGTTATATCCTAAAATGTTTATAATGCCATCATTGGAATAAGTAATAGTTTTTTTGATAAGATCGTACATATAAATTGAATCAGGACTGATTTTAAGTAACGATTCTGTAAATTGGGTACGTTCTTTCAGTGCATCTTCAATTTTCCGTTGTTCAGTAATATCATGATGGAAGGTAAGATAAAAGGATTCAGTACCTATTTGTATAGTACTCGATGTAGCACGTAGAGGGAAAATGTGTCCATTACTATGACGATGACTGACTTCAAAATACGCAACTTTTTTATCTTCAATAATATTGACAAAATCGGGATCGATTTGTTTATCAGGTGGGATATTTACATCAAGAATGCTAATATGTTGTCCGATCAGTTCATTGATCGAATAGCCATGCATTTTTGCAAATGCATCATTTACTTCAAGAATAATAAGATCTTTTGACATTATCATAAGACCTTCACTGGTTTGATCAAACAGACTTTTATATCGTTTTTCACTCTCCCTGTTTTTATCTTCTGTTATGTGACGTTCACTGCCTGACGCAGAAAAAAAGTATCCCATAATTGCAGTAAATGCCAGAAAAACCTGAAGATTTAAGGTGAAATTTGATCCATTTGCAAAGGTGTCCAAAAAAAAGTCCTGATTCATATTGTTGCCTGTAAAAGCAATGATTGTAAGTGTGATCATAGCAAGAGATACTATTTGTAAACGCAATCTGAATGCCGGCCATAACAGTAATGCAATAAGCATATACGGATGCAGGGATACGTGAAACTGTTGTGTCGGAGTGACAAAGATCAGGATGCTACTCAGGGTCCAGATAAGTAGAAATGCTGCGGATTCAATTAATTTCTTTTCTCTGACTATTACGAAAAGATCATTTGCCCTGGCAAATGAAACAACAAATGGGGTAATAAGCAATATGCCAAGTAAATCTGCAATATACCATGCTATCCATGCGCTGGAAAATGATGTTCCGGAAAAATAAAATGATGTTGCAGCTTCCAATAGTGATATAAGTGCATTAATAACGAATGCACATACAATAAGGCAGGCTACTTCCTGGAATCTCGAAAAAGTTACTGATGATGATCTGGAAAAAGTGCGTATAAAGAGTGCACAAAAAAATGATTTCAGGATATTTGACAATGCAAAACCGATGCCTGCTGAAAAGGGAATCTGAGCGAGCAACATATTAGCTGCAACAGCAGCGATAAAAAAAACAGGAATATATAATTTCCAAAGTCTAAAAGGATTCAGGATAAGCGCTGCAAGAGCAATACCACCTGCAGGCCATATTGTCATGGGTAAGGATCGCGCATCAGGAAAAAGAAACGCGACCTGATAAGCAAAAAAATACATTATTGTATAAAGTAAAATAGGTCTGCCTGTTTTAAAGAGTGCTTGATTCATTGGTAACTACCTGATTTTTCGATGATTTATTTTTCTGTCTCACAGTTGCTATTATGCCGGATTATATCGTTTTAACCGGGGAATTAAAAGGAAATAATACTTTTTCATCAGCAACAGCTCTGAAGAGCGAAAATTCTTCGCAGCTCAAAGCTGGTGTAAAATTTACCAAAGCTGAATGTTTTTACTACAGGTCGCTGATTTTGGTTTCTTTGGATTTTAACTGACGTTTGGGTTTCGGTA
>JAAZBG010000270.1 GCA_012513915.1 Fibrobacter sp.
ATCCTTTCCGTTCATGGAAAGTAATGATACAAAGCTATATTCTGTAGACTTAACAGTCAAGTTATATCGTGACGGATTAACAATTTTCAGGCTTGCACCATTATATTTTGTACCGGTCCAGTAATATTGTGCACCTTTTTTCTCGGCAATGAAAGTCTGACCGAAACGTTTATAAATCGTAATACCCCGCGGTTCAATAAACTCATTATCCTTCTCACCATATTTCCCGAAGATCTCCAGTAACGTTAAATTATGATCGAATTTTACAAGTGAACTTTTCTTACTATCAGTTACCCAGTAGTTGTGATAATAATCAATTGCGCCATAAAATGCCTGATACCCGTCAGGCATCGGTACACTTTTAATAACCTTTCCATCAAGACCGAGTTTCCATAAACGGGTACCATCATTATCTGCACAGAACAGTACCCGTTCATCACGAAATTTACTCCATCGCGCACTACCATCAGCAACCGCAAGTGCACTCATTTTTCCGGAGAATATGTCCGGTTGTCCCTTTTGGGGAAGGGAATGGACAAATTCATTTTTTTTATTAAAGACAAATATCTTTTTGTTAATCGCATCCGTTGCATAAACATTACCCGTTTCGTCAATTGCCACACGCAAAGGCCCATTCATGGAACCATCACCCGAATCCACCTTGAGTGCAGCAACCCATAGCAATCCTTTTTTAGGATTAAAGAGGCGCACAAGACGATTATTACCCGAATCCGCAACATAGACATCACCCCGCTCATTTGCTGCCACTCCTTTCGGGTAAAGAAACTGACCATCACCGCTCCCCTTATTGCCATACAGTGCCAGTGCATACATTGATGTATTGTAAATAATCTGATGACGTCCTGAATTGACACCATAAACAATCACTTCATCATCGTCATTCTTATTCGTCGGGTCATCCCATGAGTCAAGACGAGTCGTAGCGAGACCCTGAGGATCATCGAACTTTGTTGCCCCTTTGAGTATCATGAACAGATGCCCCGGTGTCGCTTTACGGATACCATACGAATGGAAATATGGCGGAAACACCAGTGATTCTGCAAGCACACTGCAACCGGTAAACAAAGTGATAATAATCAGCGATAGTTTATTTAACATCATTTATACCTTTACAAGATTGCTTCCTGTCTTACGAAAACATGCGATACGGCTCAATAAAAAATCATTAAGTGTACCTTGTTCAAAGAGCGCACGAATCAGCTCGGATGGTTTACATGTTGCGCCATCCTGAATACTTACCACTGCATCAAATGAGTCACCACCGGACACCGTCAGTGAAATGACTCCTTTACGAATATTCTTTTGAGTAAACAATCCGTTTTTCTCAACGCTGATTTCAACAGTATCAGCATCTGTAAACGTAGTGATTTTTTCAACGATACCATCAAGATGTGCTTTATTAAATGGAACAAAACGGTACAATGCTGCTTTTATTGATGCATTCAATGATGTCATATCACCGCTTAGCGGCTCAACGGTCAATAGAACAAGCCCTTTTGGCAGCCACCGGTTTATTTCTGTCAGATTTACATCGTACGCACATGTCGTAGTAATATCAAATGCTTCATTAAGCCCCGCTGCCCCAAGGGGAAGCGGCGGTCCGAAAGAGATACGTGCATGACGGTTAAACCCCTGCGTGAAAGCAAGCGGTACCGATGCCATGAGGAATGCCCGGTGTATAATATTCGACATGTCAATATGTCCGAGAAACCGCAGGTTCTCACCCTTTTCGTAATGTACCCGATAGGTAAAATGATGTTCCGTCGTTTCTTTTTTAACCGAGACCGTAGATGCCATCACTTTTTGCGGTACAATATATGATGTCTGAAACAGCGGCAACAGATCGTTACCGCAAACCCCGCATTGTAAACAGGGGCCGTTGCGGCAGTCGCCGGATGAAACCAATGCAAGTGCCTTTTCCCTTTCTTCAACAAGAAATTCACGCGATACACCAGTGGAAAGCATATGCCACGGCAGTGTCTGTGTAACAGGAATTGCATCTGTATAGCGACTCAGATCGACAGAGCATCGCACTGCTGCCTCACGCCATTTCTGTATGTCAAAATATTCATCCCAGCCATCAAACCGTGCACCGGCTTTCCAGGCATCATAAATAAGGCGGCTTACATTCCTGTCTCCACGTGCCATCACCGTTTCAAGCAAGGTAATATCAGGATCGCGATAGGAAACCTTGACATTTTTCAAATGTTTCAGAGAGCTCTTTATGTATCGTCCCTTTTCAAGAAGTAGTGCGGGATCTTCCATTTTCTCCCATTGAAAAGGAGTATGAGGTTTTGGCGAGAAGGGTGATACAGAGACATTCACCATTCTCCGTTTTGATACAGCCCGGACACGACCAGCAATCGATGACACCATCGCAATCATTGCTTCAATATCATCATCCGTTTCGGTCGGCAGACCAATCATAAAGTAAAGTTTCAGGGTCTGGATATTATAGGCAAGCAGTTTGTCAACTGTCGCATAGATTGCATCATCACTGAAGTCTTTATTGATTACTTTTCTAAGTCGGATACTTGCTGCTTCCGGTGCAATGGTCATGGATGATACCGGTGAAACCGTATCAAGCTGCTGTAATTGTTCATCCGTCAAGGCATCGATACGTGTTGACGGAAGCGAGAGTGAGGTGCGGTTTTCAGCAACGACATCAGATGCAAGTGTCAAAAGAGGCGATAAACAGGAATAATCTGCTGTTGAAAGTGACAACAGGCCAATCTCTTTCCAGCCGGTTTCCCGTACTCCATTTCGGATTGATTCCACGATGGCATCAGGGTCACGTTCGCGAACAGGACGGTAATAGGTTCCTGCTGCACAAAAACGACATCCGCGCGTACATCCGCGCATCACTTCGACCGGAAGCCTGCTGTGTACCACGCTCATAAGCGGGACGATCGGTTTGAGCGGATAATTATCACTTTGTAAGACAGGAATCTTTGATGCCTTAATAATAGTTGACATATCAGGAACATCAAAGACGCCTTTTGCTGCGTATGTATGCAGTGATGGAACATAGACACCGGGTAATTTCGACAGTGCTTCAAGCTTTTCAGTCCGTGATGCTCCCCGTTTTTTCAACATGTCAAGTGTCGAACAGATGTCCAATACGGTTTTCTCACCATCACCGGCAGCAAATGCATCAATAAACAGCGACAATGGTTCGGGATTACTGACACATGGACCACCCGCGATGATAATCGGATCATTGTCTGTTCTTGACTCTTTAAGAACAGAAATACCGGCAAGATCGATCATGTTGACAACATTGGTATACTGAAGTTCATACTGAATGGTAAATCCTATCCAGTCAGCATCACGCACCGGAGTAAAATACTCCAGCGTATAGAGCGGTATCCCGTTATCACGCATCACTTTCTCGGCATCAGTCCAGACCTGAAACGCCCTCGACAATGCATAGTTCTCCTGTTTATTAACAATATGATATAAAATCTGTAATCCGAAATGCGACATACCGATGTCGTAGAGATCAGGAAAGCAGAATACCCCATGAAGGCTTACCGTCGAAAGATCCTTTTGAACACAGTTCAGTTCTCCCCCCATATAACGCATTGGTTTATCAACGGTTGGAAGAATTTTACTCTCTATGGCATTTTTCAAACTGTTTTGCATCACAAGGTAACCTTTCTAAGTC
>JAAZBG010000271.1 GCA_012513915.1 Fibrobacter sp.
ATCAAACATGTGATAATTCCAGTGATGGGTAATTAATTACTGTATAATCAAAATGTTAGCGAGAAAAAAAATGCAAAAAAGAAAATTTTTTCTTGACTTTGATGTGATTACATCGGATATTGTAAGAGTTTCCCGTTTAAAAAAATGGAGGGTGTTGTGTCTAATACAACAAAACATGATCTGATTGCTGACGTATCAAGATTTACTGGGTTAACTCAGGCCGATACAAAAATTGTTGTTGAAGAGATGCTTGAGAGTATTTCTTCATATTTAGAAAGCGGAAAAAGTATTGAAATTAGAGGTTTTGGTACTTTTTACACAAAAACAAGAAAGCCCAGACCAGCTCGCAATCCGAAGACGGGTGAGGTGGTTCCGTTGCTTAAAAGAATGGTTCCGCTTTTTAAGTATTCAAATGAGTTAAAGAAAAGTATCACTGACACACTACTTCAGAATGCATCATCGCAGAGTACTGCATCCGTGTAGAGTATATTCGTAGTGATAATAGGTATAGGGGCAGACAATTCTGTCCTTTGCTTATTTTTTACTATTGTTAATGTAGTTCTTTCATGAGCCGCTATTGTTTTTTCTGATTCACTGACAAACATTATTACCATAGTATAGTATTGAGACCGGTTACTTTAGTTTTGATGATTACGTTGATGTTGTATTTCTTAAACTATCTATACAGGCAAAAGTGTAAACGTTCCGGAAAAATATGGCATTTCGAATTTACAGTTGCTATTCAGGAAACTGATTCTTCTAAGTAGTAATGGTATTCGTTTCGTATTGTAAAAATTTTTATTGTTATATCACCAAAAAAAAAATTGAAAAACTTGACTCGTTATTGCGATGACAATATAATCTTTCTATATGTAAATTTTACAAGATCGTTGTTCTTTCTAACTTTCTATAAAACCGGGTAAAAAAATGAAAAAAGAAGCAATTCATGCATCTGGTAGTTTAAAAGGAGAGATCTTCATGGGAAAACTTTTTTCTCCATTGTTAATTGTTATTACTATTGCCAGTAATCTGGCCGCACAGATTGATATCGATACTGCATATAATGCAAAAGTAAATTTACCATCGTTCAATGCGCAGATTGGTGTTGGTTTCAATTACGATTTGTTAAGAAATCCAACGGATGTATCATTTGAATATCCAAGTGCTTATTTTGGATTTAATGTACCTTTAAAGACGACTCAGAATTTAAGGTATCTTGTATCAAGTGTTGATTCATTACTTAATGATTCGACAATATTTTCAAATGGAACGGATTATAAGATTAATGCAACCGCCCGACAAAATGCTAATGTTACCGTACGCGTGGATGTACCGATGCTGGGCGGTGTCGGATCATTTTCAAATGTTCAAAACATGTTTCTAAAGTATCAGAACATTCTTGGAAATCCTGATATTTACCTTAATCCATCGAATCTTGGAGATGGGGTGAATTTTCTCATGCGGGGAACATTGACCGTTCCGGTTGAGTTAAGTCTCTATTGGGAGACTATGACTTTTGGTTATGCGTACAGATTGAATAAATATTTCACGTTTGCCCTGAACCTTCATCGGCATGTATTCAGTCTCGATTTGAGAGGTAACGTTGACGTAGACATGATGGGAAAGTACTCGTTTGATCTGGATGATGAATCCGGTTCATCAGATGTTGAAATACCATCAGTTGAGGGATTCGTTGATTATCCATCCAATAAACTTTATGGAGGTGCCCATGGTCATTTTAAAACAGAGGTGTGGTCACCAACACTTGCGGTAAAAGCCTGGCGATTCTCTCTCGTAACACGTTTCGGAATTGACACTAAGGCAAAAGGGGAGTTCCTGGCTAAATACTCAATTCCCTTCCTGATTGATCCTGAAACATTCAAGGTAAAATACGATTTAGACGATTATAAGACTTTGACATCTCCGGAAGTAATGCAGGGACTTTCATCTAATGCTACAGATAGCATGGTATATTCAAGTAATGATGTTGATCTGATCTGGAAAATGCCTACAGGACTGACCTTTTCATTTGATGTGTGGCCAAAACATTTGAGAATTTCATATTCTAAATTATTTGGTGACATTAGTATGAAACTTGATAATATCGCAAAACAGAAACTCGCTACTGAGAGGAATAGTGAACGTGATACAACATTTGATACAATTCGAATTGATGTCGGTATTTCTGTTGATCATATAATCATGGTTGAGGCAAGTCTTTTCAATTCATTTCTGAATTTTGGTATAACATCCTTTGATGTTTCATATAATGGAGAGAAACATTTAATTGGGAGAAATTTGCCATATATGAAATTTGGTAAATCTGCAATGCTTCCTGTTCTTAATATGGGAACAGATCTCGGTACAAAAATTCAGCTTCATCTTGAGTTGGATGTTTTACCATTTCCAGCATTGAAAACTGGTGTTGTATATCATTTTTGATTTGCTACAAATGTATGAAAGGATCATTCATGCTTACCTTTAAAAAAATTGCATTTATTACCATGTTGTTAAGTGCCTGCACTCTTTATGCACAAACGACAGAGTATCTGATTGTTGATGCTCCCATTGGTGCGCAGTCATCATCTAAAGTTTTGTGGGTTAAATGGGCCGGAATTGCTCGTTTTGGACAACCCGTTGCTCCGGATTCCGGAACAATCTACTATGACAGAGCACCCGGTGGAGGTGATTTGAAAAATTACCGGTATACTGTAAAGAACCCTGCACTGGATTCTGTAACAAAGAAACCACTTGACAATATACATGAAGTGAGTGGTGGTATAAGTAAACGCGGAACTGCATTTAAACCGGCTGAACAGCCTGAAATGGGTTCTGGCGTATTTTATTGTGTTGTTGCTTTTCCCTGTTCGACAGTAACACCTGCATCTCCTACAGTTAAAATATCGGATACGCTCATCAGTAATGAATTTGTACTGATGATTGAGTCTCCAAATGCAGCTGACTGGATTGCCCCCAATGATTCAATAACAGAATTAACACCAACCTTTCGGTGGAAAGCCAATGCTGGGGTTCCATACTATCATGTAGTTCTTTCTGATGAGGCAATTTCTATCGATTCGAGTGATGACGGAAAAGTAAACCTGTGCGGTTTAAGCATTATCTGGCAGGCGATAACCCCTAATACACAAATCGTTTATGGTGCACCGGATCCATCACGCACAATTACTGCAGATCCACCACCTTTGTCACCCGGGAAAAAATACACATGGATGGTTTTGAATAATTACGGAAATCACCCTGCATTTTCCTCAACAAAAATAAAACTGCCACCGGCAAATTTTGTAATTAAAGGTCAATCAATGAGAAAACCGAAGCCAGTGTATCCGGTAAGTAATGTTCAATTGACCTCTACGGAAAATAGCAAATTCAGTTTTAAATGGACAGATCTGGATGATTTAGCAAATACCTATAAAATATATGCCTACATCGGATCAGATTTCGAAGGTATAAATGCACAACTTGTTGTCTGGCAAACAGAAGTAAGTGCAACCAAAGGAAAAGATACGATGAGTGTGGAAATTGATGCTGCTACAACATTAACAAGTAACAAATATGTCTGGAATGTCATTGCTGTTGACAATAAAGGAGCTGGTTCAGTTGGTGATACTGCTGGTTTTAATTATTATGCGCCCGAAGGTACTTTGAAAATCCATACCAGAGAATTAATCAGAGTTCCCAAAGACGGTTCAATAGATGAGGTTGAGAGCAAAGTCGGTCTTGTTCAGATTAAAGTTGATGTGCTTAATGGTTCCCTTGAAGCACCGTTATTGTTCTATACCGATATGAGCGGAAATCTTGAAAGAAAACGCCCTGCAGGATCTTACCGAATTACTGCGATTGCAAATGAGTTTGAGAGTCAAACCAGGACAATTACAATAAATGATGGTCAAACACTTGAAGAAACATTTTATCTTGAGCGTCCTGAAGCAACTATCTATGGTAAAGTTGTTGACGAAGCGGGTAAGGGTATCAATCTTGTATCGGTGTATGGTGTTTCTGATCTTAACGACACGATCGTGACTAAAACTGACGCCGCTGGAAACTTTATTCTTAAATGTTTTGGATCAGACTGGAGAATCTGGTCTGAAATGATTGGATATAAAACAGTTGTACCTAAAAAGGTAACTGTCATTTCTGCACAGAATCTTTCTTTTGGTACAATAACGATGCAGAAAAATCCATTTACACTATCCGGCGTTGTAAAGAATACAAATGGCGAATCAATACTTGGCGTAAGGATCAGACTATACAAAAGTGGTACACAGGTTGATGAAATTCCATCAACACCTCAGAATGGAACGTTTTCATTTTCTATTCCGTCAGGTACATATACACTTACTGCAGATAAGACAGGTTTTACCTCATACAATACAGTAATTGAGATGGTTAACTCCAAAGAGATATCAATTTCGATGAAACCGGGGGCAACTGTAGTAAATGGTTTGATTTACGGAAAAACCTGGGTGAATTCGGATAATAAATACGTATACGCTCCAATTACAAATGCGTCAGTTGTTTTTATTAAGGACGGCGGAGGGGATACAATAAAGGTAACAACGGATCCGACATATGGCGATTTTAGAACAAGTTTGGAAGGTGGACAAACGTATCATGCTTATTCGTCTGCAAACGGATATGCTGTAAAGACGGCTCCATATACACTTGTAACTCAATTAAACACAACTCAGAATTTTAATGATACTCTAAATGCTTTTGCAACAATAAACGGATCTATAAAGCTGGTAAACGGCTCATCACTTGGCAATTTCACTATTACTATTATAAGAAATTCAGATGGTACAGTTGTTGCGACAGGTAAATCGACTGCAAATGGCTCTTTTGAAATAAGAAGTATTATGGATGGGAATTATACACTTATAGCCGGTAAGGATGGTTATGTACTTGACAGTGTTGCAGGAGGTAACTTGTTAAATGTAGTCAGTGGAAAACCGGATAGAAGCGTAATTAATTTCCATATGAAAACAGGTGACAAAGCGATAGCGTGGGACACAAAATATGACGGTGCAGTTAAAATAAAATCACCACTGATTAAAACGTTGTCTAATAAAGACACTTTGAAAAATGCTGGAACAGGAACGTACATCGTCAATTTTGATGCAGCGAGTGATACTGTTATTGATTGTTCGTATCACCGGTTTATTGTTGATGAATCTGAATCTGTGCATACTGATACAATTGCATTACCATTGACATTCCATATGGTGGATTCAATTTCACTGATAGATGAGCGTGCACATTTTACACTGAAATATACAGATACCCTTGATTCTGTAAAGATATTGTATAAAGATATCTCTGCAACATCTTTTGCTGAATCAATAAATTCAGGAAAAAATGATACATCGTACACATTCAGTATACTTCCACAAAAAGATGGAAGTACAATCGTATACTACTTTATGGGATACAGGGGAAGCGATGTGTATGGATCAGATCAGGAGTGTTACTATTCATATGTAAGACCGGATACCAGCCGGCTTTCGAAATTCGAGGTAACACCCTCTTCACAGGATACATTAATTTACCCGATGTCCTATGAAATTCCCTTCAGCATAAAAGGATATGTTTCATCATTGTTTCAGGAAGCTGTAATTAATGATGGTACCGCTGTAACCTGGACATTAACAAATGAACAGGGAGCAACACCGGTTAATAGCAGTGGTATTAAAACTACTGTAAAGACCGGTACAAGCAAAACAACAACTCCGGTGCTACTGACTGTAACCATTGATACCACAAAAATTAAACTTATGCATGGAGTTGCAAATACACAGACTATTCCATTCCATGTGTCGGGTACTGCACTTAAAGCAATTAGTGTTAAAAGAATTGATGCACAAAATCCTAACCCGGTGACAACTTCAGGAGTTGATAAAGCGGAATTCGCGGCTACAGGTATTGATGCAGGTGGAAATTCTCTGAAAATTTCACCTGTGTGGTCGATTTATCCAAAAAATGCCGGTACAATTTCAACGACTGGTGTTTTCAAACCATCAAACAAGTTTATAGGAAAAGTACGTATAATCGCACAGGCTAACAATGTTCAGGGTGAATATATTTCTGATAACGGCAGTGATGCCGGATTGATGGTCCGATTTGTTATTGCAAATAAAAACGTACCTGATACTGCCAGCAACGGGAGTGGATGTACTATTATATTCCCAAAAAATATCGTCAGCGGTACAGACGTTGGAATTATTGAAGTAAATCAGGATACGTTACGTAATAAAATTGAGACAAGGTCTGGAAATTTCAAGGTTGTTACATCAAATGCGTTTGAAATTAAACAATTGGAAAATATTGCCCTTAATACATCAATTGATAGTATTGAACTATTGATTAATTTACCATCAGGTAACAAATCGAAAACGTCTGATAAAATGTATCTGGGATTATGGAATGATGACAGCCTGCAATGGAACATACTATCTAATTCAATTGTAAAAGATTCTGTTGTAAGTGCAAAATTAACACATTTTTCCAAGTATACAATTCTTTCCGAGGCGTCAAATTCCGGATACCTTCATATCAGTCCCAATGCGTTTTCTCCTTATGTAAATATGGGCCAGATAGACCCGTTAAAACCCTATAATGGTACCTGTGTTTCATTCCAGGTTCAGACAAAGAAACAGACCAATGGAAAGCTTGCAATTTATAATGTAGTTGGAGATCTTGTCTGGTCGATGAATATTGACAATATGAGCACAAATCCGTATCAGGTATGGTGGGATGGTCGCACTTCGAATAATTCAATAAATGCATCGCGTCTTCCAATCACGTATGGAACTAATGGAGAAACGGTTCTTGTTCCAAAAGGTGATAAAATGTGCAGGAATGGCCGGTACTTTGTTACACTGACTGCAACAGAGGAAATTAATAAAAAAGTTTACAGATTTATGAAACCTGTAGTATTGATGAAGTAATTATTTGAACATCTGAAAAAAAGGCTGAATATAATGACGTTGAAAAAAACGGAGGAATTCGTGAAATCATTTGGAATAGCCGTAACAATAATTCTGGCACTGACCTTGCAGGTCGCAAGTCAAGAAAAGGTCGGTGAAAATAAAGTTAAAATTGGTATTTTACAATTAGAGAATACCGGTGCCGATACTGATGTTGCAAAAGATGCATCGTTGAAATTAAGGGGAATTATCAATGATATTGGTTTTTATGATTCGTATAATCAGGATCAGATTGAAGATGCTCTTGCGTTAGTAAATCAAACGCTGCCGATGCATTGCAGGGACCCTCGTTGTGTACTTGATATCGGGAAATCAATTGGTATGAATCGAATGATATTCGGATCGATTGATATTGATGATAAACGGGTGGGTATCAAGCTGACACTAATTGACATTACGCTTCGTCAGACAATCGGATCTGTCAATATACTTGGTGATCCGGGGGTTGAACCGGTTGAGATACTAAAAGTTGCAGTTGCCAAATTACACGGAAATCAGGCTGGTGACACACTGCATCTTACAAAGTATTTTGGTCCAAAAATTGATAATAAGAAACAGTTTTTTCTTTCATCAGCAGGATTTGTTGGATTAGGTCTCCTGTGGGGAATTATCAACTATGCTGTTGAAAGTGATGCGAATAAATTGAGTGCAGTATATCACGATGATGATCTGTCAGGTATTCCATCATCCGCAGATCAGATACCGATTTTTGCCCGACCTGCTGCACTTGCAAATGCATACACTGCTGCTTCAGATGATGCCTATGGTGGATTATATAACCCTGCCGGTATTGCATGGGTTAGCGGACCTGATGCAGCTATTGCCTATCAGTACAGGTTTGGATTAAACCTTTTTGCTGCATCGTTTGTAAATAAAGCGACTCGCGAAATTGGATTTGGCCACACGTTTCTGTTATGTACAGATCCGGATAATATTTTTCAGGAAATCTACTTTGTATCATCATTTGCTTACAAATTTCATCAATTACTTCCATTTCTTCGTCCGATATCTGCCGGAGTTAATTTTAAAGTTGCATCTAACAGAGTGAAAGGCACTGGTGATGGTGCTGTGAGTGGCAGTTCATTTGGCGTCGGGTTGGATCTTGGTTTGATTATTGAATTATCTGATCATATTCGCTATGGTGTAACATTCAGAGATGTTCCTGTTGTCAATAGGTGGAAAAATGTATCAACCGGAAATAATTATTTTGAGGCAAACGCTGCAACCTTGCACATGGGTGGATCGTTCAGAGTCGGATACTCAACATTTCTCATTGCTGATGGCCAGATTCCTTTTACAGATGATCAACCATGGAAGATGGCTGGAGGTATTGAACAGGAACTTTTTAAAGTGGTATTTCTTCGTGTGGGAATGCAAAAAGAAATTGAAACGCCAACCATTACTCCCTGGAAAGTTACTGGTGGTCTGGGGTTAAAAATACATAAAATTGATTTTGATGCTTCGTATGAATACAACACAATGCGAATGTTTGATGTTGTAAACGTATCATTTAAATACAGGTTTTAATGTTGAAGGGTTTAGCACGCGCGATCGATTGATAGTTGATGTGGAAAAGAGACGTTACTTTGCAAATAAGCAAAGTAACGTTTTTGTCAATGTGGCAGTACGTCTATAAATCAATTACCAGAAGAGTAATATCATCATCCGGTACAGATTTGTCACCACAGAAAATACTCATATCGTTGAGTATTATGTCTACGGTTTCCCGCGGATTATTGCTTAAGGATTCCAGTGAAATTGCTTCAAGCCGATGTAATCCATACATTTCATCATCTTTTTTCTTCGATTCAATAATTCCATCAGTATAAAGTACAAGACGGGTTTCACCATGCGTATAATCAAAACACGCCTCACTAAGCATCATATCAGTAAATACCCCCATGAATAGTCCATCAGCCTTGATTGTTTCACACGTTTTATTACGTTTGTTGATGAAGAGAATCGGACAGTGTCCGGCTGATGTATAATGAAGTTTTTTATTAATGGTGTCAAGAGTCGCATAAAATATTGTTACAAAATGATCGGTCTTGATTTCGGATAAAAATGTTTCATTAATTTTCTCCAATGTCTTTTGCGGTGATGGTTCATTGGTTGAAAATGTTTTAAGGAGAACCTTCGCCATTGACATAATAAGTGCAGAGGCGACACCATGTCCTGACACATCTGCGACAATTATTCCATACAGGCCGGGACTGATGGTAAAAATATCATAATAATCACCACCGACTGCATCTGCGGAAAGGTATCTGGCACCAACTGCGAAATGAGAAGTGTCGGAAATATCCTGAGGTAGAAGACCCTGCTGGATTGATCTGGCATGTTCGAGATCAGCCCTGATTTTTGACTGTGCAACCTGAAGGTCATAATTGACAACCTTGAGCTGATCATTTGCCAGTTGAAGATTGTTGTTTGCTTTGTCAAGCGCATTCAGCATTCTGAAGTTTTCTGTGACAATTCCTGCAATGTTGATAATTGCCGTTAGAATAGTAATATCGTCACTTGTAATTGGTTTGAAACTCTTTGCTCTGTCCATCCAGAATACACCTTCAACTTTAAAGCTGGGACAGGCGATACACGCAGCACGCCGATCATTTTCATTGGTGGTATTTGTCATTAGCCCGCTTCCCTGAATGCTCCAGCAATATGGATTAAAACTTCCATATGCGGGACATGTTTTTTTTGTACAATTTTTTGCTTCCCAGCAGTTTTTACTGACTTTACAGACGAGCGGGATGACAAGATACGTTGATGAATTCAGGGTAGAAGCCAACACGTCATAATTTCTGTCTGGTTGTTCTACAAGAATATGCTTATTTAAAAAGAGAGCATCGGTAATTTCACCGCCTTCAAAACCGAGCGGGATAGAGATTGCAGGTAGTTCTGAATCGTTTATTCCTACCCACGTTTGAGGATTAAGAGAGAATGTTTTCTGATCTATTTCAAATAATATTACTCGATCAAATTCAAGAATCTCCTGCATTGCAAGGAGTATTGTTTTAGTAATCCCCTCAAAGTCTGTACATGTATGCAGAACTTTTGTTAGTTCATGAATCATTGAGGAGCTCATGAGTTGTGTCTTAAGAAGCTCATTCTGATTTCTAAGCTGAACTACTAATTTTTCAACAGGATCTTCTAACTCATCCATCATTTAAACCTCAGCTGTTCAATACATGAATACCGGATGTAAAATTTCAGAATTTATTCAGCTGTATAATTAACTAATAAGAAATAGTATTATATATGTGACTGTACAAATATTATATAGTCTTAACCCGGATTGTCCAACAGGAATTGATGAAGGTTGCTAAGATATTGAGAAATAGTGGGATGCGCCATGACGAGGCATACCAGGATTGCGGTATGTTGAGGAATGGCAATTCCCAATATTTTCAATAGATTAGCAAGATTCGTAATTTCCCATTGGACATTCCAGGTTGAATAAATAAGTGGCTAAATGAATTTTAAAAACAGTATTATTCTAAAAACTTCAATGTGTAAATATTTGATCATAATTTGACTTTTTCATGATTTTAAGTATTTTGTAAGTCTTAATCATTAATATGATTCATCATTTTAGTTTTTCCATAATTTATTTTATGAAATTAATTTTACAATGATTAAACACAGGAGGCATAATTTTGGATATTAAGTACAACAAGCAAAAACGGGAGTTGAGAGACGATCCAGTGATGGATTTTTTGTTTGATGCAAAAGACTACCTTCATAAAAATCAGAAGAAACTTCTGAATCTGCTTGTAATTGTTATTGTTGGATTCATTGCATTTATTGGTATCAATTTTTACAACAAAAACAATAATATTAAGATTCAGAATGCATTTGGAACAGCTATGATCGAATACGAAACGAATCAGTTGGTTAAAGCAGCAGAAAATCTTAAGATTATCGCAGATAAGCACCCGGGTTCGCCACAGGGGATGCAAAGTGCATTTCTTTTAGCAGGGCTTTACCTTGATTCTGCTAAATATGATGATGCTGAGAAGTATTACAAAA
This sequence comes from Fibrobacter sp., assembly GCA_012513915.1. Lineage (GTDB taxonomy): Bacteria > Fibrobacterota > Chitinivibrionia > Chitinivibrionales > Chitinispirillaceae > JAAZBG01. The sequence continues at coordinate 11,037 of JAAZBG010000271.1, forward strand.
TTTCGTCAAAAGAGAAAGAGTTTATTGGTGCGCAATCATATGAGGGGCTGGGTGCCTGTTATGAGGCAAAAGGAGATGTTACCGCTGCAATAGCGAGTTATAATAAAGCACTTGCCAATCCAAATGCCGCATATCGTCATGGTGCTATCCGTTGGAAAATAGCTCTGCTTCAGAAAGATTCAGACAAGAACATGGTGATTGAGCTTTGCAAGAAAATCATGGCTGACACAAATGCGATAGAGCATCATCAGAAAGCTGAAAATCTTCTTGCAGTAATTGAAATTGGTGGTTGATTTAAAATTTAGTTATCATAAAGTAGTATAAACTGATATATTATAAGGGATATAGAATGAAAATTATTATAATGGATGATACCAGAAAAAGAAGAGAAGAGTTGAAAAGTGCAATTGAGAAACATCATAAAGATGTTATTGACTTTTATTCATCCAACGATTTGATGACATTAATTGATGAGTCATCGCCTGATCTGTTGGTTCTTGATATGGAAACATGGAAAAAAGGTCGCGCTATTTACAACTATTTCAAAATTGGTAAGAAACTTGAAAATACACCGGTTATATTATATAATGCAGATGAGGACATGTACTTTATTCAAGATCGTACACGTCATGAAAAAGATCGGATCCTGCAGAAACCAGCAGATATAAATGCGATTTCTGAACTGGTGCAGCAGAATTATTAATTGGTTTGGTATACTGCTGTTTTACCTGTCTGAGGTTCGATTATGTAGAAATGTAACCTGAACACAAAGATTATTTAGTAGTCAGTTTGTTAACATGATCGAAAGAACAAAAAGTACACTGATATTTGCCGATTCTGATAATGGCGGCAGTATACACATAGCAAATATTAAGGGTGGCGTTGGTAAGTCTACTGTTGCAACCAACCTTGCGGCTGAATTGTCGCATCGTGGACCAACACTTGTTATAGATCTTGACGTTCAAGGTAGTGCGAGTGTTGCTTTAGGACATGATTCCGAAACAGTTACAAATAGCTCCTGGGAGCTATTGAGACGAAGATATTCTATCAACACCTGTGAGGACGAGTGCGAGTCTACATTAATTAAAGCGCATAAGCTCATGAGAAAGGCTGAAGAGAAACTTTTTCATCAGGTGTATGGCAAGGATAATATAAAAGAGCTGGCTGTTAAGATCCAGCCGTCTCTTGATCTCATTCCAGCGGGAACAGATCTCTTTAAAGTTCCGAATATTTTTCATCTCCAAAATCTTGTTTACAATTTAAAAATTTGCAGGGCGTATTACAAATACATAGTTATTGATACACCGTCTGTTTGGAATTCATTGACGAAAACATTGTATTTAAACTGTTCGCTCAACCTTATTCCTGTTACGTTAAACGCATTGTCGACCAAAAGTCTCAGGGACTACTTGTCAAATGTAAAAGAACTCTCGACACATCATCCGGCAATTAAAATCAGAATTGTAAAAAATGAGGTTTTCGGAAAGCAGGATAGCAAACTGGTCGGGAAAACGAAAACAATGGTTGAAAACAGGAAGTATCTTGAGAATTTATGTGAGCAGGTTGCATTTCACGGAAGTTCCGGTGTCTCGTTGTTGCCCCAGTCGATAATGTTTGATATTGAAATACCCGAATCAGCAACTGTACGCAATGCCCAGGATGAAGGTTTGCCGGTTTCTCAATACCAGCAACATGGAACTATAACAAAAGCTTTTAATGAATTATCCAAACAGGTACAGTATGTCCTGAACGCTGCACCTGAGACCTCCGGGAAAAAATTAACTTTTAGTAAACTTTCATTTGTTCCTAAGGTAATTGCTGCGGGTTGTATTCTTGCGCTAATAGGAATTAATCAACC
>JAAZBG010000272.1 GCA_012513915.1 Fibrobacter sp.
AAGATATGCCTGACCATCATCATCAACAAAAGCTGTTGGATCAAGCCCGCGCCAGCTATGCGTTGCATTACAACCAGTGAACTGATTTGCAGTTAAAAGAGCCTTCCCTATATCCTTAAACGGTCCAAGAGGATTATCTGCAATCGCTACCCCAAGTGCAATCCCGCCTGTAGCATTTGTCGAGATATAATAATAAAATTTACCATCACGTTCAACTACCTGTGCAGCATTAGCTTCACCGCCAGCCCATTTAAACTCACTCGTTTTCAAAACGATACCATGATCAGTCCAGTTTACCATATCCGCTGAAGAATAACATTTGTAATACCGCATGAGATACGAATTATTGGGGGCGGCAGATGAATCATGACCGACATACACATACACCCTGTCATTGAAAACCAGTGGAGCCGGGTCAGCAGTGTAACATGTCTGAATAATCGGGTTATCAGCGAAAGGTTTTGTCAACCACTGCCCCGCAATTACAATAGTAAAACATAGCAGGATAGAGCGAGTATTCATAATAATATTCCTTCCTTCAGAGGAAATCCATACTTTCTCAAACTGAATTATCGTTTGTGACAGAACCGGTTCAGGGTTTGAATTTAAAACTGCAATGATTCAATACATCCTGCCTCTATCATCAAGTTAAAATTGGATGCACCACCAGGATGACTTTTTACTTCGGTAATTACATGTTTCCCGTCACAACTCATGAGGACCTGCACTTACCGGTAGTTTTTCAAGTGGTTCGGGCAATAGTTAACTAAATTTCACAGTTTTGTTTAATATAATGCTTTAGAGACTTACTGTCAAATCAGGATATAAAAGATGAATTTTGAATTGAGAAGAACAGAATTACGTTGTCCGGATACGCGAAGGATGCCACCTTCGCGCGGACACTATTGAGAAGTAGTGCAGGACTTTAAATCAGGTAATTTTAATGAGTAACTGTGTTCCGGTTGCTCACCACAGTTCACCTGGTAATTCGGTTGCATCCCAGTCGTAGTATTGTTTCGGATCCGGTTTGTTACCAAGATCGGTGTTAACCTTCCCTGTGTTGACAGATTTATTCCCTTTAAGGAACTTATCAATCATTGCATTAAGAGAGGCGTTGTACTGAGTACGCCACTGGCAGTGAGAGCCTGAGGCTCCTTCATAGGCGAAGTGATCACCTACACCAAGTGCTTCAAAGATCGCTTTACCAGCATTTCCGGTCACCCAGGCCGAGCGTGCATCAAGTCCAGCATAGTTTCCACTCGGGTTATCAACAATGTAGAGCCCCTGCGGCGCAATCAAGGCCATTGCTGAATGAATATCAACCGGAAGCCTGTCTGTATTATCAGCATTTGCATTATTACCTGTAGTGAACTTACCGAGTGCAACTTCAGAGAGCCAGCGTACGTAACTGATCGCATGATAAGGCCACTCCCCTTTAGGATCAAGCTGCTCTACAAGGCGTAATGCGACGGTACCACCAATCCCTGACTCCACCGGAATAGTCAATGCGATGCGATTATCAAGTACACCACCGATAAATGCACCTTTACCATTACGTGAACATCCAGTCACCGCGATTCTGTAAGGATCGATGATACCCGGATTCTGTTCGAGAAGATCAATTATACGACTGATTTGCCAGGCCTGAGCAATCAGATAGCCCGCAGGATGGTTTGAACCGTAAAAAGTATAGAACGGACCATTTTTTGCACCACTGCCACCCTCAATTGCAGTGAACGTGATTTTTGCAACTCCTGTGGGAGCCGACGCACCAGCTCCGTAACTGATAATTGCAGGTGCCGGTTGTGTTGCTCCATTCATATTAACAGTCACATCAAATGAACAACTTTTGCCGCCTTCACTTACTTTTACAGAAATTTTGGTAGTACTTACAGTACCGGTAACAGACCCTTTGGCGGGGATTGGTTTTTCGCCGAATACATACTTTATCAGTTGCTGGCGGATCTCTTCACGGCGGCACGCCCACTCACTCTTATTCTTGATCCGGCTTCCATCCAGCTTCAGGAATGGATCAGGTAATTTTGAGTTCGCCTTGAGAGCACTGTACTCAGGCAGTGTACCAACTTTACAATCAGCGGTTGGATTTTCTTTACGGCCCCAGGCGATATCTCCAGTTTCCACGATGCTGTCCATCTCGATTGAAACATTATTGAGTGTAAAAGACTCAATCGGTAATGAAACACTCTTATATCCCGTTTTTGTAGCAACGATTGTATCGACCGCCGCATACATCGCAGCAGATTTAGTAACAGAAAATCCGGCATCGGAAGATGAGGTGATATGCTTGTTTAATAGATGCAATTTGTTTCCCAATTGAACAACCTGACATGTATAGACGTTACCATTTGCAGTTACACGGATGATATTAATACCGGATGCAAGCAGTGGAAGAGCTATCTGATCAGTTGCAGGATTGAGTCCGGAAAAATCGGTTGACCCTATACATTTTCCATTCCCGGATAAAATAGTCACATTACCATTTAATTTTCCTGCTCCCTGTAAAAATGTTACTGCATTATTCTGAATCACAAAAGATAAATTCTGTTTCTGTTGTGTACTTAACCTTAGTGCAAGTGGTACGGATAGTTTGAAAGTCCCATCGGTTCCAGTCTGCACTGAGACATTTTTACCTTTAAGCAGAACTGTCACCTTTTCGAGTGGCCCACCTCCCTTTTTTGTTACAGTTCCGGAGATCTGATAGGCATCCTTCATTGCAGCCAGTGAATAAGTAGTACATGAAAGCAGAAATGCTAAAAACAGTATTTTCACATTATCTCCTTATGAAAAGGTTGCATTTATATAAATAATATATTTTCAGAAATACTAAGTAAACTGTTAGTCATATGCATAAAATAAGAATGATGATTTGAGATTTCCTTTTATAGTGAAAAAATGACCAAAATAACGTACACAATATGTATACATAATTCTGCTCTGTACACACACTGTGAACGATAATCCGGACTATAATTGTAAAAAACAGGTATTCTTTTTTTGTAGTATTATATTATAGAGGTTGTGTTGAGACTGGAATCCTTTTGTGGGGGTAGAAATTGTTTATGTTTAAATACCTGTTTTGTTTTTCTTTTATCGCAGTATTCCTTGTTAGAGCCGGCTTTGCCGAACCTGATCCGAATTTTCATATCTATCTGCTTTTCGGGCAATCCAATATGGCTGGCGGCGCAGCAGGTCAGTACGATGGAGAAGGTACTAAAGGGGTTGATGATTATTGCGACACAACTCCGAGAATAAAAGTCCTTGCATGGGGTGATTGTAACCGAACCCCATATCCCTGTCCAAACAGAACACTCAAACGGACATTTGACCAATGGTATACAGCATTTCCATCCTATCACAATTGTCATGAAGGGATTGGACCTGCCGATGCATTTGGGAAAACGTTACTTGATTCAATTCGATCTGATATAACGATTGGTTTTGTTCCCTGTGCGTTATCCGGACAGAAATTAGAGGTGTTCATGAAAGGAAGAAATGCCCCTATCGATGCACATACACAACCAACAAATGGCTCTAAGAAAATTACCAGTGGCGCTTATGAATGGATGGTAAAACGCTGCAAAATCGCCCAGGAAAAGGGTGTCATCAAAGGCATACTTTTTCATCAGGGGGAA
>JAAZBG010000273.1 GCA_012513915.1 Fibrobacter sp.
AAAGCTATGATCTCATTGTAGTCGTTTTTAAATTTCATACCCTTATTATACTTTGATGCACTTGCGGATGGTATAGTAAGGGTTTTTTATTATAAACAAATACGTTCGGTATACTGAAAAACTATGCGACAAAAAATGGTGGTACACTTTTTCTCAGAATGGGTGGGTTATTTTATGTCAGAGCTGTAGATACTCTGGACAAAATTTCATCGAAACCGGTGAAAATGTCATATTTGTAATATAATTCAGTCTGATGTGCGTGTAAAATTTCGTTCTTCCAACACTGGTCGTTTTTTATAATGGGAATGCGTTTTTTAACGCATTCCTAAGTTTTTTGTGTATCGGAAGTATCCTTCAACAGTACTTTGATTTGCTAATCCTTCTTTAACAATCCTCCAATCGGACTGCGAATCGCTACGAGTTTGTGCATTGCAACATGCGTATAAATCTCGGTAGTTTTTGATGACGCGTGTCCGAGAAGCTCCTGTATATACCGTAAATCTACTCCCTGCTCAAGCAGGTGTGTTGCAAAACTATGACGTAATGAATGAATGCCACCTCTTGAATCAATACCTGCTTTAATACAGGCATTCTCAAAAATCTTTTCAATGGTTCTCCGCGATAGGGGGGTGCCATCTGTATACCCCTCAAATAAATAAACCTTTCCACCCCCTGTTTTCATCCAGTTAATCAACAATTCCGCAAGAGCATCGTCAAGCATTACAACACGATCCTTCTTACCTTTTCCCTTTCGAATATTGACTACTTTTCTCTCAAAATCAATATGTCCACGTTGTAACGAATGTACTTCGCTTAATCGTAAACCGCAGCCGTAGGTTATCATCAGAATTAAACGATGCTTGAAATTTGTTGGAGCATTTATGATCTTTTTAATACTTTCGAGGGAATGTACCTTTGGAAGCGATTTACCGGTTTTCATTCTTATTAAAATGTCCTCACCCGGTTGGATATCCAATACCTCCTCAATAAAAAAACGGATCGAATTTGCGTAGAGGTTAATCGTTGTTGATGCAAGCTTTCGCTCGTCTCTAAGGTATATCATGTGGTCTTTAAAAGCTTTAATCCAGTCCTTTGACGACTCAATTGTTAGCCTGTCAAGAAACTGTGTGACACCGGCCATGTAGTTTTTGAGTGTATTTGAGCTGAAATTTCTTACGTTAATCTCCCGTTTCAGATCTTCAAGAAGTTTTTGACGTTCATTATTGTTTACAAACGCATCGGTTGTGTTGTTGTTGCAATCGGTCGTATCGTCAAAATCGCAATCGTTTTGATCGGCATTTTCTGTTACACTTACATTTCTGTTCTGGTGGAATTGTATTCTCTCGCAGTGAATAACAGATTCTGCGATATATTGATAAAAGTAGAATAGGGTATCAATCGCATCGGAACCATTCGACACAATGAATGAATCCAAAGCTTGTATTGGAATGGCCCTGGGATTACCCTTGTTTTCAATCAGATACTTATTGATAACGGCGATCGATTTGTTTATTTCATCCAGGCCGATCTGTTCCAGTGATAATTTTTTGGATAGTTTCTTGATCCAGATTTTACGCCAGTCATCATCGGTTTGCGGACGATTACCATACACCATACATAATCCTTTCTTTACTCAGTATACACTGATATTGATTATTCCTCTCGCGCGGTTCACGGTTGATTTCATTACATATTAAGCTGTGACATTTTTGTCACAGTATGGGTGATACATTACGTCGGGCTGGAAGCCACAATGTAATCCATGCAATAGTACAATCTGAATCGCGTAAATCACGTACGTTTAAAAAACGCATGCGACAATTTGTTGAATCTATTCAAATATATATAACGTGCAATATCTGGTCTATAGCTGTATGTTCGCTGTTGAATTTTTATTTGTAATAACAGGTTTTTGTGGAAAGTAATAAAGTAGTTCTAAAACAATTATACATCCCTGCAGGTAAGGTCATACAGCCTTGTGCTCGGGTGGACACGCATTAGCCTGACGGCACTGAAAATGTGTGAAAATAAAAATGTAAAATCTGACAAGATTCAATTCATACCCCCTCTCCATGCTTAATGGAGAGGGGGGCAGGGGGCAATGTCGTCAACTTAGTATTGACAAGATGGCTGTGTGCTGGTGCGCTCGCCCTTCACCCGTTCGTAAAACCGAGCGACCCCGTAGGAGGGAGGTAATGTTTTGATTTTAAACAATTACGCCTCCCTCCTGCGGGGGAGGTCCAGCTGCTTTGAGCTGGGGTGGGGGCGAACAACTGGGGGCCAGGGGGGTGAGGCTATTATCTTACCCTGACAAGCTTAACCGCCTGTTCCTGACCAAGTACCCGTAACACACAAAAATACGTTCCCTGTGCAAATACTTTAAATTTGTCCTGTTCCGGATTAACAGAAACTCGATGGGTACCTGTCGACACATTACCCTCAGCAATTTTTTTGATACAACGTCTTAAGCAGGTATATAACTCAAGTGACCATCGGTTGTTAGAGCTCTGACTTGTGTTGTCAACGAAGGGAATTGTGAACTGCACGGTTGCTGTCTTTACAAATAGATTAGGATATGCATGCATTGAAAGCTGGTTTTTTAGTTGTCCACGTAACCCTGGTATTCCGTTTACATTTTATCCAAAGTCCTGTATATATGAGGTAATATTCAGTTTAATGTAGTGATGTTCATTGATAAAAAAACATTATAGTTGATGCAGGTGTCAATGGGGGCGATGATGTTAAAAGGGCAGTAATGTTAATGTGATGGTTTTTAATTAACCACAGAGGACACGGAGAACACAGAGATAAGAATTATTGGTTTTAAGGTGATTTGTTCAACCTCATTTTGAATTCTACCATAATATTGATAATCATTTTCTTAACCCAATCGTTTTTTCTCAGTGTCCTCAGTGTCCTCAGTGTTCTCTGTGGTAAAATTGAACCTTCCTATGTACATTTTTTACAGGAACGTTTTTTGACTTTATTATTTGTGGACTAAACGAATAATGTACTACGTTTGGACTATATGTAATACTATATTGATAAAATTCTTTATAGTATAGACTGACACAGAAGAATGTATACCAATAATCAATAAGAATTCAAATCGTTTGGCAAATAACAATTGATGGAGGCCCCAATATGATGTTAAGCAAATATGTTGCAATCTTTTTAGGTATTGCAGTATCAATAACAGCCGTACAGGCACAGGTAGATCCGAATTTCCATTGCTATCTTCTTTTCGGACAATCAAACATGGCTGGTGGGGGAGCCGGAGTAGCGCTTGGCGGGTCTGGCAGCGGGACACTCAATGCTGCAGATTGTGATACATCTCCACGGGTAAAAGTACTCGCATTCACTACGTGTAATGCCGGTTCTATTGTTGCCTGTAAAAATTCACCACAAGGCCGTACCGCTGACAAATGGTACACTGCCTCACCGGGGCTTCATATCTGCAATGAGGGAGTCAGTCCGGGAGACTGGTTCGCAAAAACGATGCTTGACTCCATTCGCAGCGATATTAAAATCGGGCTCATTCCCTGTGCATTATCTGGTCAGGGATTACAGGTTTTTGTGAAAGGAGGAAGTAATTTTAATATACCGAACTGGGCTCATCCAACACTTGGAAACAAAAGCCCTTATGATTGGATGCTTAACAGATGCAAAATCGCGCAGCAGACAGGAGTCATTAAAGGAATTCTGCTGCATCAGGGTGAAAGCGGTTCCGGCAGTAAAGCCTGGGGTGATGTTGCCAAACAGATTATGGATGATCTCAAAAAAGATCTTTCACTTCCAGGTAATATCCCCGTTATTGTTGGTGAACTCCGCCAGGATTCAAAAGCCTGCTGCGCTGGTGGCAATACTGCGATTAATGCATTTGCAAAATCATATCCGGGTTGCGGGCTTGCATCATCAAAGAATCTTGGGGTGCAGACGGATGCAGATGATCCCTATCATTTCAATCCTGAAGGAATGCGGGAACTTGGGAAGAGATATGCCAATGCATTTCTAAGTCTTGCTGACAGACAATATATGCCACGTATCGGGGATGTTGCAATACAAAATCCACAACGGAGTAGAATGGCAACTGCTGCAAGCGTACGAGCTCTGAACGATGATATCCAGATTTATACACTTGACGGTAAGCGTGCTTCACGAAATCAGATTAGAAGCGAATTGTCAGGTGCAGTTCATTCAGGTAACCTATATCTCGTTTCAGGAAAATCCGGTCAGAATATGCAATTAATGATGTTGAATCCTTAACGGGGAATCAAAGAATCTTAATGTAATGCCTAATAATTGTTAAAGAAACGTCTGACATTTCATATGATTTAACAATTAAAAGCTAAATCAGACAATACTCAATTCACTCCCCTCTACGCGCCAGTGGACGACGCATCGAAGTGGTTGGAGGACCAGAGGGGCCGGGGGTGAGGCCAACATTTTCGACAGCACCATAGAATAAAAAGTACGTTTTATTGACATTTCATATAATTTACACAATAAAAAGATAAACAAGACAAGATTCATTTCACTCCCCCCTCTACCGCTTGCGGAGAGGGGGCTGGGGGGTGAGGCCAACTTTTTACGTTACAAAAAGGGCCCGCTCGGCGATATCGTACTGATAATATCTTCAAAAACGCCGATATTGTTATTGAACAGTTCCGTTTTTGTCCAGAATGCAATTCTGATATTACAGGTGTTAATCTTGAAGAAATACTCAACAAAACGGAATCCCATCTGATCATAAACCCACTTATAAGCGGGAAGTTCACCAATTACTGCTTTTGTTAAGCCATATTCCTTCTGTACATCGCTTTTGTTTGCGTTATGAATATTGCTTGCAAACTTCTCAACCGGAAAATTAAAGTTGGCAGCAATACATCGCGACCCGTAAAGCCCGTCAGCGGTTGCTCCGGCATACAGAAGTTCCTGATTGCGTTTGTGAAGCGATCGGGCAAATGCCTTTGTCGCATTATCCATCTCGTATTCTTCAGTAAACAGATACCATCCGCGTTTATAGGTGATAATAAATTGCAGGCTCATATTCTCATAGATGGCATCCTCAATATAAAAATGCCCATCATAAAATCGCTTCAGCTGCGGCGCACACGATGTCAACATCATAAATGCTGTAACGATACTAACAATAATAAATTTACTAAAAGGCATAATTCTCCTTAACTGGCAAGGCTATTAGTAATTCGCGATTCATGATTCGGAAGAACTCTATTTACTACTGGATTCATTTCTAATTCCTGAGTGAATTTAAACCGTTTTGAACACTAATCCGGGCTATTCAAAAATAATCCCCCCCTTTAT
>JAAZBG010000274.1 GCA_012513915.1 Fibrobacter sp.
CAGCAAGCTTTAACAGAACAAGTGGATTTCTGAGTCCATTGTCCCATGCGGCTTTTGTATGGATAAACGCTGCATTCTGATTTGGTGCCGTCGATGCAGCAGCCCATGAATATTTGACATTTTTTGGTTCTTTTTCTGCGGCCTTTTTCAACAGTTTATACGCTGATGTCACTTTACCCTTTTTAATCTCTTCAGATGCATCATCAAAGAGTTTTTCGGGACTTTTACCAATATCGCAGGAGACAAGTAACACACTAATGGTCAAAGCAAACACAATTTTTGTATACAACAGCATTTAGTACCCTCCAAACGGAAAAAACCGCAATGAACACCTGATCATGTTGTACAGAATCAAATTCTAACTGAATATATTTTAACGCACTTTTTATGTAAATAGGTTTCGAGGATGATAAAAAAAGTGACAACTGACGTGTGACTGGTAACGAGTGATAAAAATTGAAATAGTAGTCTCGATTTTTTTGTGGTTGTGTTTTATAATAACAGAAGAGACCTCACCCCCCGCCCCCCTCTCCCATAGGAGAGGGGGAGAAGAATTTCTTTATTCCCCCCTCGCTCTTTGGGAGAGGGGGGCAGGGGGGAGAGGTCTCTTAAGGAGCGACCATCATGACAATAACCAGCAAAACGGACAGTCTTGATCCTGATAGCAATAAAAATGGCCTTATTCATGCACTTCCGGGAAAATGCAGTAACGATAAGATGCTTGAACCTAAACCGGTGTACTCAAATGACCTTTCAATCCGAATCAATATTCAATACACATCACACTCGATAGTCATCTTTAAACTTACTGGAAATATATTGCAATCCACAATACCCAGCCTTAAAAACTCATTACACGCCAATAAGCAGCAGCATACTTTTTTGATCCTTGATATGAAAGATGTTTCAATTATCAGCAGTGCTGGTTGGGGACTTTTTATTGCAGAACAGAAACAACTCAAAGATGAACACCGTACTCTTTTTCTAACTGACTTTCAACCGGATCTTCAACAGGTATTCGATTCTCTGCAGCTTCACTTAATGATACAAACGTTTCCATCTGTGACAGAGTGCTTAAAATATATCTATTCCGAAATTAAGGTTACTGCGCCAATAAAACCGCCTGATCGTCACCAGGCAGCTCAGAGCATGCAAATCCAGGTGTACCCAAATGAAGAATCACCACTGCACAAAATTTCAAATGATCCTATTGATTGCATTCTCAATGCTATTGCAAAACATGGTCCATGCAGTTTTTTCAAGCTGCTGTCAATACTACAGTCAAACGAATATAAAAATTTAAAAATTGGCCCGTTAAAGTTACGATCCCTTCTTAAAGAGATCGAACTTGACACTTTTGAAAAACGGTTACGAAATTTCAGATCATGTTAGGTGAAGAAGTGACAAGTGACACGTAACGAGTGACAAGTTTTTGAAGCCCTGCGGGCTTTGGATGTTTGTGTTACATCTTCATTCCAACTTGTTACATGTCACATGTCACCCGTCACCTCTTCATTCCTACTCGTTACGCGTCACCCGTCACTCGTCACTTCATAATCCCAATTCTTTAAAAAAATCAGAATTATCATTTCTTTCCAATACGAAAAAATGTATTTTGTTTTTTGAAGATCTTTTAACTACAGAAATGCATAAAATGCAGAGTAAAGGGTGCAATACAATTAGCTGAATGTTTGAGGGTAAGCATAGTAAGCTGATTTTAAGATCACTATAAAGGTGTGATTGACAGGTATCGTATACTTTTGTATTCTCTGTGTCCTTTTAAACTTTCTGTGGTAAATTATTGTTGCTATAATCGTTCGTTTTCTCACCAGATATTTAGTATAGGATAGGATAGGTAATGATGGCACGACAATTTCTAATTTTACTAGTGACCGTTGTTGCAGTTTCTTTTGCCCAGCAACAACCTGTTCGGGATTCTGCTGTTGTTGTAAAAAAAGACACTACAGTAATTTTTAATCCGGGTGAAGCGATAAAAATTTCAGTTTATCCTGATTCGGCATTGTTTCTTAATGGTTTTTACCACATTGATAACGAGTACAATGTTAACCTCCCAATTCTTGGTCTTGTTTCACTTAGAAACAGATCCCGTGAGGATTTTATAAATCTTCTCAAAAAAGAGTATTCTGATTATCTGCGTTTTCCTAATATTAATGTTACACCCTATATGCGTGTTTCTTTTTTTGGTGGCTTTTATCGGCCGGGGCTTTATTGGATAGAACCAAGAAGCACACTTTGGGACGCAGTACAGATGGCTGGCGGAGTTGCCAGAGAAGATGGATTGAAAAAGCTCCGCTGGGAACGTAACGGTACAATTGTATCAGACAATGTTATTGCGCCGTTCCAATCAGGAATATCCCTTACAAATATGGGTTTTAAATCCGGTGATCAGTTATGTGTTACAGTAAAACCAAAGGTTGTTTTCTGGGATGTGTTCCGTCAGGATATCATGCCGGTTCTAACCTTTACACTATCAACAGCCATGACTGCATTAACAGCATACCAAACTTACAGATTGATAAAAGATGACGACTAATCCAATGATGCATCAACAAACTTCGTTAAAAGATATCGACTTTATTTATTATATCCGCCATTATGCCCGGCTATTTTGGAAATGGCGGCTTTATATCATTATAGTTGCACCATTAGCTGCTATAGTGTCAGGTCTTATCGTTTTGAAAATGGGGCTTCTTAAAAGACCACCTCTGACTGTCACTACCATTATTGGTCTTGATAATCCCAAAAAAAGAAACATGGACGATTTTTCTATATCGGGTCAGAATAACGAACGTCTTTTTTATAATAGAGGTTTTATTTACAAGATTGTAAACAATTTATCTTTACAGTTAGTTATTTCAGATCACTCCCGATATGATATATTTGACTCTGTATCTGTTGACTCAACAGCGGCAGTAGGTTTGTACGAGTTCAAAATTGACAAAAAGAACATCAATAATTATACACTGCTTTTTACAAACCAGGCCGCTGGAATCAAGGGAAAGGTGATAGAAAGCGGGACGATCTCAACTCTTCAACGACTGTCTGTACAGGGTATGTACCTGAAGTTTGCAGAAGTATTCCTGAAGGATCCTCAGAGTTTTACATTTTCAGTTCTTGCACCCAGATTTGCTATTGATCGGATTCTTGGAAGGCTTAAAGTTATAAATCCCAATTTTCAACAAGATCGTTATTATATAACATTATCGCTGGAAGGTACAGATTACCCGTTGATAACACAAGTTGTCAATTCCATGTCAGATCTTTTTATTGCTCAGAATCTTGAGAATAAAAAGAAGCGGATGAGTAAAACGCTTGAAGAACTTGAACGCCAATTAGGTATTGCTGAACAGCAATCGTCTCTTTCAAAAAGTACCCTTAAAGCATTTTTAGCTCAAAACCCTTCGGTCGGGTTAAGTCAAGGTACCCAACAGTCGATGGCCGAGTTAATTGCACTTGAAACCGGCTCCTATGAATCAAATGCAAACATTGAGGATGCACAGACACTAAAGGACAAATGGAAGAATGCACCAGCTGATGAAAAAGTCCCGATACTCAATGAAATAATCGTTTTCCTTCAAATAAGAGGGAATATTGCCGCACCATCACTGCAATCGAACCTTACTCAGGTTATCGCAGAAAAAGAGAGTGCACTTAACAACTATGCTAAATCACACCCGATATTTTCAGAAATTGAAACCAAGATGAATGCAATAAACAGTCGTGCACTGCAGGCTCTTGACACCTATATTGCGCAACAAAAAAGAACTATTGCGGAACGAAATATGTCCATGCAAAAAATTACATCTAAATTACATGGGTTGCCTTCTCAGGAATTACAACTTGCTGAATTACAGAAAAAACAGGAAATTGATAATGATATTTACTCAAAAATTCTCACTCGCTACAATGAAGCAAAAGTATCAGTTTCAGTGGAGAATTCAGAGTACTATGTAATGGAATATGCACTACAACCATTTCCACCGTCAAAAATGCAGCAGTATCTGCAATGTCTCGGGATTGTTCTTGTCTGTACATTACTATTCGGCATTGGCCCGGCAATCGGATTTGACATTATTGATAAAACAGCAAGATCAGAACAGGAACTTGCCAAACTATTGCCATACAGGTTTCTTGAGTCGATTCCAAAAATAACAATGCCTAAAACAGAAAAGTCTAAACAAATACAGCCTTATGAGGGTGAGATACTTATCAATACGCCGGATCTTCAACCTGCAAGTGCAATTGAATTATTCAGATCGCTAACTACTAAAATACAACTTGATTATTATGACAATCCGGACAAAAGTATGGTCGTCACAAGCCTTGAAATGAATGAGGGGAAATCTACCGTTGCGGCCAATCTTGCAATATCATTTGCAGAATATGGAGTTAAAACAGTTTTGATTGATTGTGATCTTCGAAGAGGTGTTGCACATAAAATACTTAATGTTAAAAAATCACCTGGTCTGTCAGATTACCTGTTCGAAAAGATCAAAGGGCAATCAATCACTATCCAATTACCACTACAACCGACTACCATTCAAAATCTATCAATAATCCCTGCAGGCCAACTATCTGACAACCCTCAAAAGTTGCTTCAATGTGCCGCACTTGCTGAACTAAAAAAAGAGTTGCAGGAAAATAACTATTTTGTGATATTCGACTCTCCTCCAATCGGAGTAACTGCAGATTCTGCAATTCTAAGTAATATTGTCTCTAAATACCTGTTTGTTATCCGGTCAGGTACTACAAATGTTGTTAAACTGAGGAAAATTATTCATAAGGATTATCCTATGATTGAAAAGAAAGTTATTGGTTCCGTACTCAACATGTGTGAGGATGATGTTCCAAAAAAGTATTACAGTTACTACTACAATAATGCCAGAATCAGTAAACGTTCTCAATCCTCATAGAGGGCATCTACTTGAAAGTGATTGCTATAAAGCCTCTTTTATTTGCTTTGGGCATACTACTCTGCTTCACTATTGCTTATTTTAAAAGTTTTGAAGCGATACTTGAGCGCGGTTTAAGCTGGCATATTTTAATTTTAATAATCGCGATGTTCATTATCTGGTCACGTAAAGAACACTACTTTAATGTACCCATCAAACCAAATATACCAGCGGGAACATCAGTACTTCTTATATCATTTCTGCTATTGTTTATCGGTTCGTCGACATCAACACTATTACTTTCTGAAGGGGCACTGATCACTGGGATTTGGGGTATAGTAATTTACATTGGTGGATTCTCACTTTTTAAAAGGCTCTTTTGGCCACTTGCTTATTTGTGTTTTACATCATCGGCAGTTGAAGGCATTTTTGAAATACTGACCCCCTTTTACAGGCATACAACTGCAATCATAGCGGTATTTTTAGCAAATAAATTTGGTTTTTTGACATTTGTTTCTGAAACATATATCCGGTTACCA
>JAAZBG010000275.1 GCA_012513915.1 Fibrobacter sp.
ACCCGTTCAATAAACCAAGGCTCCGAAAGGCCTAATGCTATACCAAATATCTCCTGACTGTTCATGATTTGTTTTTGCCCCTAAAGATAGTTGTTTAGGGATTACCCACACAAATCGTTATAGAGCCGAATAATATCCAGAATCTCATCCACCAGCAAATCCAGATTACTGCCTTTGAGCAGATTTTTATCCGCCGGGAAGATAGTGGAGAGAAAGACCGCATCGCTACCCTCGATGGATTGTTCCTTGTCGTAGCGGACAGATTGCGGGATAACGGTTTGCATGAGCGGTAACCCGAATTGCCGGATAATATCCTCGTAGTGTTCGAGCCACTCTTTTTTGATACGTCCGTCTACGCGGTTCCAGAACAAATGAATCGCTTTCAGGTTGAAATCCTCGTGCTCGGCCAGCAACTCACTAACTGGAATAATAAACGAGAGGGTACTCTCCATTGACATCCGTGACGGAGCCATCGGAACGAAAACGTAATCCATCAACATAAAGGTCGAGATCACGCCGTCGTTATTGATGGTTCCGGGAAGGTCGAAAAATACCACATCGTAGCCGACAGACTCTCCCACCAGAAACTCACGGGCTTTCATAATTCCTTCTTCGGGCTTGGCGCAGACTATCGGATAAGTCTGTTTGCCCAGCGACTCAAACAGCGCAATGGCTTTAGACTGGTAGTGCAGGTTGGTTTCCAACTGGCGGATTTCCCGCTTGCGCATGTCATAAACACTGCATTGCGGATAGTCGCAATCCATCACGGCAACATTCAACCCGTTCCTGTAATGCAGGTAGCTTGCCAGCAGCACGGTGAATGTACTTTTGCCAACGCCGCCCTTCTGGGTGGAGAAGGCGATAAACAACGGTTGCTTTTTCATTTTACTTTCAATTTTTAGAATGATACATATAGATATTTATCAGATTATCAAGCCTTACTATTTTATTGAAAGTCTGAAAATTCGATTGTTTTCAAATTACCAAACCACCAAGTTTTCAAGTTTGATAATTTTCAGTTCTTCAAAATATAAAAACGCCTTGAAAAACGTCAGATATGCCAATCGGCAGTTTTTACGGTTTTACAGGCTGATTGGAAATAAGCTGTTTTTCTCTTTCTAAAACCTGCGGATTTTAAGTTTTCCAGACTTTCAAGTGCGAATATATAATATCTTGAATACAAGCGCACAATGTTAGTTTCTTATGCACTGAAAGGGTCTGATTTGCATAGGTAAGCTGATAGAAAAGCAGCCTGTCTGAATAGTTACAGGCAGAATATTATTTTTGCGGCATCCGGCTCCGGCATCTCTATTCTTCAGTTGGCAAATCGGGGCAGTTCGCACCAGTTATTTCCGGCTTGAAAAAGCAATGTGCAGCAGAGTTATACATACGGCTCCAGCATCCGCATTTTATTGATATTCAAGGAATATTATTACTTTATTCGTGGTCTGAATCATTAAAAGTATCAGACCTGTGAATAAAGAAAATGATGTTAAGGCGACTACTAATTCAGGTCGCATGTTTGAATACTGCGTATTTCAAAATCCGGGCTTATTAGTTTTATGCCCGGATAGTGCAAAGGTTGCCGCTGGAAGAAAAAACAAAGAGACTCACCGCCTCTTTATTTTTTTCACGCCGTCAAAGGAGCAAGGTAATCTTTCGGGTAACCCGAAAACACCTTGCTCTGCGAGGCAGCTCCCTTTTCACCCGCTCCCGATGGTCGCAGCTTCGAGGTCGCAATGGACAACCTTTTCCCTCATGTGCCCGATGGTTGCATTTCGGGGTTGTCCTCCGGCAAGCCTTCGCGAAACCGGGGTGGTCGGAACCACTCTCCTGATGGTCGATTTCCGCTTCGGCTTTCCATTGGAAACAGATATTTGTACAACTGTTTCCGGCTTCCATAACCTGAAAATTCTATGTTATGGAAAAGAAGAATGAAAATAAACCGGGAGCGGAGCCTCTCCGCGGCCGTCCGGCGAAAGGAAAAGAGAAATTAGACCATTCAATCAATGTCAAATTGACCGAAGCGGATTTCAAAAAAGTGATGGAAAAAGCAGAGAAGCTGGGGTTAAAAGCCACACAATACGCTCGGGAGATGGTGCTTAAGGGAGGTGTCAAGTCCCGGTTTACACTCGAAGAACTCGACCTGATGCGCAAGCTTTCCGGTGAAGCGAACAACCTGAACCAGCTTGCAAAACGGGCCAATCAGGCAGGATTTGTCAAAGTGGGGAATGAGATTTTAGTTGTATTGGAATGGATAAAAGCACTGTTCAATGATCGCTAAGAATATCAAAGGGAAGTCATTTAAGGGCTGTGTTCGATATGTAATGAACGAAACGGCAGAGCTGCTTGAAGTGGAAGGTGTAATGGCCGGAACGACAGCGGAAATTATCCGAAGCTTTGCCATGCAGCGTTCCGGCAGGAAGGAGATAAAGCAGCCTGTCGGGCATATCCCCTTATCACTTGCTCCCGAAGACCGAGAGCGGATGACGAATGATTTTATGGTACAACTAGCGAAAGAATATATGGCCGAGATGGGTATCCGTAATACCCAGTATATCATTGTCCGACATCATAACGCGGATAACGAACACCTGCATATTGTGTATAACCGCATCGACAACGACCTGAAATTAATATCAGTCAATAATGACTATAAGCGCAATATAACGGTCTGCAAGAAGCTGAAAGACCGACACGGGCTAACTTATGGAAAGGGTAAAGAACGCGTAAAGCGAGAGAAATTGAGGAACCCTGATGCAGTAAAATATCTTTTGTACGATATAATCAAGGCGATTTTACCCTATTGTACCAGTGAAAAAGAACTTCAGGATTACCTCCAAAGCAAAGATATCAGTGTCGAATTTAAGCGGAAACGAACTACCGGAGAAATAGAGGGAATATCGTTCAACTATGACAATATTTCACTCAAAGGGTCACAGATTGACAGGAAATTCAGCTACGGAAATCTCAAAAAAGAGTTTGAGAAGAACATAGAAGCGGAAAAAATACAGGTAGAAAAAGTGCCGGAGCAGCAGGAAAGTAAGCCGAAAATGCCACCCGTCGGAGGTGTTGAACTGACTGCCGGACAGTGGGAAACGCTGAGAGACGGCAGATTTATCTATCTGGAAAACATGAATCGGAGGAACGGTCGTAGTAAATTTTCAGCGTATGTGTTCCTGAATGACGAAAATGATAAGGTATTTTTCAGCAAGGAGCATCCCTATACATTTGTCAATTACGGAAAATACGAAATGCGACTTCGGGATAAAATCCTCATTGAAAACGGCTATGTAACAAAGGCTAAAGTCAAATGGTACGGAGGTGGCTGCGCTTATCCCTATTTATGGAAAGAAAATAAATCTGACATGGAATACAAGGAAGCGTGGAGCGATCCGAGATTAGTCAAGCAGGAACAAAATCCGGAGGAAACAAAACGAAAAACACCTAAAGTACAGGAGAAAAAGAGAGGAAGGAAGATGTAAGCTACCTTACTCGACTTCTTTATTTCAGTTTCGCTTATGATGTTTTCGTGAAAAATCAATATATTTGCATTTGGAATCAACTAAAGGAAGTGATATGAAGCCTATAAATCGGATAAAAGTATTATTGGTCGAAAAACAAAAGACAGGAAAGTGGCTTGCAGAGCAGTTAGATAAAGATCCGGCTACTGTATCCCGTTGGTGTTCCAATTCCATGCAACCATCGATTGAGACGTTTGCAAAAATAGCAGAACTGCTGAATGTTGACATGAAAGATTTGTTTAATAGTAGCAAATAGTAATTATGGCAACCAATAAACACGCTCAAATCAGATATCAAGCATTGGATAATTGCTTTCGTAATCCCAGTCGAAGATATTATATTGAGGATTTGATAGAAGAATGCAACAAAGCTCTTTTAGATCAGACGGGTATTATTGATGGAGTTAAAGAACGCCAAGTGCGTCAAGACATCAGTGATATGGAAAGCATTTGGAATATTCCACTTGTTAAGCCTCGCGATGGGAAAAAAGCATATTATCATTACGAAGATATGCGCTATTCGATCAATAATCAACCGTTGAATGAAACGGAAATCAACCAACTGAAAGAAACGATATATATGCTGAATCGTTTCAAGGGGATGCCCCAATTTAGTTGGATGGAAGAAATACTCGCACGATTTGAAAGCACATTCAAGTTGAGAGGGACGACGACAAGTATTGTCGGCTTTGAACATAATCCGTATTTAAAGGGTTTGAACCTCTTTTCTGATATTTTTAATGCAATTGTAAATAAACAGCCTTTAAATATCACCTACAAGAAATTTGAGAAGGAATCCAAACAATATACTTTTCATCCATATTTTCTGAAACAGTACAACAATCGTTGGTTTCTGTTTGGACTTTGCGATCATCTGAAAGAAAAGAAATCGGTTACAAATCTGGCATTGGACAGAATTGAACAGATAGTTTATACAAATATTCCATATATTGAAAACAATAATATTGAATTTAACGAGTATTTTGAAGATGTTATTGGCGTTACTGTTTATGAAAAAGAGATTGAACGTATTATATTGGAAATAGATAACATTCTTTTCCCTTATGTCGAAACAAAACCCTTACACGGTTCTCAGAAAATCAGAGAACGGAATCAGCAGACTACAACCATAGAGTTGAGCCTGATTATCAACTACGAGTTGGAGAATCTGTTGCTGGGCTATATCGATAAGATACGAATTATGGAACCGGAACATCTTCGGGAAAAGATGATAACACGGGCGAAAGAGGCAATCGAAAGAAATTCAGAAACTATGCAGATGTAGTGCATAGTAGTTCTTTACCTTTGCAGTAGATAATTGAAAAATGGAAAAATATTATGGACATGAATATTAGAAAATTTTCTTCTCGCCTACTAGACATCATAAAAAGCGATGGCGCAACAAACAATGTTGTAAACATTGTTTCCTTTATGCTATTGCTTAAAAAAAGAGGATTCCTTTCTGATATTAAGATTTATTTCTATGGTAATAATACCGCCTATGAGTTTATAACCTCAATATTGTATAATCATAGTGGTTGTGAAAATTTGATTGATATCTGGGATGTCGTTGGTAATGACTTCAAGATGTTAAAAGAATCAACAGTAAAAGAGCTTGCATATATACTTAACGAAGTGTTTTTGGATGAAGATCTGGGCACTTTATTTGATGAAATAATAACACAAACTGCAAAAGATTTCTCAAAAGGAATTGGGGAAAGTTTTCAGCCATTAGAGATATCCAAACTGATTTTTAAACTAGGGGATTCCTCCACCTTCATGGATATATACAACCCATTTGCGGGTTTAGCTTCATATGGAGTCTATTTTGGGAAAAGACACCATTATGTAGGGCAGGAAATTAATGCAAACACGTGGGCACTTGGAAAGATCAGATTAATCTTAAATAATGCTTATGTCTATGATTATAAATTAGAAGATTCTATACAAAACTGGAATAGTTTAGAAAAACAATATGATTTACTTGTTTCAACCCCTCCTTTTGGCTATTGGAGAAATCCTTATTTATATTCAGGAGGAGATATCCTACCTGCAAATTCTTATGAGGAGTTTTTTATTCTAAATGGAATTAACAATGCTTTGAAACAGGGAGGTAAGCTGATTGGTCTTTTTTCTGAAGGATTATTGTTTGGGAGTAAAAAGTCACAACATCTCCTTCGAAAGGAAGTTATAGAAGCCGGATTCGTTGAAATGATCATCTCTTTACCATCAAATATTTTCTACAACACATCTATCAACACGTCTGTAATTGTATTAAATAAGGGAAATTTCAATGACAGAAAATCTGTTAAATTTATAGATGGATCTTCGTTTTATAAAAATATAGGAGGGAAAAACATACTACAAACAGAAGTATTATTAAATGCTATTGAATATTGTGATAAAAAGTATGTACGGACTATATCTACAGAAGACATAAAGAAAAATAATTATAGATTAGATGTTCGAAGCTATTTTATCAATAAGATTGAAATACCTGCTGGATACAAAAAGATAAAACTCAAAGAAGTTCTCAAATACAATAATAAGCGAGAAAAAGTACTGGACGCGAATAAAAATATTTTATCGATCTCAGATTTGACTGACAATCAATTTGATTACGAAAAACAATATAATCATAAATCGAATCATGAAAGGAGTCGAACAGTTTCTGCATATTATACTTTTGAGGATATACTTCTTGTTTCTTTAAGGTTTAAAAATATAAAACCAACTTACTATAGGTCATCCAATAGTCATCCAATCTATTATTCCCAGAATCTAACCGGTTTTTATTTGCTGTTGGATCAGATTGATATTAGTTATTTAATTAATGAATTAAATGCTGATTATGTAAAACAGCAAGTAACATCTTTTTCGATAGGCTCTGTTATGAGCTATATCCGAGTAAGCGATTTCCTTAATATTGAGATATTAGTTCCACCATCAATAGAGGAACAGAAGGCTATTGTAAAAGGAGCAAAAGAAGCATATCAGATTGCCTCTGTTAAAGAGTTGGGATTAGAAGGGGTTATTGAAAAGATGAAGACTGAGTATATCGATGAAATGCGAATTAAAAAACACAATCTTGCTCAGTACGTAAATAGCCTACAATCTTCTGTTTCTGCATTGATTAAATTTATCAAGAAAAATAATGGGACTATTTCAGATGAACAATTAATCAGTATCCAAAGGCACATAACCATTGAACAGCATTTACAAAACATGATGAATACGACAAATGAAATCGGGACTTTTGTAAATAGCTTGACAAACGATTTAGAATTTGGAGATGCGAGAAATATCAATTTGAATGATTTCATATCACGATATATAGATAATTACCCCCAAGATAAATTTGAGTTCAAATATTATATTGATAAAGAGTCTTTTATTGATAATAATAAAAAATTCGCACCAACAACAGCAATCTCAGAGCCAGATTTGAAAGAGATTTTTAATAACATTGTTAAGAATGCAGAGAATCACGGATTTGTCGATGCGACAAAGAAGAACTATATAATTTCCATATCATTATCTTTCGATATAAATAAAAACATGTTGAGGATTGATATTGCAAATAATGGAAAACCCATGCCTTCTGGGATGGATGAATCCCGTTATACCCTTAAGAATGAAAAAGCAGGTATTACGGGAAATGAGGGCTTAGGAGGTTTCCGAATAAGCCAAATCATTGGACACTTCGGTGGCGAATTGAAATTAAGTACTAATGAACAGGAGGAATTTCCAGTGACCATAACATTGTATTTACCTTTAATAAAAATTGAATAATGCAAACATATCAAGTACTTTGGATAGACGATGAGTGGAAGAAACAATCTGACTTTATAACAGAAGCAGAGCAAGAAGACATCATTATAAAACCATACGAAACAGCAAAAGCAGGGATGGATGCCTTTATGAGCAATATAAATGACTGGGATGCAATTATTTTGGATGCAAAAGGATTTGATGAATCTGCAGATGAGGTTGCAAGTTTAAAAGGACTTTTTAGAGCAATTCAAACTATCACAGAGCAAAAAACTCGAAGAATAGTACCTTGGTTTGTGTTTTCAGGACAACCAGATCGATTTAATAACGAGGAGTTCAAACAGTCAATACACGGAAAAGAGCTTTACAACAAAAGCATACAAGCAGATAAAGAGAAGCTTTTTAAGGATATAAAAGAAGAGGCTGGCAAAAGCCTCGAAACTCAAATACGTCACGAACACGCTGATATTTTCGCTACTAATGTAGATAAGTCAACTATACTAAAACTATTGACTGCTTTAAAAACGCGTGATAATAAGAATCCTGCACATTTAAACGATATTCGTAAAATAATGGAGGATATATTTGATGAATGTATTGCCAAAGGTATAATTTCATCCTCAATCACTAAATTTAATGAAAGAAGTATTACTCTGTGTGATAGAAGTTTGCAGGCAAAGGTGCCTGCTTATATTCAACGAAACATTCATTCAGTAGTTGAAATCACACAAACTGGTTCACATCGAACAAAAACAGACCAAGATATACGTTCTGGTGCTGCACCCTATTTGGTCTGTAGCACAATAACTGAATTACTGAACGTCATCCTTTGGTGGGATGGTTATAAAAAAGCAAATCCATAAAATAATATATGATTGTAGGAGAAATGAAAAGCAGTATAGACAATCTTTGGCTCAGATTTCATACTGGTGGTGTAACAAACCCGATGGATGTGATAAAACAGATTACCTATCTGTTGTTTATCAAACGTTTAGATGATTTGGAGAATGCCAAAGAGAGCAAGGCGCGCACATTGGGCAAACCGGTTGAAAATCCCATCTTTGGTAAAGACCAGCAGGAATTGCGCTGGAGCCAGTTCAAGAATCTGGAAGCACAAGCCATGTTTGATTTGATGCGAACAAAGGTGTTCGATTTCATCAAAACACTGGGCGGAAAAGATTCTGCTTTTGCCAAATACATGAAGAATGCCTATCTGGCTGTGCCTTCGCCTGTGGTATTGGAACAGGTTGTTTCTATGATTTCAGCCATCCCGATGGAAGACATGGATACTAAAGGAGATGTGTACGAATACATGCTCTCAAAGCTGTCTACTTCGGGCGATAACGGACAATTCCGTACGCCGCGCCACATTACCAAAATGATGGCGCAGCTGATGAAGCCGACCCCCGAAGACGTGGTTTGTGATCCTGCCTGCGGATCGGCAGGATTTCTCGTTTCGGTAAGCGAATACATTCGCGAACATTACGAGCAAGCATTTTATGACAAAAAGTTCGTAGAACATTACAAAAACAATATGTTTCATGGATGTGAGTTTGATGAAACAATGATTGCCATTTCGGCTATGAACCTGATGTTGCATGGTGTTGAAAATCCTGATTTGTACGAAAAGAGTGCATTGGAGGATGGTTATGATATTGTAGAAAAATATTCGCTGGTATTGGCTAATCCGCCGTTTAAAGGTTCGTTGGAAGCTTCGTCTGTTGCCAAAAGCCTGACAGGCATTGTTAAAACCAAAAAAACGGAATTGTTGTTTTTGGCGTTGATGCTTCGGATATTGAAAACCGGCGGACGATGCGCTGTAATTGTTCCAGACGGCGTGCTGTTTGGCTCCGACAAAGCGGCGGTAGGTATTCGCCAAACTATTATCGACCAACAAAAGCTGGAAGCCGTTATTTCCATGCCGAGCGGTGTGTTCAAGCCTTACGCCGGAGTAAGTACCGCCATTCTGATTTTTACGAAAACCGAAAGCGGCGGCACCGACCATGTTTGGTTTTACGATATGCACGCCGATGGTTTTGCGTTGAACGATAAACGCACTCCTACGCCGGATGCCGATGATATTCCTGATATTCTGAACCGTTGGAACAATCTCGAAGCCGAGAGGACACGTACACGCTTAGATCAATCTTTCTTTGTACCTGCACAAGAAATACGGGATAACAATTACGACCTCAGTATCAATAAATACAAGGAAGTAGAATACGAACATAAAACGTATGATGTGCCGGATCTTATTTTGAAGCGATTGAGCGAGATTGATAAAGATATTGCGAAAGTTACTTCTGAATTAAAACACCTCATTACTCAACAATAGTTTATGAAAAAAGATTTAACTATATCAAATATTGAGAGACAAAATGTACTCAATAACAGATTGGCAATAGATGCAATTGCCAATGAGATAGATATAACCGGGATGATGTTTGAAAATGAGTATCGTTTTACAAAAACGATGGTTGCCGATTTTTATGGAGTCGACATTTCTACCATTGATCGTTATCTGTCGAAATATGATGAGGAACTGAAGCATAATGGCTATATTTTATGCAAGGGTAAACAACTGAAAGAGTTTAAGTTGCAGTTTGCTCACCTCATAAATGAGGCGAGCAAAACAACTCAATTGGGTCTGTTTAATTTCAGGGCGTTTCTCAATATTGGTATGTTATTGACAGAAAGTGAGAATGCAAAATTAATGCGTAGTTTAATTCTTGATATAGTTCTCTCAACTATAAATAACAAGACAGGTGGAGGCACCAAATATATCAATCGCCGGGACATTAATTACCTGCCGGCAGCAATTGCAGAGGAAAACTATAGGAAAAATTTGACTTCTTCTATAAACAATTGTGTTGACGGGCATAATACAATGAAGTATGCACAAATAACAGATAGAATATATAAAGCTGTTTTCAAAGAGAATGCTAAAGAGTACAGAGAGATACTCAATCTTGATTCAACCGACAATGTCAGGCATACGATGTATGCCGAAGTTTTATTGGTCATTTCCTCGTTCGAGAATGGTGTGGGATATGAAATTGAAAAACGTTTTTCTGAGACACGTAAGAAAATGAGTGTTCAAGATGTCGGAAATATTATAGATAAACTTGCCGAGCACCCCACACAAGCTCCATACCTTTACGACGCACGTACAAAAATGGCTTCCCGTGATTTAGGCTTTCGAGATGCTTACCATGGAAATATTGCGGAGTATTTGAAAGCAGTAACTCCCGAAGAATACGAGCGGTTCATTGGCAGTCAGTCAGTTGACTTTGATACTATTCTTGAAGAAAACAAGGATGTGCTTAAACGCTTAAAACAGTCGGAAGATGAATGACGAAATAAAATATATCACTTTCGACGAAGTCATGATAGTCTATCAAAAGACGATCGAAAAGAGCGGAGGAGGCTTGGAAGGAATTCTTGACCAAGGCAAAATAGAAAGTATCATTGATTTTATACAGAACGATGATTACTATCCTGATTTTGTATCGAAACTCAACTATTTGGTTTTTCGGTTCTGCTCCGGACATTGTTTTCAAGATGGCAACAAGCGAATAGCCTTGACACTTGGCGTCTATTTTCTTCACAAGAACAATCATTATTGGGCAGCCTGTCAGTTTATGAAACGATTAGAGGCTATTATCTACCACATAGCTGCAAGTCATATCGACCAAGAATTATCTTTCCGAATAATGGAATGCATTGTGGCTTGTCTCGATTTTGACGAGGAACTGAAAATTGATATTGCCCATGCAATGGAGAAAGGAAGTATTCTTGAATTTGAGGAAGGAGGGGAAAATGAGTGATAAGCTAGGAAATCATGTAATCATTAAAACAGGAAAGCTCGATGCTAATGCGAGTTCTCCTGATGGAATATATCCCTTTTTCACATGTTCGAAAGATCCGCTGCAAATTTCTTCATATAGTTATGATTGTGAATGTGTGTTAGTCGCCGGAAATGGCGATTTAAATGTCAAGTATTATGATGGTAAATTTGACGCATACCAAAGGACGTATATTATTGAGAGTCTTGATAAAACAATTTTAGACACACGATTTTTGTATTATTTCTTGGATAAAAATATCATTAAACTTAGAAATCTTTCCATTGGTGGAATCATTAAATACATAAAGCTTGGAAACCTAACAGACCTACCAATTAAATTACCTAAACTATCTCAGCAAAAAGAGATAGTTGCCACTCTCGACAAAGCCAACGAGCTGATTGCTTTGCGCAAAAAACAATTGGAAGAATTGGACACGCTTGCCGAAGTGGTGTTTTATGACATGTTTGGTGACCCGGTGAAGAATGAAAAAGGATGGCATGTGGCGCAATTAGGAAGCTTAGGTAATTTCAAAAATGGTCTCAACTATAAACATTCTGAGATAGGAACATCTTTAAAGATATTAGGAATAAGTGATTTTAAGGATAATAAAAAAATTGATGATTTTAGTCGTTTATCTATCATAAAAATGAATAATGAACCGAACTCTGATTATTATTTGAATGATCAAGATATTGTATTTGTTCGTTCGAATGGGAGTAAGGAATTAGTCGGAAGGAGTATAATTGTATATCCTAATGACGAAAAAGTCTCATTCAGTGGGTTTTGTATTAGATTCAGAAATAACTCAGATAAAGTTATTCCATCGTATCTAATTCAAATATTATCAAACCGTAATTTTAGAAAAACTCTGTTTGATAAAGGACGAGGATGTAACATTAATAATGTAAATCAAGAAATGCTTTCTCATTTGTCAATACCTCTTCCCCCTCTCGCCCTTCAAACTCGTTTTGCTGTCATCATCGAAAAAATCGAAGAGCAAAAAGCACAAGTTCGAAAAGCCCTGCAAGAGAGCGAGGATTTATTTCAGCGATTAATGCAAGATTTATTCAAGACCGATTAAATATATACCGTTATGGAAAGCAATTTCAATTTCTTAGAAAATAAATTCGTCGAGTATTACAAGCTGGCTGCCGAGGCCGAAAAGAATATGTTTTCGATGCCGCGCACATCCGTAATATATGCCCGCCTTACGCTCGAAGAGTTAATCAAATGGATATACACCTACGATCCGAGTCTGTCGGCATGTACTTTCGAGAAGCCCACGCTTGAAGCAATGATGTATCATCCGACTTTCAAACAACTGATAGCAACGGTTCCCGGCATGATCGACGGACTGACCGCCATCCGCAAAAACGGGAATCAGGCCATCCATAACAAAAATGAAGTATTGCTCAGGTATGCCCACAACTCAGTCAATAACCTGTATGAGTTTGCTAAATGGGTTTATTATACATACGTTGATAGTGCGGTTAAGTTGCCGCTATCGTTAGACAGCAGCCGGATTCCGCGCGGCACAGGTGCGGAAGAAAGCATCGCTTCGGCCAAAGCTTTACAATCGCGCTTAGACCAAATCAAAGCCGATGCCGAAAAAACGATTCAACAAAAAGACGACGAACTCGAAAAGCTGCGTGCTGAAATAGCCCGCATCAAAGCGGAAAATCAAACGAAACCCGTCGAAGCGTTTACGCTCAACCCCCATACGGAGGCAGAAACGCGCCATGTTCTTATCGACGTGATGTTGCGCGAAGCCGGTTGGTCGCTCAACGGCGATAATGATACCGAATATCAGGTGCAGGGAATGCCCAATAAAACAGGTATAGGTTATGTCGATTATGTGCTTTGGGGCGATAACGGACTGCCGTTAGCCGTAGTGGAAGCTAAAAACTCGATTCACGATCCGCGCAAAGGACAGCAGCAGGCCAAACTCTATGCCGATTGCTTGGAAAACCATTTCGGCCGCCGCCCGTTGATATTTTATACCTGCGGATATGATACGTGGATCTGGGACGATAAGCAATATCCACCACGGAAAGTATCGGGATTCTATACCAAAGATGAACTGGAATGGACGATTACTAAGCATAACCATAAGAAACTTTCTGATACCAAAGTTAATAAGGAGATTGCTGGACGATACTACCAAGAAGAAGCCTTGAAACGAGTAGCCGCCACTTTCGACGACAAACACCGCAAAGCATTGCTGGTAATGGCCACCGGCACCGGAAAAACCCGTACTGCCATTGCTTTTGTCGATATGATGATGAATCAGGGCTGGGCGCGGCGTATTTTGTTTTTGGCCGACCGCAACGCATTGGTTATTCAGGCGAAAAACAATTTCGTAAAATTAATGCCCAATCTTTCGTGTGCCGACATCACCAAAGAAAAAGAAAATATTGCCAACCGGATGATATTTTCCACCTATCCGACCATTGTCAATAAAATCGACAGTGAAAAAATCAACGACCTGCTGGTTTATTCGCCCGGACATTTCGACCTGATTATCATTGACGAAGCACACCGCTCGATTTATCAGAAATATCAATCCATTTTTCAATATTTCGATGCTTTGTTGCTGGGACTTACCGCCACACCCAAATCGGATGTAGATAAAAACACCTACGAGTTATTCGATTTGGAAAACCATAATCCAACCTATTCATATGAATTAGACAAAGCAGTAGAAGATAAATTTCTTGTTCCACCGAAAAAAGTAGTTGTAACGACTAAATTTTTACGGGAAGGTATCAAATACAACGACTTGTCAGAAGAGGAAAAAGCCGAATACGAAGACAAATTCTGGGACGAAACCACCGATACCATGCCCGAGGAAATAGATTCATCGGAACTAAATCAATTTGTTTTCAACGACCATACGGTAGATTTGGTATTAAATCAGTTGATGACCGATGGATTGAAAGTGGAAGGCGGAGATAAAATCGGCAAAACCATCATCTTTGCCAAAAATCACCGTCATGCCTTGCACATTCAGGAACGGTTCTACAAACTGTATCCTAAATTCGGAGGCGATTTTATTCAGGTAATCGACAACTATCAAGCCTACGCGCAAAGTCTGATTGATAATTTCAGCCTCGCTAACAAAAACCCACAAATCGCCATTTCTGTCGATATGCTGGATACAGGAATAGATGTTCCCGAAATATTGAATCTGGTGTTTTTCAAAGTAGTGCGTTCGTCCGTTAAATTTTGGCAAATGATTGGACGCGGCACACGACTTTGTCCGGGAATATTTGGCATTCCTGAAAATGAGGAAGATAAATCACAAGACAAAAAATATTTTCTGATTTTTGACTATTGCGGAAATTTTGAATTCTTTGGCGTTAATCCCGATGGGTTTGAAGTAAAACTGCCGAAAAGCGTATCGCAACGTATTATGGAAACAAGGTTTAAGATTGCCTTGGCTTTAGAGGGAAAAGGATTTGAAGATGAGCAGCATCAATCTTTGAGGAGCAAAATACTGGATATGGTACACCAAGCCGTTTTGCGATTGAACCGCAATAGCTTTGTTGTAAAAGCGGTACTGCGTGAAGTAGATGAGTTCTGCAAACGCGAACGATGGAACTCGCTCTCAAAAGACGATATTGTAATCATTTTTAATAAACTGACACCATTGGCAGAACCGGATGATGCAGATGAAGATGCTCGGCGGTTCGATTTGTTGGTCGCTAATTTTATGCTTTCTGCTATAGAAGCAGCACCGGATGTTTACAGATATACGACTCAGGTCAAATCTATATCCAAAAGTTTATTAAAGAAAACGAATCTTCCCGTAGTAAAACGGAAAGAAAATACATTGAAAACCATTTCAACAGACAATTACTGGATGGATTCATTTTCACTTGCCGGTTTGGAAAATATCAGGGTCGAAATTCGGGATTTGATCCGCCTGTTGGAAAAAGAAAAACGAAGAATTGTTTACTCCAATTTTGAGGATGAGATTACAACATCGACTGTCTCTGACGCGCTTTCGACTTATACTATTTCAGAAAACTACAAACAGCGTGTTGAAAAATATATCCGGGAAAACACGAACAATCCGGTCATTCAAAAATTGAAGCAAAATATTCCCATTTCTCATTCCGAACTGCAAGCATTGGGAAATATTCTGTTTGATGGTAAAGAAAGAGGTACCAAAGAAGATTTTGTAAAATTGCACGGGCAACAACCGCTTGGAAAATTTATCCGCAGCATTGTCGGAATGGACACTAATGCAGCTAAAGAAGCTTTCGGTGAATTTCTGACAGCCGGAAATCTTTCAGCCGACCAGATTCGTTTTATCGATATGATTATCGACTATCTCACTAAAAACGGCGTCATTGATGCCGAAATGCTTTTTGAAGAGCCATTCACTACTTTCCATACCGAAGGTATTGCCGGTTTGTTCGATGAAGAAAAAACAACAAGAATCCTCACTATTTTGCGTCGGATAGATGCAAATGCGGCAGCATAAATCATAAAAACCAATATAATGTAACTCGTCAAGTGAAAATTTGACGAGTTTTTTATTGCTATGCAGATAGGCTGCATAGTTGCATTTTACCTTTGTATTATAAACTTAAAAAATAAAGATTTATGGACTATTATTACGTAAACAAGAACGCTCAGCCAACCGGCGAGCATGAAGTACACAAAAGTACTTGCAGTTATCTTCCTCACTCAAGCAATCTGATAGGGTTGGGCTATTTTCCCAATTGCGCAGATGCAGTAAAAAAAGCAAAGGAATACTATTCAAATGTTGACGGTTGCTATTATTGTTGCAATGCTTGCCACAGGAGATAAAATCATCTACAAAGAAGGTGAGTGTTTTTTGCTCACCTTCTTTGTAATTATTAACCACAAAATTTGAAATAAAATGACAGCACAAGAAATCATACAGGAAATTAGTAATCATCTGACAAAAAGTTCAAAGCAATATTATAGTGATTATTATATCGGAATCACAAACGACATAGAAAGACGGTTGTTTGGAGAGCATAATGTTCCTCGAAATGGACATTGGCGAATACACAGAGTCGCCAATAATGAAGTTCATGCGAGAGCAGCAGAAAAACATTTCCTGAATGAAGGAATGAAAGGTGGTACTGGTGGAGGCGGAACAGATTGTATATACGTATATTGTTATGAAATTTCTAACTCAACCATTGAATAAATATGAAGTACAACGTTTACGATTTAGGACAATTGAAAAGAGGTGATAGGGTTCAAGTCACTTTGTCAGGCAATGCGGCTAATGTCCGCTTAATGGATAGCTCAAACTATCAAAGTTATAAGAATGGGAGAAGTCATCGCTATGCCGGCGGACTTGCAACAAAATCCCCTATTGTTTTAGGTGTTCCAAATTCCGGGCATTGGTATGTTACCGTCGATTTACAAGGACTGAGAGGAACTGTTCGTTCATCCGTGCGGGTATTACCGAATGCTTTGCCGGAATATAGAGAACCTGCCCTGTCAACAGTTCCTTCGTTAGTGCATCGTCCAGATGATTTTCCCAATATGGACGATGGACAAAGTATGATTGAGTATGACGTATTCATTTCTCATGCATCCGAAGATAAAGACGATGTGGTCAGGCCATTAGCTTATGCCTTAAAATCAGAAGGGCTAAAAGTGTGGTATGATGAGTTTGAGCTGAGAATCGGTGATAGCTTAAGGCGAAAAATAGATATAGGTTTAGCACGTAGCAAATTTGGTATCGTTGTGTTATCCAATAATTTTATCAAAAAAGGCTGGACAAATTACGAACTTGATGGAATTATCACGAAAGCCAATACCGGCGAACAAGTGGTTTTACCAATTTGGCACAATATCTCCAAAAAAGAGGTTATTGACTTCTCACCTTCTCTTGCAGACAAGTTGGCACGTAACACTGCTACATATACAGTTGAAGAAATAGCTTCTGAGATAGCGGAATTGATAAAAATCAACTAAGTAATCTTTTTTCATACATAGTTGAAAATAGCATCCCCAAATAAACCATTATTATATTTCAACGAAATATTTTCAACTGAAAGTCGGATTGTTATGGAAAACCATTATCTTTGCAGTTGAGAATTTTATCCTGAAATACAGTATGAATATAGATGAAGGAAATAAACTCAACCTGCTATTGCAGAAAAATAAGCCCGGAGGACTGTATTTTTCTCCATGGTTGAAAGAAAATGGTTACTCAGATCAATTGCTGAAGAGTTACCGGGATTCGGGATGGCTGAAGACTTTGTCGCGAGGCGTAATGTATCGCACCGGCGATAAACTACGTAATTTTGCAGTGTTGGAAAGTTGGAACGGGCAGTTGGGAAAGCATTACCATATAGCCGCTCATTCGGCTTTGGAACTTGCCGGATTCAATCATTATGTTCCGATGGGGAAGCCGGTGTTAATGGTCGGATATCCAAAACAAGAGCCAGTTCCCGACTGGATGAAAACCAATGATTTTGACTATTCGTTTAAATTTTTCACGACAGAGATATTTTCCAAACCACAATTGAAGTTGTTTAATCCCGATTATCCCCATGTACAAGCTTCCGTTCCCGAGCAGGCGTTTCTGGAATGCCTATTGCTGGCTCAGAAGCAGTATTTGTATATGGATTTGTATTATATCATGGAGCAATTGACCACCTTTCGTCCAGATGTCGTACAGGAATTACTGGAAAGTACGGATAACCTGAAAGTCAAACGGATGTTCCTCTATATGGCTGAAAAAGCCGGGCATCACTGGTTCGGTTTGCTTAAGACTGATAGAATAGAATTGGGTTCTGCTAAACATAAGTTGGTGGAGAACGGCGCGTATGTGAAGAAATATAAAATAACGGTTCCCAAAGAGTTGTTCGAATATGAATGAGTTGTATAAAAAGCAAGTGGCACTGCTGATCAGGATAATGCCTTCTGTGTATCGGATTCAGGACTTTGCAGTTCATGGTGGAACGGCAATCAACCTATTTCATAAGAATATGCCCCGCTATTCCGTTGATATTGACATTACCTATATCCCTGTTCAGGATCGGGACGAAAGCCTGAAAGCGATCAATACCCATCTGGTTGAATTGAAACAGATGATCGAGAAAACGATTCCGGGCATTCGGATTACTCACAAACCCGATGTATGGAAATTACTATGTGTCAAAGATGGTGCGACTGTAAAAATCGAGGTGAACGGAACCAAAAGGGGAATTATCGGAGTTACCGAAGATAAAACGCTTTGTGCAAAAGCACAGGCGGAATTTAATATGGGATGCACAGCTCGGGTTGTTTCATTTACGCAGTTGTATGGTGGTAAGATTTCGGCAGCACTAAGCCGTCAGCATCCGCGCGACTTTTTCGATTGTAAATAT
>JAAZBG010000276.1 GCA_012513915.1 Fibrobacter sp.
AAATTTTTCTCTAAATAACGAATATTAAGTATGCCTTCACAGGTATCAATCTGCCACATTTCCATGATTTTAGCATCCCTGTCCAGAATCAGATATCCCTGTTTTCTCCATGGAAACAGTTTTTTCCAACCAGTCTGGATTCCTTAGAGTAATCATTTTATATTAAAATACACATACATCTCATCCACTTTTAAAGGAGTAGCACCTTGAAAAAATCGACTTTTGATGGGATTGCAGGAAAAAAAATCAGAGCCTTTTTTTTAACCGGTACAGTTCTCTTTATGGTAACTAATACAATTAACGCAAGTTGGGAACAATGTTCGGGGATTCCAACGACATCACGATGTCTTGCCATGTATACCACAAAAAACAGTATTATTGTTTCGGTTGATTATACTCAATATTTATTTCGTTCCACGGATGAAGGATTAAACTGGACATCATTTAATACGGCACCAGATACATTACATCCAAGGTTTTCAACTTTTACATGGAATGGTAAATCTCTCTATGCGGGAAGTACAAATAAAGGTGTTTGTCTCTCCACCGATAGCGGGACCAGCTGGACCCCGATCAATGGGAGTAATGGCAAAAGTCTGAATAATTTCATTATCAATTCAATTATAATTTGTGGTGATACGATTTTTGCAGCGACAATGAGTAATGGTGTTTTTCGAACAACTGATAATGGCAGCAGCTGGAATCAAGTTAACGGCGGTTTACCAGTATCTTCAACCGTTTGGTCACTTGCAGTATACAAAGAGACTCTATTTGCTTCAGTTGACAAACATGGTGTTTACCGCTCATCCGATTGCGGTAAAACATGGACACAAATAACAAACGGGTTGAATACCACTATAGCCAATGCATTTCTGGAAAAAGGGGATACACTGTTTCTGGGCTCAAACAATATATATTATTCGATTGATATAGGGAGAACCTGGAGATCAACCAATACCAGCTTTTCAAATGGTTGCGAAGTGGTATCGTTCGCCATAAGCCGCGGGCTGCTATTTGCGGCAACAACCTGTGGTGTTTATCTTTCACAAAATCATGGTTCTACCTGGAAATCAGTCAATGACACTCTTTCAAATACACTAATTAACAATATCCTAGTAACAAGCAATAGTGTATTTATTGGAACAAGCAACAGAGGCCTGCTAAAGCGCCCTCTTTCCGAAATGATAAATGTTGCAAAACTTGACTTGAAACAAACTTATACTAATCCGGGAAATTTCTACGATTTAAAAATAACAGGATCCAGCTCATTTACATTAAGTCTAAATATTAATGGAATTCCTCTACCCCAAATTTCTCTACATTCCCAATCGAACACAATCTCAACACTTAATACTATTCAATATCTAGAACATGAAACCGGTAAGAAAGTTAACTTTAACGACATACTTACATTTTACGTCTATGGTCAATCTTCTAATGGAGAGATTGTTACCGTATCAAATTTCGCTACCATACCATATGGTTTGTATATCAGTTCACAACCGGCTCGCAAGACATATAATAATCAGGACATACGCATTACCAACTCCATTATAGATTGTTCCTCAGAAAAAGAGAAGGTTCAAATCTCGATGTATTCCCTTACCGGTAAAAAAGTATGGGCAAAGCAGGTATCCGGAGAAAAGACCACACTACCGAATCAT
>JAAZBG010000277.1 GCA_012513915.1 Fibrobacter sp.
CGTATTGAGGACAATTGACATTGAATGTTTCCACTCTGGCATTGTAATTACCGTAGTGTCTCCCGGGGTTACACGGACATCATACCGGATTATACTCGATCCCGAAGAGTTCTTCGTACCATAGCAGACAGAAGACATGGTGGCAGCGGGCACCGAATTAAGTTTTATCAGTGAAGATGTTTCATCGAGAAATGAAAAAACGGTTGTACCGGGGATATAGAGATAACCATTGCTGCGGTCAACTGAATCAGGCAACTCTACAGTTACAGTTCCCGATGATTTAAGAGTGTCATTTTTGATTTCTAATAAATCATCTTCATCATCAACAACGATATCACGGATAAGCAATCCGGTGTTTTTTATAAGATGAATCGCCTGCAGGTTGAATATACCAGCTCGAGCTGGCGAAAGAATAAAGCGTCCTGAATCATCGGTTGTATCTTCTGCAACGTTTAATGAATCACGTAACGGGTTAAAGTCCTGTGGTAAAAGAATAACACGAGTCTTCGGTGCTGGTTTGTTGTCTTCATCGTATATGATACCTGCAATTTTGGGGTTGTCTGTTGTGCTGGTACCACCTGCAACATGCTGATTGCATTGTATAAAAAAGCTTACAAAGAATAATATAATTCCATACAGGAATCTTTGAGAGATACTTCGTATCGAAAAACTCACTTGTGCTCCCGGTTCTGGTTGGTACTGAGCGGAAAAATCTGAAAGTTTATCTGATACACACGATCACTTTCCGTACGATTGTCATTATTGATTATGGTAACTATTCTATCTCTGAAAGCACTGGTTTCGGCAAGTATGAGTTCATAACATGCGCGACTCATACCGCAGGTTACTGTGGAAAAGTTACGATCATTTTTAGGTATTGTGACCAGTGCATTGATAGCCAATTCTGCCATTGCTTTAGTGAAATTCATGATCGCCATTGCATCAAGTTCACTTTTTGCCTGTATTGCTTTACTGGTTTGCACATAGGTGCCGTTATCAAGTCTTTGTATCAGTTTCAGTCGGGTCAGAAGCCGCACTGCTGATTTTGCTTCAGACAAGCTTATAGGAGGGTAAACCGATTTGGCAAGCAATGAGAAATCATCGTTAAAATCCAGTATGCAGATAAGTTCACGGATTACAGGAATATACCAGTGGTTGTACACTTGATGCTGCAAAGCGGTCAGTTCAAACTCCTTTACACTATTCATTAATGAGAGGAGTACTGCATAATGGTCCTGTTTCTCATCTGCATTGGCTGCCTGGTTGAAAAATACCAGATGTCTGAAAAAACGTGCCTCTTTGCCGTTTAGTTCTATCGCTGAAATGAACTTTTCAACGGTTTGTTTGCCAAGATTTTTTTTTCCGGTGATAACTTCACGGAGAAAGCTGGCCGATGAAAGACCGGCTTTCTGCGCAAAATAGCGTGCAGAGAAGAAACGGGTAGTCCGCTTTTTCTCATCATAAAGATCTTTTAAAAATTGGCGGTAATCGATATAGGATAAAACAGATTTCATAGGTGATAATGTATATCAAATTTTCTCCCTGCGCTTAATTTAAAATTATAAAATGTACTCCATGAGCGTACATTTTATGCTGTAACATATTGAAATATATAGGTTATTATGTTCCATGTCAGTAAAAAACGACAATTCTGGAGCACATTTTAAGGGGGTATCAGATAGGCATTGAAGCCTGGGATGAACCCCTTAATGGTACTCAAATGACTCCCCGCGTTGCCAATGTACGATTATCTGTTTCTGATTCCAACTTTGTTTAGGGCAGGATTTTCATTCTCCGGTCCATTTCATTTCAGGGCAACTGTGCTCCGTTTTTTGAAAAAATTGCCTGCTTATTGATGGCCAAAGTAGTATCTTTTCCGTAGATGTGGTAATCCAGTAATGGTATACAGTTATCGTAAATGAATCATTTTAATGCATAGTTTCGGGTATGACCACGAGGTGGCACTACTGGTGTATAGATTCATTAAGGAGTAGGGGAGTATAACGCATTTTGACTGAAATAGACCGCGAAATAGAAACAATTCAACTGATGCTCTCTCTGTATTGTAAATGTAAACACCGCTCGAAAGACTTGTGTGAACAATGCAGAGACATTCTCAAGTATGCAACAGAACGGCTCAAATCCTGCAGATATGGTGATCAAAAGCCAACCTGTAGAAATTGCACAATACACTGCTATAAGCCATCGATGAGAGAAGAGGTTAAAAAGGTTATGAGGTTTTCCGGACCGCGGATGATCTTTTATCATCCGGTAATTGCAGTGAAACATCTCTGGCAGAGTTTAAGAAAGTAGTTGTAAAAAACACTGAAACCATTCAGGTATAAATTCAAAATCTTAAGTTAGAAATTGATTGCTTCGAGTATCTCGATTGCCTCCCGGGCTCTGTTTTTATCGACTCGCAGTTGAAAAGACAGAGGTGTCGGTGTGACGAATGGAATCGCTTCCACATTCCGGAAATTCTCATAGTATGTAGATTGTTGAGCGCTGCTGTTATCCTTACGCCAATAATTATAACAATAGAGACAAGATAGATTGCATGCCTGTGTAATTTCAAAGATGATATGACGAATAGGATATTTCATCTCTCAATTCTCAGTTTGTATGAGCTGTCATACCAGCGCATATTTCTAATTGAGTCCTTGGGCTGGGAGTAAAATCTCAAGTCATAAACTCCCGTTGGAATTGAATTGCTGAGACGACACCAGGACGCTCATTTCTCTTTTACCTGATTTATATACGGTGTTCACACCGGATACTCACCTTCAAAGAACTATAAAGGGATTGAAGCGAGACGTGATACTTTATATCTGAATAGTTGTTAACTTCTTATATTTCAATTATTCGCCAAATTCTCACCGTGTACTGTTTTAAATCCATCGCCAGTGACTCTGAGAATGTGCAATTGATAGGTAAAAATACAGTATGGTTTAACGCAGGATCTGTCCAAAGGGCAGTTATCCTTTTTTTGATTTAAATCCGAACACACTTCCGCAAATTCCTCCCATAATATGAGCGAACTGGGATACGCTGTCGTTTGCAAATGCATCGACAAACTCTTTTGTCAGAAAAAGGAGTATTACAAGAATGAAGGTGAGTGGAATATCACCCGACTTGAAATTTGTAAATGAACCCAGTATGATAAACATAAAAACGATTCCGCTTGCACCAAGTAATCCGGTAGGGAAAATTAGTGTGTTGAGAAGGCCCGTTATACCGGCGGATATTATCATCATGGTTAGCAGTCGTTTGGAACCATATTTCTCTTCAAGAATCGGTCCAATAAGAAGTATAAGAGTAAAATTACTAATAAGGTGACTCCAGTCTTTATGTCCGATTGCATGTGAGAATATTCGCAAATAGGTAAAAGGGTTGGTAAACTCCATGTGCGGATAGCAGATAAAAAAACTTTTCATTAAAGAGCCATTGGTCGTGTGATCAAGCAGAAGAACCCCTGAACAGATAAGAGCAAATGAGAGGATCACCGGTGAATTATATCGTATTTTCATGTTTTTATACCTGAATACTTGTTTGCTTACTCTATAGAGTAACGTAAAAAAGATTTTTATCTGAATCAGACAATTTTTAAGGTCTCACTCAATGTGATTCCGGTTATAGTAAACTCGCAAAAAAAAATACTTTCAGTATAAAAAAAATCAAATATCCCCGAAATTATCAGGATTGACTCAAAAAATACCAGATGGTATATTATTTGCCGTTTAGAGTAAAAGGTGAATTGTGAAGAAATCGGAAAAAACAAAAGAGTTTATTTTGGAACGGTGTGCGCCGGTTTTTAACCAGAAGGGTTTTATCGGGACCTCACTGTCTGATCTGGAGCAGGCTACCGGGCTTACCAAGGGATGTATTTACGGTTTGTTCAAAAACAAGGAGGAGCTTGCTGTAGCCTGTTTTGAATATGCTCGTGCGCTCATCCACGATCAGATGGATTGTGAAGCCAGAAAAAAGGAGCATTCAATTGAAAAGTTACAGGCAATTTTTGACATGTACCGGACATTTCCTGAATTCTGGCCTATTAAAGGCGGCTGCCCGATTCTGAACACATCGATTGAAGCTGATGACACCAATCCTGAACTGCAGCAGAAAGTTGTCAATGCACTGGAGAGTTGGAGACGATATTTCTCTTCGATAATCACCCGGGGTATCAGAAACGGTGAGATCCGGCCTGATGCGAATCCGCATGTAGTGGCAACCGTTTTTATCGCACTTCTTGAGGGTGCAACCATGATGACCAAAGCCTATAACGACAGTTCAAGTCTTGGTATAGTTCTCGATAAAATTGATGAAATGATAGAACAGCTACGGATAAAACAGATCTGAAATAAATCAAAAATATACTACATGGTATATTCTACAAAGGAGACGGTAATGCAGACAAAAAGAGTTGTTGTTACAGGAATGGGTGCAATTACTCCGGTGGGAAATACTCTCGCTGAATTTTGGGAAAACCTTAAAAACGGGGTCAATGGCGTTGGGCTTATCACGAAAATGGATACAACCAAATTCAAGACGAAATTCTGCTGTGAAGTAAAGGGCTTTGATCCCACACTCTATCTGGAAGCGAAAGAGATCAGATCTCTTGATCTTTACACCCAATATGCAATCGGGGCCGCGGAACAAGCCGTTGTACATTCAGGGATAAAGAATGCTCAGTTAGATCCCTTCAGAGTCGGTGTGATTTTTGCATCGGGAGTTGGTGGTTTATTGACTCTTCAGGAAGAGATAGTTCAATATGCAAAAAATGAAGGTAAACCAAGGTTCTCACCCCATCTGATAACAAAAATGATTGCAAATATCGCTGCCGGTCTGATTGCTATC
>JAAZBG010000278.1 GCA_012513915.1 Fibrobacter sp.
AACCTCTTAACCTTATCACCTGTCGATAAAGTCTGCGAGGTTTTCAAGTCTTATCATCTCAATATCTTACAATTCTGCATCCACGCCAACTGCGACATTTAGGATTATTAAAATACTATTACCTGTAAGTGTAGTACACATTTTACTTTTTTTTAATTGGCCTGATTTTATATTTACCCAGATACAACATAAAGTTTTAAAGCCCTGATATAATGAAATAGTAATCCCGACGGCATTATTTCTTTTGTCTTTGTGGTGGACTTGTGTTGCCAAGTAACTGATGCTTGTATGATAATTCTTAATGGAGTTGCAATGCGCCTGTTTTTCCTGATTCCTGAATTTCTAAAGAAGTGCCATGTTTTTCTAATACTACTTATACCATTTCAAACATTTGCATCTGATGCAAGTGATATTTCAACAATTATCAGAAAAATGGATGAACGATTCAGCGGGATTGCATCAACGAAAAGAATCGGCACTATGAGTGTTGATTCCATGAATTCATTCTTTAAAACAGTACTCAGAAAAATTCCATCAATTGCGACTCTGATGCGTATCAATTCGAATGGAATGGTAATCAATGAAATTTCATCGGATAATGGCGAATTTAAGATGAGAGATGTATCAGACCAGCGATGGTTTCTTCATGCAAAAAATAAAAAGTCATCATATTACGGTACAACCCGTGATTCAACGGGCGCAACATTCTTCTTTTGGGCATGGCCGATTATTGCGAATGATTCTGTATTTAATGGTGTGATAACTGCAAAGATAAGGCCATCCGGGATACTTTCGATGGCAACTGTCGATACGCAGACATCAGTAGGATTGTTTCTAAATAGTCAGGTCGTATATAAGCAGAAATATTCGACTATTGGTGAATATACGTCAGATACTATTTCACTTTCATCAATCTCGAATATCATCATTCATACACAAAATCAGGATAGTATTCAGTCGGTTTTAAGTCCGGCAGATGCTATGGATACTTTAAAACAAAAGGAACTGACTGGATCTGATACTGTTTTAAATAATGCAAAAGATACGACATCGGCACCGATTGTTTACAAATCAGATTTTCTGGAACCTGTACCGGAAAAGAAACATGCGCCGGTAACGATTATTGTAACGCTTCTGTTGTCACTACTGTTTTTGTTTGTTGCAGTATATGTGCAGCTTAAAAAACGTACGGTACAGAAAGAAAAGGAGTTGAAACTTCCAGAAATTGATCCTGAAGAACTGAAAGCATACAAAGTAAGCACCAGGCCTTTTGAGGAGGAGACAATACAAGTACCGATGCCGGATTTGAAAGAATCCACTATGGTCTCTGAAAGAAAATCGACTGATAATAAAAACGAAGACTATGAAATTAAAAATGATACGGATCACAT
Source organism: Fibrobacter sp. (assembly GCA_012513915.1). Taxonomy (GTDB): domain Bacteria; phylum Fibrobacterota; class Chitinivibrionia; order Chitinivibrionales; family Chitinispirillaceae; genus JAAZBG01. The sequence continues at coordinate 1,392 of JAAZBG010000278.1, forward strand.
ATTTATTGATACCGATGACGAAGTAGATTCAACAACAGATAGTGACGATTCACTTATGATTACAGAGCCCGATGATGAAACCAGGTCACATCCACTGGTATTATTTTCTGATTCTATTGGTTTGTCATCTGATAATGCAATCAATAAAAAAGACGTAACAGTTACCACGATAGACAATCAGGAGGAAATGCAGGAGATGATTGATGTAGACAATACAGCAGGTGATGATCCTGATGATAATCTCCTTGATACGTCCTCAGAAATTTCACCGGAATTAAAAATGCGTAATGCAGTATATGAAGAAGTACACAATGAGGTGGTGTATTGGATCACTTCCGAAGCGAACCGTCTTGAAAATCGCATTGAGGAACTTGAGAAACGGTTGGCAATCATTGAAAAGCTTAATACACCAGAGATTCATCAGGTACGCAAGGATATAAATGACCTATCGCGTGATATTACGACATTTCGCTCGGGTAAGGAAGTGACGAGTAACGAGTGATCTTTCTTTCGGTGGTTGAATGGTCCTTGTACGGAAAGTATTTTCGAAATAACAAAGGGAACGTCTCGCGATAGATAATAACGAAGTATGCGGGAAAGGGATTGGCTCTCAAAGCCTCGCCGCTACCTCACTTCCGTTCGGTGGTCGAACGATCCTTGCACGGAAAGTCTCTCCGAAATAAAAAGGTGAACATGGTATTGTACCATGTTCACCTTTTTATTTCGGAGAGACAGGGATTCGAACCCTGGGTGCCAGTTACCCAGCACAACGGTTTTCGAGACCGCCCCCATCAACCACTCGGGCATCTCTCCTAAAAACTTTATCTTCTTATTTTTCAATCACATACAGACTGCGCTAAATTTCCTAAGAAATATTATTCAACACAAGCTGTGTTTTTACTGTGTTTATTCATTATATTTTTATTTAACAAAAATACAATGTTTACGTAAAATAGTTGGAGTAACAATGCCTCGTCAACCAATAATGCTATATAAACGCGAAGGAAGCAATACCTGGTATGTGAGATGGAAAGAAAATGGAAAGCAATTCCGTTTATCTACATGTACAGAGGATGAAGCCGAAGCTCATCGGCGGGCACCAGCAATTATTGCAAGTAAATTATCCTGGCAGACCCTGCAAGGGACCACTGCAAATTACTATCAAACCCCCATACATTCAATTAAGGGTGTCGGGAAGTATAGCATTAACCCTCCAATGACATTTCAGGGTACAGCTGATGGTGTTAAAAACCTACTTAATCAAGCAATCCAAAACGAGTGGGCAGAGTACGATGATAAAAAAGAAGAGTGGGTCATCAGAATCCCTGAAATTGGTGATAATGTCCAAAGTTTGCCAGAGGGTATTCAAAAAATAACAGCAATTTTGCAGGGATCGAATGATATTGACCAAATAAAAAAGTTTTATAATGAATCTGTACTGCAATTATACACTGATAAAAAAACAGCACTTAGATTCAGTAGTATCTGGATTAATTTTTTAATTGAGAACAACATTAAATCATGGTCACAAATAAATGAGGCTCTTTTATTAACATTTAAAGAGTGGAGGAAAACCACTCCATTAACAAATAATAATCAGAAAAATCTAAAACCTCCAAAACCGATAGTAATAAATCGGCATATCAAATATTTATCAAATAGTTTTGATTTAGCAGTTAATCAAAGCTTCCTCAGATCTAATCCGATTCAATTTTGGAAACCGGATTCATATACTCCACCGGAAAAAGAATCATTGAAGCCAGCTGAAATAATTGAAATTTTTAAAGATGAGGTTTGGCAGAGAGACTACCTGCAAAACGGAAAAATGAAAGTACCTTTGGGATATAAATTACTTGACATTTTAGTGGTATTGTTTGTGTCATGTAAACGCAGGATGGAAGTACTACATTTAGAAATATCTGCTATTAATTTTCAAGATTCTTATGTTTCATATGTCGAAACAAAAAACTCCTCAAAGGGTAAAACTTACAATATCCAGAAAGCATTTTTTTTACCTGAGAACTTAAAACCGTTATTAATTCGGATAATTGGTCAAAGGGTTGACGGCGTATTGTTTCCGGTTTCTGATTCATTGAAAAGAGATATGAAGTCAACTGATATGGGATATTTTAATGGAGATTATTTTTCTGCAATTTTCATAGAATGTATAAAACGTCATTTTCCAAATAAACATGCAACACTCCATTCACTGCGGCATACTGCTACAGATATTTTGGAACAGGCTGGACTTTCAGATGATGAAATTGACGCAGCACTTGGTCACCATGAGGTACGAACAGCCTTGCCTTTTTATCAAGATCGATCGTTTATAGCTAAGGCAAAGAGACTGTCTGGGCGTACAAAAAAAGGGATTGAAGTTTTAGCGGAATTTGCAAAGGAGTTTTTAAAATAATCCCCATATTCGTCTGAAACGAGTATGTATTGACGCCACTCCATTTAAAGTCTACAAACTTAACCCAGCACCATACCGTTTCAACCACTCTTTCCGCTCAAGGTAATCCGGCATTACCTTATCAACCTCATTCCAGAATGCATCGGTGTGATCGCGCTGGTGAATGTGGCAGAGTTCGTGGACCACTATATAATCGATAATTTTAATAGGTGCCATCATGCACTTCCAGTGAAAGGATAATGCATTTGACGGGCTGCAACTTGCCCAGCGATATCCCATTTCTTTAACGGTAAGTAGTGTTGGTTTTACACCTATTTTCGGAGCGTAGCGGGCAACACGTTCTTTGAGGCGGCTTGTACCTTTTTCTATATAAAAATGTTCGAATGCTTTTTTTGCTGCATCAGTTCCACCAGCATCTATTATTTCGCGGTTAAGACAGAAGCGACCCTCTTTAAGCTTTAATATCTCCTCTTGTTTGGAGATAAGAGACAGCCGGTAAGAGCTCCCCAGGTATAAGAAAGTCTCTCCATTTACCCACTCTCGCACAACCGCTGTGGCGTTTAAATCTCTCCACTCTGCAAGGTTCCGGTAGATCCACATCCGTTTTGATCGTACGACCATATCAACCTGTTCAGGTGGCATATCGAGTGGAGGGCGGACAGCTATTACACCATTACGCTCGATAACAATATCGGTGGTTTTCCGATTAGTACCGGGTAGCAGTTGATATTCAATATCTAAAACTTGTCTTGGTGTCATATAATTATATTTTTTACAATAACCGTTATAATTGATTATTTGGATTTGGCATTATTTTTTTGACACACATTGTTGCAATTGTAGCTGAAATTTTCTTTCTTACACGAGGCGGGACATCTCTTGATAATAACAAATTGCCATGATACTTATTTTCTGGTATTGCCTTACGTTCATAAGATAATTGGTGATTTACAACATTAGTCTGAATAACTCTATCTAATTCATGTCTACATACTACTGCAGCACCAAATCGGAATTGTAATTGTTTATCTTCTTTTAGTTGGTTAAATAAGACATCATCAGCACCAGCATCGTCTCGCCAATTAATACTTTCTTCGATGTTGTTATCACTTCTTTTAGGAAGGTTATCCCTTTCAGTAAAATAAAATAGTACTGAAGATGGAAATTCATCATCATCAATCTGGTCTTTTGCGGTTATTCCACGAAGGAGTTCAGTTGGATAGCTCATTATGCATGTCCTAAAACAAATCTGAGTAAGTTAACAAGAAGCGATTCTAAGTCAGAAATATATAAATTATCCGAGACACTAAACTCTCCCAAATTTTCATTTGATACTAAATACCAACCAGATTCATTGATATTTGATTCAATAGTAAAGCCGATCCGAAAGTCTTTAAAAACCCATTCAATTAAAATTGATTCACCATCTATCCATTTAAATTTCAACGGAGGTAAGTATACTGAATCATCAATCATATTGCGATTATTCAAAAGAACACGTTGAAAAACTGAAAGAAAAATCTCAACATGTTTAATTACTGAATTATTTCTAATTCCATCCTTTGCGATATCTGCATTTCTAAGAATGTTAAATTCATTTGGAAGCATTTTAATGTAATCTGTTGTATCAACTGGACCTGCAGCTGTAACAAAACTATCGTTTTCGAACTCAGGGTAGTTTTCCGACAACAAAGATTTATAAATGGTGTTTGAATCACAGTCTTCTTGAACATATAAACCGGGTTCAACATCATGTTCGAACTGATACTCACTCATATTATTTCTGGCTCCATGGCTTTGTGCAGTTTATCTGTTATTATCCACCTAATCAACCTTGTTGCACGAGCATGTAAGAAATTAAGTTGATCATCTAAGTCTAAAAAAGGAGTCTTTTGTGTTGAATAAAAATCACTATCAATCATATAACATTGTTCTTTTAATTTCAAATTTAAAACAAAACTGGTTGCAATTCTCGCGATACCTCTATTTTCAGCAAGTGATACTTCAAAAACATTTTCACAATGCCTAATATCATTTCCTATTTCGGACGATAGAAGTCCAAGAAAATGAGGTTTTAGAAGTTCCGACCAACTTGCCCCTGGTATCCCAAGTTTACTTCTGTCAAAAATATCAACATATCTTAAACCAACTCTTGTAAAAAATGGTGGAGAATAGATATCACTTAATGCTTTTAACGAAGTTTTAAATTTCTCAATAAATTCTTCCCACTTGTGGTACTGAGAGGTAGAAATTGAGAGGAAGTTTCTATTTAAATTAATTTTCCAGATGTTGTCTTCAGATGAAAACTCATGGTTTTTATTTGTAGACTGTTTAGATAATTGCTTTATAACTTCTGGTGAAAATTGAGATTTAATACCAACAGCCAACTCCTGTTGAATTTCTACTTTTTCATTATAAAGCGGAAACTCCCCTCTAATAGCTTCTTGGAAAAGAGCTGGCACTTCTGAATCGATTCGAAGTATGGGGGGGAACCTTAACTGACAGATAACTCTATCCAAAGGATTTATTTTATAGATAACACGTTCTGCTTCAGGAAATGGCATAGGTGAGCTCCAATATGATTTAATTTCTTACTCATAAAATAGTATACGTTGAATAATCAAAAATAAGTTAATTTATTAACCTAAAAATTAAACTACTGGCACTTATCTACCCCCCTCAAAATTACTTCGTGGCGGTTTTTTGCCAGTTTCATAATTTCAATAGCGATACGTTCACGATTTTCTTTCAGTTTAGCAATTCCCGTTAAGCTGAGAGCATGTTTTATACTGCTCCGGGTCCGCTTCTGTTTATCGGCATTTGTCCAGAAATCAATACTGCCGATATTCTCTTCAAGAATATCAACCACCGATTCCATTAACGTCTGCATCGTTTGCTTTGCTGAGTGTGGAACGGTACCATCAGGAAATGCCTGGTTGGCAATGTGCTCGTAAAACGTGGTAGCCTCTTTACTCATACCGTCGGCACCTTTTTGTCTCCCGGCGATTGCAGTTTCGCGCAAACCCTCAAGCTCAAGTATCAGTTGCTCCCAGTGGTCTTTATGCTGAACAATAAGATTATCCACCTTTTCAGAAAGGCTCTGATAAAAAGCCGGATCTTCATCGTGATGAACCGTGCAGTGTTTACGGATCGCGTGTTCCATCTCGCTTGCTTTGGCTTCTGCATTGCCACCAGAGTGCACCTGTAATCGTTTAATAAAATCATCAGCGAGTAGTTCGATTGGTGGTATCTGTGGATTAATACCAAGACTTATCAGATGTTCATTAATAAGTGCTTTTACTTTCTCTCCTGCATCACCCAGATCAAGTGTGTCGTCCTTATACCGCTCTTTAGCGACTCGTTGAATATATCCCAGACGCTTCGCCGGAACCTTGTAGGGAATTGCTGCTGCATGCGGTAAAATAATATCCATACTTATTAAGAAGTTTTTTAGATAGACATCAAAATCAGCACGTGTTTTCTCATCTTTGAGTAACTTGACTGCTGAAAATACGACTTGTGCATCAGTTTCAACATTCGGTAATGTTCCCTCAATAAATTCTTTTACCTTTTCGATTCGATGCGCTGCAAAAAGCTGCAATATACGCTGATATCGCTCCTCAAGTATAGGTACTTCGGAGGTGATGCTTTTAAGACCGCCGGCAAGTTCTTCCTGCTCATCTGTGGCAGCGTACAGCGTGAGTGCCTCGGTCAGGTGATTTGACAGACCGATATAATCGACAATATACCCGCGTTTCTTCCCTCTTTTAATCCGGTTTGTTCGTGCGATTGCTTGTAAAAGAGTATGTTCCTTAATTCTTTTATCGATATACATAACCTGCTCTATGGGTGCATCAAAGCCGGTAAGATGCATATCACAAACTATAAGAAAAGCTATACCACTATAAACTTTATCCGGATCATCAAAATTAAAATCTTTGCAAAAATTTGAAATTGCATTCATCGACTTTGCTTGTTTCCGGGATTCGGTAACATATGCAGCTTCATTGGTACCATCACTTGAAATCTCAACTGCCGTTTGTAAGAAACGTACTTTTTTTAACAGTTTAATATCTTTTGGTACCTGTGTTTCCAACTCAACACATTTTGCTTTTAGTGCCTCATTTAAGGCCTTCTGGTAGCGTACCGCAGCTAATTTAGAGTGACATACTACCTGAGCTTTAAAACCGTTTGGAAGGATGTTTCTGACGTAATGGTCGAGCATATCCTTCGCTATGGCTTCAATCCGTTTTTCTGATTCGAGAATATCGCCAGTGGCTCCATATTTTTTCTTGATTGCCAATAGTTCTTCATCACTTCGATCATTAAAGAGATCCTCAAAAGCAGTTTCAAAACCATACTTATCGTTAAGTGCAGCTTCTGCAGTTCGTCCTTCATAAAGAATCTGCAGTGTGGCGTTGTCGTTGACTGCATCCATTAGTTTATAGGTATCGATGTATGATCCAAAACGCTTATTTGTTTTTCGCTCTCCATGGCGTTCGGTAATAAGCGGTGTACCGGTGAATGCGATTCGGGCAGCATTGGGGAATGCCTCGAAAATATTGTCTCCAAGATCGGACCCCTGTGTACGATGCGCCTCATCAATCATGAGTAGTATCCGGTCGGACTCATTTACAATACCAAATGTTTTACTTGACGGAATTGCCTCATAGGTTCCAAGCGCTTCAGCTACACAATTGGGCAGTGCCTGCTCGCGTTCCTGGAATTTGTGTACCATTACCATATTGACATCTGAACTATCGCTGCAGAGTTTCGCACGCAATTCGCGGGTATTTTCAATCGTTGTGATACGTCCGCCGATAAGCGTCGCTGTTTTACTTAATTGATCTTCCAGATCGACACGGTCGTTGATAAGTAGAATTTTGTAATCGTTTAAATCACGTGATGCACGTATCATACGGGCAACAAATACCATTGTAAGACTTTTACCGGACCCCTGTGTATGCCACACCACACCGCTTTTTTCTGTAACATTGGTGCCATTTCTGAGGCGCTCGACGATTTTGCAAGCCGCGCGGAATTGTTGATATCTGCAAACCACTTTTATTCGCGGTCCGCTGCCCGTGTCCATGAAAACCGTTGACGTACGCAATATTTTTAACAGGTTGCTTTTGTTAAGAATGCCATTTATCAGTTGCTCCTGCTGATTCATGGTTTGAGCGATCTCATCGGGTTGGGGCCACTGGGTTTTCCATGAAAAATAGTGTTCAAGCCCCGATGTAATTGTACCGAAATCGGCTTCTAATACGCAGGTCCTGATTAACAAAAGATTACAATGAAACAGCCGCGGTTCACCCTCTTTAAGCCCGTGTTGTGCGGTTGCCTGACGCTGATTCATGTAGCGCTGCAGTTGCTCAAACGCTTCGTGCATCGGATTGGCGCAGGTGGGACCACCTTTTTTACATTCGATAACCACAAGCGGAATACCATTGACAAAAAGGACAATATCCGGGATGATGAACTGCTTTACACATCCGGGGGTATCGATCCGGAACTGATTTATTGCATGAAACTGATTGTTTTCAGGGTTCGCAAAGTCGATAAGCTTAACAACCGGATCTTGCTCCCCGGTCAGCTCGTTGACATCTACCTGTGTTTTAAAAAGCAGTTTCTGCACCGCCTCATTTGCTTCGAGCAGCGTGCGGTTTGGTTGACGAAGAATATGTTCCTGCAGGTCCTGTAATTGTTTATTGGTCAGCCACGGCTCACCTGCAGGGGTAGTGTTTATTTTTGCTATTGCGTCACAGAATACATCCGGGAGCAGCCACTGCCTGAAATTACGGCGCATGCTGTTTGCCGGGTTTTGAGGAATATCGGAACCCTGATCAATTACCGACCATTGCAAGCTGTCAAGCTGCCTGAGGAATGGTTGTTCTACTTCGGTGTATTCCGACATTAATAAATACCTTTGCCTTGAACTCTTGGGAATTTCCCAATAGTTACTGTACCCTTTTTATTTATTTCATTGTTCACAATTCGAAATCGAATCTCTTTATAAATAATACGTTTAAAGCGTAAGACATACCAGCATAAGTTGATGTGTGGTGTGTATGAAGCGCGTCATACGGATACCTCGACTTTACCCGTTAGAAGATCGTGCATGAGTCCGTTTTTTTGCATTTGAAGTTTTGATAAAGCACTATTCTCTTTTGTTATATAATCTGAAATTGACAGTAACATTTTACAAATTTTCAATTGCTCGGATGGATTGATATGTGGTACCTTTATTTTTAGAAAATCCTTAGTTGTAAAAGACGCTTGGTTTACAGCTGGTTTTGAGATTAACTTGAGTTCTTTTTGAATAAAAGGAGTTGCTAAAAGAAAATATAAAAAAGTCGGAGTAACATTAAAAGATGCCCTTATTCTGAATAAATTTGTCGTGTAAATACATGGTCTGGCAAAGCCTTTAAATAATGCAACTTTTCCTATCTGATCAAGGCTGTTAATGAAGCACAGTAAAATATCCTCTTCCTTTAAAATATAATCTTCAACATTTGCACCTTGTGGATCGAGTCGATACCAATACCTCAAATGTGAATAATCCATTTCGAAGTCTTGGATATTACCTGAAATAATTACTGGTATTCCAATATCATCTTCTGACAAAAGGCGAGAAAGTCCACTTCTTATAAATGATACCATCTGGTTTAAAGCACAAACCTCCCAGTCCTTAGGAATCCATCCGATCTCCGTCTTCTTATACAACTCCGGCACCTCGGATCTTGCGGGGCGGAGTTTGCCGTTTTCGCCGATGCCTCGTGTGAAGAGGTCGTGCATAAGGCCGGTTTTTATCTGCTGATATTTTTCGATCAGTGCCTCAGTGTTTTCGATCGCCCGGTCGATGGTGGAGAGGATGGTGGCAATTTTTTTCTGATGGGATTTATTTGATGGTATCGTGACTCTTTCACTCAAATAATCATCAAGTTTAAGGTTGTATATACCGGTAGTCTGTTGTTGATAGCGGGTTACGTTACCTTCAAAATAATTAAAGTAAAAAAGATAGTAGATGTATTTGCTGTCATAATCAGCTTGTGTCCGTAGAAGTTGTAAAAAATTTGAAAAGGTATAAACTTGATGTTCATTTTCGATATCAAAAAGAACGACCCTACCAACAGGCTGATCAGGGCTTCCGCCAGATTTTTCAATTAATAAATCATTGTTTTTCAAAACACGGTTGTTCAATTTTACAGATGGAATTCTTCTACGAACTCCTACCTCTTTTCTCAACTTACAGTCTTTAGTGAAATCTGCAGCCCTGATAACGAATGGATCATTATCAGCTTTCGGGTTACCACCCCATTCACCTGGAATTGAAAAAGAGATCAGGTCATGCAACTGTATGTTTTTCCACTCATTCATATCCCAACTCCACCAGAAAAGCCTGCAACTCTCTTGTCGCCTCTTCCCGTGCTGCTTCAATCTGTTTGGCTGTTACAGCATATTTATCCCACAGATTCTCTACTGCCTTGACACCACCACGTTGGTCTGCTTTCAAATATGCCCGGTATGTCTCAATCAGCACTTTCTGTAATCGTTCCAGGATTACCTTTCGGGCTTCGTCTCTACTGATCTTCTGCCGTGCGCTTGTAACCAGTTCTTCACGTTTGTTTTCAATCCCCTTAATGGTTCCCCTGAGTTCCCGCACCTCATCTTCAAGAATTTTGTGACGGGATAAACGTTGTTCAATGGCAATTGACAGATTGTACTGCAGTTTTCCCTCCTGCATCGCTATTTTTATCTGTTCGATATAATCAGAACGATGTTTTGCTTGTTCTGCCAGTTCAAGTATCCGGTTTCCATTATCAAACTGCGGATCGCTTGCAGAAAAACCTTCACTGCAGTATTTATTCTTTTTTGCATATTCCGTAAGTTTACCGATACCACTCATTTCAACAAACAGATTTTCGGTGAGTGCCTTCAGGTTTTTGAGCTGCAATTTCCACCTTGCAGTTGCATCTTTTAATTCGTCTTTACTATTCCTTACTTCCTCAGCAGGCATCACTCCGGTATCATCAGTGTCTTCAAAATCCTCTTCTCCTGCTGCCGAAAAGAGTGCCTGCAGTTCGGAAAGACGTGCTTCGGCTTTTTCTTGAGCTTCTAATATTTCGGGAAATTGACTTTGCAGAATATCGGCATCGGGAATAAGTTCCGGTCCCCATCCACTCGCAGCAATTGATTTGAAATCAGCTTTCAGCTCATCCACATAATTTGCAAATGCACCTCGGACCTGTGAAGGTGTCAGCAGTGCCTGATCTGCAAACAGTTTTTCAATACTGGACATCAGGCTACGGCGCATAAGGAATACATTCCCTGCACCTTCATGCTGGTTTTCCGGATCAGCTGCAAGCGCTTCGACAATAGGCATATTCTGCCGCCACCAAGCCTCTAAATTTTGAATAAAAGCTGTGTGGCGTTCGGTCACTCCAGGGTGCTCACTTATAACCTCGGCAATGTCCTGCTTATTAGCAATTACCGGGTTGAAATCGAGGTATGTTTCATCACGATCAACAAAACAAGCATCTCTTAACCCCGGATAATTTTCCCAGTAATGAGCGAGGCTGTTTACCTCTGCAACAGGAATCCCGCCATGTAAGTGCGCCCGAACATCATGCGGTTCAGGTGGCGGAGCATTATCAACATACCGTCTGATATTGCAGTTGTAATCTTCGTCGATAATATCTTTTTTGGGAACCAGGCGGGCAAACATCGGCGGTTTCCCGTCATCGGGTGCGCAGTGATAACTGGTTTCGATCTGATTGGTACCGAGACGGTAGGCATGTACAATTTTATCAATATCCTCGGGACGCAGATGATTCTGGGCTTTACCTTCACGATACCCGCGGTCTCCATTGATAAAAAGAACATGGTCACGGTTTGTTGCACCGTTTTTATTAAGTACCAGAATACAGGCCGGGATTCCTGTTCCGTAAAAGAGGTTACTGGGTAACCCGATAATCGCTTCAAGGTATCCATGCTCAATAAAATATTTACGGGCTTCCTGCTCTTCGCCACCACGAAACAGAACACCATGAGGCATTACTGTTGCGAGTTTTCCATCGTGCTTTAACACAGAAAGCATGTGCTGGACAAACATGAGATCAGCCTTTTTCCCCTTTTCCGGCATCATAACGGGGAATCTACCGGGAAACTTCAGATCTTTCCTTATGTAATTCTGACTAAATGGCGGATTCGCAAGTACTCTATCAAATCGTTTTAATTCATTGGTAGCATCTAAATGTTGTGGCTCTCGAATGGTATCCTGTTGACGGATATCGGCATGAGAGATACCATGGAGCAACATATTCATTTTACAGATTGACCAGGTGGTGCCCATTTTTTCCTGACCGTTAAGCGAAAGCTCATTTGGATCACCGCCATTTTCCCGCAGGTAATCACGTGCCTGAATAAGCATACCACCGGAACCTACAGTGGGATCATAAATACTCATACCTTCCCGTGGTTCACAAATTTCAACACATATCCGGACTACTTCTGCAGGCGTATAAAATTCACCTGCTTTTTTACCGGCAGAATCGGCAAAGTATTTAATAAGCCATTCGTAGGCAGCACCAAGAAGATCGGGGAATTCAAAATCCTCATCACGAAGTGGGATTTTTTCAAAGTTCTGGATAAAATCTGCCAAAGTATCATCATCAAGGGTGCGCTGTCCGATTTTGCGGTTAAAGTTGATTGTTTTTAGCACATCCTGCAGCGCATCCGCATTGGCATCTTCAATTGCTTCGAGTGCTTTATTTAGGCATGAACCGACATTTTCTTTTACATGTTTAAGAGCAGGGTGATGGATAATTTCTATTGTATCACCCTTTTTGACCTCCTCTTTCCACGGTTCATTCCATCTTGCACGCTCAGGTATAAAAAAGTATTTCCCGGAATAATTGTCGGGATCATTTAATTCTGTGGTGATATCAGCATCGGACATCCCTTTATCTTTAAACTCTTTTTGGAGCTCTCTCTGACGGGCTTCGAAAAGATCACTTGCACGTTTAAGGAAAAGCATACCAAATATGTATTCTTTATATTCACTGGCATCCATGCTGCCACGTAGATCATCACAGGCGGTAAGGAGCAGGCTTTCAAGCCGTGGAAGGGTAAGTTTAGACATAGGTCTCCGATGTAGCTACACTTTAGAATTTATTACATAAGTACAGTTATTTAAAATAATTAGTGCTCGTCAGAAATTCAGGTAATACCAGGGTATAATTTTGTAAAAAAGCTAAAAGATTTTCAACGGACTTTAACTTCGATTTTGAGGATCAAGGGTACGTGATTAAATTATTAAAATAATAATTTCAAATCAGAGTGCCTGTGATAGTCATAGTGGTTAATGCTTGAGATAGTCAGGGTGTTCGTGGGCAATCAAAATGTTATTTTATATTATATATTTTTTATAATTTAACTGGAAAAAAACATAATTTAACTTAAAAAAAGCATAATTTAACTGAAGGATGTTCTATGTATACCCATATTTGCCTTGTTCAGTGTTGTAAGTTGTCATTTAGGTTTGAGTCAGCTGGTGTACATTCCTCCTTAAGATATTTTTCTTCCAATTGTTTTCTCATTATCCTGACTATCATGTCATCTTTGACATCTTTCAAACGGTCCTTTAGTAGTCCTTTTTTAAAGGCAGAATTTTGTTGTTGCCAGAATCCATAGGGCACTTTGTGTGTAACTGTTGTTGTCGAATCTGTGGCCATTTTCTTCCTCCCTCCTATATATATAATTTTCTAATATTAGATTATTATGAGCCCAGATAAGTTAGTCAATTCCATTGTTATATCGGCTTTTCGGTAAAGAATCTGGGCCTGAAATGAATATACTCAATCAATTGTAAATCGGAATTGTTTTAAGAAACTTTTACGATATGGCGATAAAACGTTGCCTTTGAGCAGTTGACCTGCTCACAGATTTCTGCAACAGGTGTATTATTCTCATAGAGTGTTCTAGCGATCTGTATTTGTTTTGAAGAAAGGACAGGCTTTCGACCACCCAGGCGCCCCCGTGCCCTTGCTGCAACAAGTCCTGCATTGGTTCTTTCACGAATTAAATCCCTCTCAAATTCGCATAGGGAACCAAATAGATGAAAAGTTAATCTGCCTGCAGGAGTAGTGGTGTCAATAGATTCATGAAGTGACCGAAAACCGACTCCTCTATCTTTAAGTGTGTTTACTATTTCGATCAGGTGCTTGAGTGAACGACCAATACGGTCTAGTCTCCATACTGTGAGTACATCCCCTTCACGCAAGTGGACAAGTGCGTTATTGAGTCCTTCTCGATCGTATTTCGCACCAGAAATCCCTTTATCACTGAAAATTTTTTCACACCCAGCAGCCTGTAGTGCATCAATCTGCATATCCAAGTTTTGATCGTTGGTTGAAATTCTCGCGTATCCGATATTCATAAAAACTCCTTTATTTTGATACACACTTTTGATACTTAGAAATTGAGATGAGTTTTGATACTTAAAGTATATCCAAAAATGGCGAAATAATCAACTTTTAATTTTGAAAAATTATGTCTCAAAAACGGTCGTTTTTGAGACATTGTAAAAAGAGTTCCTACAATTATTCCATTTTCGGTTCATCACCGAAAATGTCTCCCAGAATATTCCTGAAACTGTTTTCCTCAAACCAATTATTCCAATTCTCCCAGACTAACCTTTTCTTCTTCCGCTGTTCCAGTACCCATTTTCGATCAACAGGCTCATTTAAAAGTAGTACATCCAACCTCCAGTCAGTGAATCGGGAGTCCAACTGCGAGGAGACTATTCCATCCCGTACTGAGATTTGGTTTGTGGTACATACTGTAGGTAGTCCTGAGATAATCCGCGCATTCAACAACTCCCAGTGATTATTACTTAGCTCATCAATTACTAAAAGAGGTATAGTGAAAAATCGATCGTCCATTGATTTATCATCCTTGAAAACAATATCCCATAGCACCCTCCGTTCATCAGCAACTGATTTTACTACAGATATAGCACTGTGCGTCTTACCGGTACCCCCTGGACCAGAAAGAACTGCACTCATCGAGGTGTTTATGTTGTCCATTAAGCGTGCTTTCAGTTCCGGGTTGACATCGCTGATGCTGGCTAATTCATACCCTAGTGCTACATCCGAAGACCATCCACAAGGACAATCCTCTATGTCCGAGTCGTACGTGTAGTTGCATTTTAGGCACGTGTATGTCATGATTCACTCCTGGCTGAAAAAGTGGTCACTTGTATTTCTCGGGCCTTATGTCCAGTCTTTGAGTAACTGCAACCTGCAACCTCATTATCCTTGGCTGTTTTTATTTTTTTTATGACTAACTCTGCCCTCCGATGGTCGACAGCATCTAAATATTTTTTGATTGATGGCAAATTTTCGTTTGCTAACAAAGTGGCTGCGATGTCAATCAAAGACGAAATATTGATACCATGTGCAGAACTTATCGTGGAAAGCATTTCGTGTGTTTCAAAACTTACCTTAACAGATTTTCGCATGACTACCTCCATGACTACCTCCATGACTACCAGAGTGACTACCAGAGTGACTACCAGAGTGACTACCAGAGTGACTACCGGAATGACTACCGGAATGACTACCGGAATGACTACCGGAATGACTACCAGAGTGACTACCAGAGTGACTAATCTCCAGAAATCTCTTTAGATCCAACTCAATCTGGTGAGAACATTGTGCATTGTAACAAATCCCATCATTTACTAGACAATGGAGCACATCATCGACCTCACGGAAAATAGTCTGGTACTCGTAACGGATAGCTTCGTACATTTCCTCAAATGGACATTGCTCGTATTCAACGGATGTCATCCAGTGACGGACTAAATAGCTCATATTAGCGACTACCAATTTGTTAATGTCAGTACCCAGTTTGAACCTATAACGCACTCGCTTTGGAAGTCCAGCAAATTTGCCATCCATTTTAGCTTCAAGCTCCTCACGTTGCAGGATGCTATTCTCCATCTGTTTATTAACATGCTGCTTCTTTAAGTCAAATAAATTAATCATTTTGATTTATCCTTGGCATTTATGGCAATTTTTTTTAAATCAGACAGCGTTAAAGATCCTTGAGACTTTCTAAATAAAGTTTTAGGCAATAGTAAAGAGGGAATTCTAATACCTGGTTTTATGTATAGCGTCTTAACATCAGTCTTAGACAGTAGGCTGTAGGAATCTATCGTTGACGGAATACTGTTATCAGAGTATACCCTATAATCCAATAGAACGTTTCTACCAACGACAAAATCACGGATAACGGATAATTGATCGCCCTCCACTAGATCATTTAGGATAGTCTCATCAATAGAGTCCTGATCAATTTTAATAGTGTTGTTTTTGTCTAACGTATAATCATGAGCCAGTGCGTTTATAAAACCAGCACAATCTGCTGATATTGTGGGGTAAACCGAATGTGTTATGAACGCATTGCCGTATTTTGAGTACCAGGAATGCAGATAGAAAAAAGTAGATCCGTTATGGTGAAGAACTTCAAAAAGAACAAACTGGCTACGAAAAATTTTGTATGTTTTTTCGATTTTCAATGGAGTATATTTCATATATCCTCTCTTTACTAGAGTGGTTAAAATGTTCGGGACTGTGTAACGGACTAGGTTAACAGTCCTTTTTTATTCTGATACCGGATGTGTCTTCATGTACTCCGCAACAGCTTCCTTGACAAGCTGCGTATGACTCATACGCATCCGCACACAGTATAGCTGAAACTCTATGATAAGAACCTCTGGAAGTTTTGCTGCAATGAAACGTTTATTATTGCCTTCTGCCATCTAAGCCTCCTAATAATAAAAATTGATAGAATAATTTCGTTTGTAGATATCTATTAGATATCTATTTGTAAATATTTATTCTGATATATTATATGGGAATTATTAGTACGTGCTGTAAGACACAGTTTCCCGTAAACTACTGTTCTGTGCCTTCAATTAGTACGTTCGCAGTTTACATGTTTGAAAATATAAACATGAATAAAGTTGAAAGCAAACACCTTTTTAAGATGCTGAAAAATCAGGTGAGTATAACATACACACCTATGTTGACAATTCATATAGGACAAGAAAATAAAATATTAAAAGGTTGTTTATGAAAATGATCTGTAATGAGCATATCTTTAATTTTTATAAGATGAATCATTGGTGTACACAAGATGTGAACATTTGTTAAAAAATGATTGATTGATTATTCAGATAATTATCATAGTACTTTTTTTTGGTTTTCGGGCAGGAGGGAACAAATTAAAACATAGTGAATACCTAATAAATCATTAAGTATGTCAATTATTAATAGCTATGTAATTAAATAGTTATGTTATTTACTATAATTATCTAATTATGTTAATTATAAATATAGTCTATCTATAGAATTATTAAGTACTCACTACGTTTTAATTTGTTCTGCTTCGATGATTAAGATATTTAAAATGTTTTTATCATTATGATTATTGAATCTTTTTGCTAAAGGTATGAGGGGATTAATAAAATTGATTCTTGGTTATCAGGAAGCTCCTGGTTAATCATTATAAGGATACTTAATCCTATCTTAAATGTGTCTTGTTTTGAGTTTACAGAAAATGTATTCAGTGGCCAATTGATACTTATACCACTAGTAATGTTTTTAAATCCATTAATATTTTCTGTTGTAAATCATTCGTTTGTTCCTCACATCAGAATTGGATTAACTGCAATTTTTATTAGTACAATATCGATACACCTCCATCAACCAAAGTTTAACAGGCATTGCGTTTACAATTCTCGAAGCTCGCCTACCGGTTATCTTTACATAGTATATGTTCTTCTTTTTCAGATTTCTTGGCTTTATTTACAGCCTCAATCGTCGCATTTCCATAACGATCTATTCGGATAATACACGGCGGTAAGGATTCATAAA
Organism: Fibrobacter sp.; assembly: GCA_012513915.1. GTDB lineage: Bacteria > Fibrobacterota > Chitinivibrionia > Chitinivibrionales > Chitinispirillaceae > JAAZBG01. The sequence continues at coordinate 18,750 of JAAZBG010000278.1, forward strand.
TATCTGGAGATACAGAACGACTCGGTATTGGTTTGGACATACCACTCCCATTACCTGAACCAACAGTAATGGAGAGAATGTCTCCTAAGTCGTGGGATGCGTCCAAACGGACTAACAGGATACGCTAAAGGTTAAAAATTTTAAATCTGTTGTATAATATAAGAATTAAATTTTTAGTGTGTTAAAAAAAATGGAAATAAATCAAATGTGTTTTTATTGTGTTTTTATACTGATGAAAATGGCTTTATTTGCAGGATTTCAATGATTATGTCGTCTTTCGAGACCGCCCCCATCAACCACTCGGGCATCTCTCCTGATAGTATCTAAGTCTTTATTTTACTGTATTTTATAGAAAATAATTTACTTAACAAACGTTAGCTCGAAAATGCCGCTTTGGCGAAAATGCGGCGATAAAACTACATTTGTAAATAAATTGTCATCGTTTTTATTTACTGATGTAAAATAATTATTGAGCATAGTGTTTTCAACGGGAAGAATTCATGATTTCTGTTGTTTTAAGAAAAAATAGTGAGAGGTGTTTGAGGAGTAGAAAGTTTCGCCCAATTTGCTTATCACCATATTGTAGTCGAATTTCTGGTTAGACAGTGGTTCCAATTGGAATAGGAAAAAAGGAATTCCGGATTCTGGCCGAAGTCGTTATCATAGGTCGGTGGAAAGTTGGGAGTATTACTTCGAATGTTTTGCCCGGCTGAAACAAAAAGTGGATGTATATTTCACTTTAACCGCAGAGGGGTTCGGCGAGGAGCTTTCTCCCGGACTTGTAAGCATACGTGAAGCACTTGTAAATATGCTTATGCATGCCGACTATTTTTCACCATCCCGCTCCCGTATACGAATTTTCACCGATCGTATCGAATATTATAATCCGGGTGGTTTGCCAAAACCGTTCAGTGAATTAAAAAACAAGGATATTTCATTACCAAGGAATCCTGTACTTGCAAAGCTTTTCAGAATGGTAAAGCTTGCAGAAAACGCCGGTTTCGGGCTGGATAAAATCGACGATAACTGGAGGGCTTATAATAACACTAGACCGGAATTTTTAATAGAGTTCGATTCCGTTGTACTAAGCTTCAAACTGGAAACAATAAATGATAGCGTCGGTGATAGCGTCGGTGATATAGCTTCATCTACAAGAGAAGGTAAAACCACTGATAAAATAATCAGGTTAGTTGCAAAAAACAGAGAAATAACTGCTCCGGAAATGGCAAAAGAAATTGGGATTACTATTCGTTCTGTGGAACGAAATTTGGATAAATTAAAAAAGCTGGGTTTACTTAAACGGATCGGTCCCGACAATGGTGGATACTGGCAGCTTGTTTCAGACAAATAATGTAGTTTAGTGGCGCCAGCCGAAGTCTGGCGTATTGGGATGCGACATCAAGGATGATGTAGCTGAAATATACGAGTGGAATCCAACGGGTGTAAGTCCCGTGCAGTAAAGCCTAACCAGCGCCTGCAAGCGAGTCTTGCGCGTTAGGGTAACCAAAGCGCGAAGCGTAGACAGTAAACATGAAAGCCGTGTGATAGAGCTTCGAAAGATTTATTGTTGTTGAAGTCTTCGTTGTCTAAATAAGCGGGGACAATACCAAAACATCGTTAAAGGTGAGATGTTGCGGTTCGACCGGAGTCTGAGAGCAGGGCGAACATGTAAGGATTCCCCAGAAAGCTGGGATGGCCTGTATGTCCCTACCGAAATAACAGGTATAGGACAACCTTAGTGGTGAGCACGAAATGTCCAGGCTTTACAACATGTGTATCTGCATGGTGTAAGGAGATACGAAGAGCAGATACACGGTAGTATCATTGTGTGAAGGAAACGAAACATCATGAGATGGGCTGCAGGAGGTCTTAGTATGCACATAGTACCAATGAATGTGGCGAACCATCCCGAGGGAGTCACAGGAGGAAAGGAGCATATCGGGTTATGGAGCCGGTGTTGAGAAACACTACAGGTGATGCATCGAAATCACAAGATGTGTACACGAAACAGCAGCGGATAGCATTGCATGCGAGACAATCGCCGCAGATGTCATTTACATCTCTTGCGTACTACATGGACTATGCATGGATGGCAGAAGCGTACAATCGCACGCGTAAAGATGGTGCAAGCGGAATTGACAATGTAACAGCAGAAGAATACTCTGTGAATCTGGAAGAGAACCTTAAGGATCTTCTGGATAGAGCAAAGTCAGGTCGCTATCGGGCACCAGCAGTGAAGCGGGTGTATATACCGAAAGGAACATCTCCCACAGAGAAGCGTCCTATCGGTATCCCAACATTTGAGGATAAGATTCTTCAAAGAGCAGTAGTCATGGTACTGGAATCTATCTATGAGCAGGACTTTATTGACGGTTCGTATGGATTTCGTCCAAAGCGCTCAGCGCACAAGGCGCTCCAGAGTATATGGAAAGAGATTATGCGCGTAGGAGGTGGATGGGTACTTGAGGTTGATATCAGCAAGTACTTTGACACTCTGAAACATAAAGAATTGCGGGCATTTGTCAAACAGAGGGTATGTGATGGAGTGTTAACAAAATTGGTAGACAAATGGTTAAAGGCAGGTGTGATGGAATCTGGAAATATACGTTATCCGGAAGACGGAACACCGCAAGGAGGAGTGATATCACTATTGTTAAGTAATATCTATCTGCATGAAGTACTGGATAAGTGGTTTGTGCAGGAGATTGAACCGAGGTTGCAGGGAACTGCGAAACTGATACGCTATGCAGATGATTTTGTGATACTATTTGCAAATGAACGAGATGCACTGCGAGTCAGGGATGTGTTGACAAAAAGGTTTGGTCGTTACGGATTGTCAATAAACAATGACAAGACCCGTCTGATTGACTTCCGTATATCTCGGATTGGAAATGTGGAAAATGAGAAATTTGATTTTCTGGGATTTACACACTACTGGGGAAAATCACGGAAGGATAGGTGGGTACTTAAACGTAAGACATCCTCCAAAAGGTTGACACGAATAATAAAAGCGACTAGTCAATGGTGCAAGAATAACCGTCATGATACACTGGAAAGCCAAAAGAAAACATTAAGCCGGAAGTTAAATGGACACTATGCTTATTTTGGAATTACAGGAAATTCATTTGGTCTTAGAACAACGTATGAAGAGACCAAGCGTGCATGGTTTAAATGGCTGAATCGTCGATCTCGTCAAAAGGATTTGACATGGAAGAGATTCAACTTGATTCTTGAACGATATCAATTGCCTAAACCAAGAATTGTTCATTCTTATGTCACGTAGCGAAACCATAACACTGAGGAACCGTATGCCTTAATTGGGCTCGTACGGATCTGTGGGGGCTTTGGGTGAGAAATCACCCATTTCTACCCGGAAACTCGATAACTTTACTTACTTCTATCCACCAGAGACAATTTTATTGTATCTGAAGATGATAAAACTCCTGAATTTTTAAAATCGTTTATCTAATAACTGTTACTATTTGGCGATAATTTGGCTATATTTAAGTATAGCCCAGTTATTATTTGGTTATAATCAGGTTATTATTTAGTTTTAAGACGTTGATATAACTGTTTAAAATAAAATAAGCTTCGGCTGTTACACAATCATCGGGGTACCAAATGCAAATGAAGTTACACTTAACTTGTTTCTCCTTAATTGTAATGTTACTGTTTAACATGTCAGTTTTCTCCCAGACACTTTCCGGTACGGTTAAAGACGAGGCCGGTGCTGGTGTTGAGGGTGCGACGGTACAACTTGCTGTCGCCGGTAAATCCACGACTACGGATGTCTCTGGTAACTGGCAATTTGAATTGTCATCATCTGTACGATTTCAGCGGGTTCAAAATAGTTCTTTTTCGGCTGCTCTTCAAAACGGTCAGCTGGCTATTACTATTCATGAACCAAATCTTCATGTAAAGGTCAGTCTTTACCAGCTTGATGGAACTTTCATTGAATATGTGACTGATAAAAAACTCCCGTCCGGGAATCATACTATAAACCCGATAAAGCCATCACTGTCGCAGAAAATAGTTTTGATAAAGGCTGATATTGGTGGCACGGTGACATATTTTAAACTGCCGGTCATAGCCGGTGTGGCTGGTTATACAGGTTCCGTTTCTAAAGGGGATAGCAGAACTCCCCGGAGCATTGCAAAGATGAGTGCTGTGGTCGACACCATCAAAGTTACTAAAAGCGGTTTTCAAACTACAGTTAAGACCATCGAATCTTATACATCAGGACCACATGATATCATTCTGAAAAAGGCAGGGGTCTCTTATCGACTCCCACCGCCAAGCTATTGTAACGCCTGGGATTATGTTCCAAATTGTATCCCTGGTGATCCCAACTCGGCATGCGGTGGTGTCTGTGCTACTATCAACGCTTGCAGTGAGAGTCAGGTGTCGAAACCTGGTGCTGCTGTCACATTTATTTGTCCAAGATTTATGCTTCATAGCCCGGAGATGATTCAGGCTGCGCTTGATGACGGTAACGAAGAGTATCTCTATGCAGTAGTGGGCCACGATGCGGACGGCGGGTACATCGATGGTGATGAGGTAAGTACCTGTGGAGAGTGCTACCAGATGATCTATGCCTGGCCAAGCCCGGATAACGAGCGGCAGGTGCAATTGAACCCTGACAATGTCAGCAATCCGGCATCAGCAGTACCTATTCCAAAACCGATTATCGCTCAGAGTTTCAACACTGCTGCTACAAGAAACACATTCGACATTTATATGGGCGGTGGCGGTTTCGGTGCTCACAACGGCTGTGGTCCGGGACTCGGAGCGACTTCTACTTCCGGGCAATACCTCTATGAAGCCTATCCCGAGGAGGGTGGCCACTCCGGTGGTGTGAAACCGATTTCTCACTGGAGCGAGTGCAAAAACCAGTATCAATGGGTCACTGATTCGAGCCTCTCGTCAGAAAAGTGTCAGGATAAAGTAACGGCAACCTGTAACAAGATTACTCATGCCGACCCGAAGATTACCGAATATGCGAGAAGATCCTGTATCGAGGCTAATCAGGCCAAATCCCTGCATCATGCCAACTGGTCCGTCTATGTACGTCGCGTGGAATGCCCTGAAGCCATCACACGGGTTACCGGTCTCAAGCTTCGGGACCAGGGCCTGCCTAAGGTGGACGGACTTATTACTGCCGAGCAGGCTGCAAAAGACGCTTCCTTCTGGAAGAAGGGTTCCAACGGGAAAATGTACGAGACCACTACCATGGAAGACTGCTGTCGCCCATCCTGTGCCGCAGCCGATTGGGTAGAAAAAAAGGGCCTCCCGGCAGACCCGGATTACAGAGTTTTCTATTCCTGTGACCGCGCCGGGGTTCCAATTACCCGGCCGGAAGAGTAGTCGACCTGTCCTTAATACGTGGCTGATTGTTGATATTATGATTACCAGGCAGCTGATGCCGGTGGTCATAATATCAAAATTATTCCAAGCTTGTCAACAACCTGCCTGACCTTCCTATCAGAATCCTTATACCAATCAATACTTCACAGATGGTGAATCCGCTAATCGAGTTGTTCGAGTACTGCGTCATGGAGCCTGTCGCGATCTCTTGCATTATGACAAGATACATAAGATTGACTATCAAGAAGAATTGCGAGAGTATAGATTGATTTTTTCTTTAGATGCCGTACAGCAATATCAATTGTAAACTCCTGATATCCGATATCACAGTCGATAACATTGCCAACCTGAATCAGTGCGTTATGAACATGCTCAACAAATATACTTTTGTTTACAGATGATGCTAATGGCCCGTGTGGTGGCAACACTGATTCTGCAAATGTTAAAAATGCTCTTAGCGCCTGTTTGCTGATTTTTTGTAATTGTGATTCTACTGAGGTCATATACAAGTCTATTATTTAGTGCTGAATAATTCTGTTCATTTATAAAATACCTATACACTGAGGCTGCTTCAATTCTTTAATCCGGTGATAACGGGTAATGACAGGTTTTATAAAACAGTGAACGTTGCTCTATAATAAATTTTGCTGGTATTATTAAAAAGCAATGCCAGATTACTGTTTTTTGAATTATTCACTGTTTTTGTAAAAATACAGAAACGCCGTTTTTTCTTGTCAATCATTTATATGCAGGCAGTTTTGCATTTATTTTCAGGTAATGATAGTAACAACAGGTCTTTTGCCATTTTACTGTAACCAATAAAATCATCCTAGTGTATTAAACTACCCATATCAGGTGCTATAAAACCACCACACAATATTTCGAGCCGTTCAGCAATTTCGAGCAGCTTTTCTTCTGATCCATACCGGCCTACTAATTGTGCAGCAATAGGTAAACCGCCAGCACCGGTCCCAATACGTACCACCACTACGGGATAATGAAGCAGAGTCGCGAACGATACCCAGTAGATCCAGCTGTAATAGGGAACACGGTGACCATCGACATAATAAGGGCGCGTAAACTTATTTTTTCCATGAGCATGCGGAAAAGCGGTTGAAGGCGTCACGGGCATCAACAAGACATCATAATCCTTAAAAAAAGCTGAGCTCTGTTCCTTCATAGAATCACGAATTCCGCGTGATTTTTCAAGTTCTTCCTCGCTACTGGCGTAGTATGCTGCAAAACGTGAAAAACAGAACAGTATCTTTGAACGATGGCTGATTGCGCACATACAACCCTTTATTGTTTTCAAAATACACTGCAATATTGGCGGGAAACCATGGCGAATTATACCGCATAGCAAACGAAGGTAAGTGTCCACCATTAATGCCATATCTATATCAGGCTTGGCTTCTTTCACCGTTGATCCGTCAGCCGACAAAACCTGACCTGCTTTACGAATCGTTTTGGCCGCTTCGTCTGAAAGCGGCCAACTTTTTTCTTCTGTCCAGACTGCCACGCGATATGAACTAAGGACAGTATCACCAATTGCAGCATTACCAGAGTATCCGGTCTCATTCGTACTATTTCTATCTTCAACTGATCCGGAGAGTACTCGCCACAAGAGGCGTAAATCGCCAATATTCCGCGCCATGGGACCGACCACCAGCAAATCTGTCTTGCCCGGTCCGCCCGGCACATGACCATTTTGACTTAGTGCATCCCAGGTTGGTTTAATCGATGTTACTCCGCAGAAACCGGCTGGTATCCGCAGTGATCCGCCGATATCTGAGCCTACTTCCAGCGCTGTGATTCCCGTCGCCAGGGCCGCAGCAGCGCCGCCAGACGATCCACCCGCCGTCCGCGAAATATCATAAGGATTGTTAGTTACGCCCCAAATTGAATTATAAGACTGAGCGTCGCCAAGCATGAAAGGTACATTGGTTTTTCCCCAGACAATAGCTCCGGCTTTTCGCAAAAGAGTCACCATTTCAGCATCTTCGCAATCACTATTCTTCCCCATTAATAAGGGATTACCAGCTGTCGCCGGACAGCCAGTCATATCAAAGCAGTCCTTTACAGTGACCGGTAACCCGGCTAAAGGGCCCATTATCTCGCCTCTTGCGCGTGCTGCGTCACACGCGGCGGCATCCTTGCGTGCCCGATCAAGATCGAAAACCACAACTGCATTGACACTCTGCTTTAACACCTCATGTTGCGCTATGGCAGACTCGAGTAATTCTACCGCTGTCACTTGACCATTTCGAAGTGCCGTCAACTGTTCCCGCGCTGTCGAAAATGCATTCAATTGATTCATATTTTTTGTCCCGGTTATCCTTTATTTTTGTAATGCTCACTGTTTTTGTATGAATACTGAAGAGCAGCGGCCCTTCTGTCAATCATTTCCGAATAGGCAATTTTACATTTATTATCAAGAAATGATCGGGATAACAGGTCGTTTGCCATTTTACTGCGGCTCGTAAAATCATCAATGATTCTATTAACTCTTTTTACTGGTATTCCAATGCGGATTCCAAATTCTTCAAAATCATCACGACTGTAAAAACCATTGACTTGATAGCTTTCGGTTTCAAAATCGGCATCAAACAGATCAAGAGCCATAACAGATTCATTGGGCAGATGGAGCCTGGTATTAAGCAGATCGTATGCAGGTGTCAATACAAAAGAATTCAGCAATGGATCGCGGCGAAGTGAAAAGTTTTTTAAATGTGCATCACCATTGTTTACAAGATAGTTAAACAGAATTGTCTTATAAAATTTTTCTATTTCCACTGCATATGTACTGACATGTTGACGCATGAGAGATGCAATTTTTTCGTAACTGAAATTGTATTTGTAATTGTTACCATGAGTTTCCTCTGACATTTCGGCAATCTGAGCAAAGTCTTCCTGTTGTATTCTAAGTCCGTCTGGTGTAACATCAAACCGTTTTGTCAAATATGCCGGTGCCATATCATCCCTGAAAAACACAAGTGCACATTCAGCGGTATTAATTTTGAAAATCTGACGTGCAAGCTGCATAGTGAAATGTTCATTTGCAGGCATGAACTCCATATGAACAAATTTTTTAAACATGATGGACAATGTTCAAAATTCATGGAGCCTCCCTAACTGTCACTGCACCAATAGTGTCACCTGCTGTAGTCTTAAGAAGGCGGGTGAAATGATCATTTTCATCAATTTTGAGTGCTGAACACTGTAATGCTTTTTCATCTCCTTCAGCCAATAGTCCATAAAAAAAAGGAAACAGAACAGGAGACCGGTATTCTGCTTTTTTTTTGGGAAGAGAGATTGCTATTGATGGCATTGATTGATTGCTGAAATAGGACAAATCATATGTAAATATGTATTCTTTATCGCGGTACTCGATTGTTCCTGCAAGTACCTTGTTATAATAGACAAGACCTTTATTACTCATTATGTACTCTCTCTGCAGTAGTAAGAGTAAGTCCGAGTACATTTAGAACTTTTAACAATAGTTCAATTGTAGGGTTTCCTTTTCCCTCTTCAAGTGCCTTGATTGTACGCAGGGATACTTCGGAAAGTTCAGCAAGATTACTCTGTGTTATTTTAAGTAACTGCCGTCTTGGACGTATTGTTTGTAAAATCTGCTCGACAGTCATTACATATTCCTTAAAAAAGTGCAATATATTGTCCATTACTGCGAGCACCGGTCTGAAAATGTCTCATTTCGACCGGTTTGAAAATGTATTGACAATATAGTATTAATCAGCTTCGATTTGATCTTTCATTCGGTAACTTTTACCTTCAACGACGATTGTTTCTGCA
>JAAZBG010000279.1 GCA_012513915.1 Fibrobacter sp.
AACATTTTTTTCCGGTTGAAACATTTTTTTCCGGTTGAAACATTTTTTTCCGGTTGAAACATTTTTTTCCGGTTGAAACATTTTTTCCGGTTGAAACATTTTTTCCGGTTGAAACATTTATTTCCGGGTGAAACATTTATTTCCGGGTGAAACATTTTTTCGGGCGAATAATGATTCGCCCCTACGGGATTTTGGATATGGTTCGCCAACTATTATATGGTCCTCTGTTGGAGAACGTTTTGTGAATTGTTTTTAAACCGTAACTGGTCTTTTTGTAAACAGGTGATATATATTTATGACAGGTAACACTGTTACAACGACAGCCGCATACAATTCGGGAATATGAAAAGTTCCCTAATTGTATGTAATCATTATCACTATTTATCAAAGGATGTGCCTTATGTTAAAATCAAAAGTCCTACGAGGCGGACTGGTGATGTTCCTGTTTGGAACATTTGGTCTTTTCTCATGCTCTCAGAACGCATCTATTTCATCAAGCGGAAATCCAACTGAACAGACGGGTTCTGTGGAGATAACACTACCGGATCTGTCGAAAGGTGCATTGTCGAAATCTGATGCACTGCTTGACACAAATTCACTAAATCTGATTATTACCGGTGCAAATATGGATACAATAAAGTATTCATGGCAAAAGTTCGATCTTAGAGGTCAGAAAGTACGGATTAATGGTATTCCTGCTGGAGTCAACAGATATTTCGCCGGCTATTTGACAGAAAAAAGTAACATTGTCACACACACAGGCAAAGTAGCTGCTACAATCGAAGCAGGAAGAGTTGCACAGCTGACACTTAAATTGTCAGCAACCGGTTCTGTTGATCTTTGTATCGAAATTGAAGGCTACCCGTCAAGCTGCAGCGATAATGATTCCATTTTTTTCAACAGCTGTGTAAAATTCAGTGGATATTATGGTATGGTTGATGGAACCATATCTTTTATGAATTCCGACTATTATGTCTCAGGACGTATGCAATTTACCGATACAATACTGAAAACATTTACATTTGAAAAGCTATATACAAAAAAGGATTCCGCAGGTGTTAAGTACTTTGAAATTGTTGGATACTGTAAAGAAGACGGTATCACTGCACGGTATGAACTGCTCATAAGAGGCGATACGGTTTTAAATGGTTATATTTACAACGAGGAGACTAATGTATTGCTTTACAAATTCTATTCTGTGGAATGCACACAGCCACCACTGGATACAATCGTACTTTCAGGTCAACTCAATGCATATTTTTACCAGTCAGGTATACAAGACACCGGAGCAGTCAAATTTTATATGATTGTCACTTCCAATGGCAGAGCAAGTGTGCATATGAGTCTTTACAGTTCAGATACTATTTTAGATCTCAGTCTTCAGGGAACCGGGAAATTCGATCCAAAGGGACTTTATGGTGATATTTCTGTTTCTTCTGCGGATACATCAGGATGCAACTACATTCTAGGAATGTCATTCAACAAATCAGAAGATTATATCTATTGTAAAGGCTCACTTGATAGAAAGGGCACTTCCTGTTCGTCCGGACAAGTAGCAACAATCTATGGAAACCTGAAATATTAAAATTATCTCTTTAAAATAATTCATTTACAGTACACCGGATCTGCCTGTCCGGTGTACTTTTTGCTTTGACTACACAACATTCTGCCCAGCCCTCCATACTGCTATTAATACCGTTATCCGTTTTTAATCAGTAATCGTTTATATTTGAATGCATTATCTGAAATAGCCACAATCTACTACAGGTAACAACACTTCCATGAGCTTCATTGATCTACCCCCTTGAGCAATCCTGGTCATCAGTGTATAATACAGGAATGGAATCACTAAACCATAGAGCCAATAACACTATGAAGCGCTTATTACCTAAACTACCTTATCTTTTAATGCTTTGCATCCTGACACAGTTCAGTTGTAAAGACAGCCTGGTTGAACGGGGAAACGCCTGTTTAAATCTTGGTGATTATCAGATGGCGGAAATGTTTTTTGAGAAGGCACTGATTGATAACCCTCTGAACTTTGATGCACGGCTTGGTTATGCTAAAGCACTCCTGCAACACATTGTTGATATCCCATCGGATTCATCACTCTGGAGAAAATCACTTATAAATTTCGAAGCAGCACTTGACATAAAGCCATCATCAGACCTGAATAGCCTTATTTCTGATGTCTGGTATGAGCGGGCAATGATGCTTCTGACACACCGCGATACACTTGGGGCCATTTCTGCATTGTCAAGGTCAATTGAAATTAACGCCAAAAACTGCATTTCGCTCAATACAATCGGTATCCTGTACTTTAAACAGGGTGATACGAATAAAGCGGAAGCATTGTTTCGCAGCGCTGTCGCAATTGACAGCACGCATGCTCAGGCCTTTTTTAATCTCGGTATGGTATACTGGTCAAAAAACAATTATGAGGATGCGAAAAAATTCTGGCTGACTGCATCAAAATTATCTCCTGATGACAATGATATGGTGTACTGGCTTGCAAAAGCGGAGAAACTATTACAGGAGCAGCATAAGTGATTCCACGAATGCCATCCGGATTCACTCATCCGACACTCACTGGTGAAGGTGCATTCTCATCCGTTTACCGGGTGCGACAGACATCACTTGACCGCTGGGTTGCCATTAAAATGATTACCGAACGTGATAAAAAAAAGCGCAATAAACTACTGCTTGAAGCGAAAACGCAGGCGAATATTCATCTTGACTGTATACCACAGATATATGATACCTTCGAGTGGGATAAACGCATCTGCATTACAATGCAGTGGATAAAAGGTGTATCGCTCAGGGAGATTCTTGACAACAATCCCCCACCAGTGCAACGTCATTATATCGCAAATAATCTTATAAAAACAATTGCCGCACTCCACGATCAGGGTTTTGCGCATCGTGATCTCAAACCTGAAAATGTTCTGATATCACCTGAAAACGGCCTTTTTCTTATAGATTTCGGATTTACAAAAAGCATTTGTGACAACAGCAAGTCAATTCCCGGATTTATCATGGGGACTCCGGCATATATGGCACCAGAGCTCTGGAAGTCCAGTAACGCAGTCAACCCGCTCCGTACCGATCTCTATTCGCTCGGAAAAATACTTAAAGAACTGTTTCCTCCTGATAAACGGCTTTACGATATTATTAATTTATTACTTGATGACAATCCGAATAATCGCCCTGAATCTGCACAGTCGTTTTATGATGAGTGGGCAGCGGCTACACGTAAAGAAAGCGTCGGGACCGGATGGAAACAGATCTCCGGCTCTCTATCCAGTCACGATCTGTCCCGTAAACTGCTGACCGCATCACGTGAGCTATTTTTCGCACACCGCTATGATGAATGCTACTGGCTGCTTGTAGAATGCCTTGAGGAAGATCCGGAGTATTCAGATGCAATCGATTGTATGAGCAAGTTCCCGAAAACACTCAAGAATAAGCGTATCAGAATCATGACCGCTGCAACTATTGCCATTGGAATACTAACTGTTATTACGGCATTTTTTGCAGGAAAACTGACAACGCGGGAAATTGTTGTCATTAAACAAGTGGAACAATCGTATTCCCATACAAATAAATCCAGGATACTGCAACTGCCTGCGGTATCAGTGTACACACCGGAACGGTTATTTCTGCGTGAAGACACATCAGGCAGAACAAACCTGAACGGGTTTATTTACATTGCAGACATTCCTGCGGGAGGTACCATTATTCTTGACAGTACTGTAATTGACATAAAGACCGCAGAAAACGGAATCAGTACCTGGTCCGGAAACCATGTGCTTCAATATACCAATAGTTCCGGAGATGTTCTATGGAGGGAAAAGTTCAGACTTCTTCCATTCCAGAAAAAACATTTCTCGATTCAGTAAAGAGTACTTGCAAGCAGCAAGGAGAGTGACTTGTGACGCGTAACGAGTGACGGGCAGATGAAGGAGAGAGATGTAAAGGAGTACTTTTTTGATACTTTTTTGAAAACAAATTTACTTAAGGAACTGGTCGCCGAGCGTAGTCGAGGTGACGCATTTTGTTATTTGTCGTTTAGTTTAGAAGCCATGGTTAATTAAAGTAAACTATTGTGGACTACAAGAATCAATTATCTACCATTTGAAACCTAAATTTATTATCCCAAAAGCAGCCAGCTTTGCCTTTTTAAATGGCTTACTCTTCGTTAACGGGATTTCGACACCTGGTCCCAAATTAAATCCAATAGAAAAATGTAATGGCAATTCCCAACTGTAACCAATTCCTGAGGTAGTTACAAAATACGCTGGATCGCTGAGAATGTATCTTGCACCTACTTGTGGCAAAAGCCACCATCCTTTAAAAGGAATAGAATCATTTGTATAATAGCTATATCCAAAAAACATTGAGAAATCATGGACTCCCTGTGATTTGTTCACAAAGAGTTCGAGTTTAGTTTCTGCATTGTGTCTTCCTTTAATATTCTTTTCATAACCGAATAAAATCATACCATTTTCAAGATGAATTAAATCCAGTTGAATTAAATTTGAAGGCTCAGAAAAGCACATTCAAGTAGTTATACATACTATTGAAAAGATACTATTTATTTTTTTCATTTAACCGTTTTCGTGATAAATGATTCATGCTTTCATTCTCCGGTTGACTCAATCCCGGTACCGTGTACTTAACAATATCATAAAACATTAATCAAATATTTTCCTGTCATTGATTTTTCATCCTTCACCATATCCTCCGGAGTTCCCTGAAATACAACTTCCCCACCTTTTTGACCGCCATCAGGGCCCATATCAATTATCCAGTCGGCATATTTAATGATGTCAAGATTATGTTCTATAATAATGACTGTATTACCTTTTTCAACGAGAGCTTTTATTATTCTGTAAAAATTATCAATATCAGACAGATGAAGTCCGGTAGTCGGTTCATCCATTATGTAAATATTACTTTCTTTATGCAATTCAGAAGCGATTTTTAATCTCTGAGCTTCTCCTCCTGAAAAAGAACTTGTCGTCTGACCAAGTTTTATATACCCTAAACCGACATCATTCAGTGTTCTTAACAGTTTGGTAATTTTTGGATTTTCAAAAAATTCAATTGCCTCCAGAACAGTCATATCAAGGACATCAACAATACTTTTTCCATTATATTTCAACTCCAATATTTCAGAATGATACCTTTTTCCTTCACACTCATCACAAGGCGTCCTGACAGAATCGAGAAAAAACATCTCAAATGAAAGAGTACCTTGTCCATTACATTTCGGACATGCACCTTTTGAATTAAAACTGAACAAAGAGACTTCCGAATTCGTATGTTTTGCAAATTCTTTCCTTATTAAATCGAATGCTCCAATAAAAGTTACAGCATTTGCCCTCGATGATCTGCCAACCGGAGATTGGTCAATTACAGTTGCTTCGGGGTGATGCCTGGCAAAGCACTCATATATTAAGCTGCTTTTGCCGCTGCCGGCAACACCAGTGATACAGGTCAACACTCCTTTTGGAATTTGTACTGATACATTTTTTAAATTATTACTGGTGGCATTTTCTATTGTGAAAAATCCTGATGGTTTTCTTCTGCAATAGTGCGGCTTCACTTTTTTGAAAAGATATTCGCTTGTTATGCTTTTTGCATTAACAAAAGCTCCTCCTTCCCCATTGTAAACAACTGTTCCGCCAAATGTTCCTGCTTTGGGGCCAATATCCACAATCCATTCTGCTGCTTTTATTATATCCGGATCATGCTCAACAATAAACACACTATTACCTTTGTCTTTCAATCTGTCAAGAATAGACAATAGTCTTTCGGTATCTCTGGGATGCAATCCAATTGATGGTTCATCAAAAACATATAACAGGTCAACTAAATTACAATCAAGCTGACGTGCCATCTTTACTCTTTGGGATTCTCCCCCGGAAAGAGTTGAGACGGGTCTATCCAGCGACAGATACCCTACCCCGATTTCAATTAATTGCTGCAAAACAAACTTTGCTTTCAGTAAAATTGGAGCTGACAGCTCATCTGTTATTTTTTCGAGAAATAATAATACTTCCGTCAATTCCCACTGGCAAAGCTCTCCCATAGAAACATTATTTATTTTGACAGACTCAGCTCTTTCATTTAGTCTCGTACCATTGCATTTTTCACAATTTTTATAGATAAAGAATTTTGAGTAGGCATTCTTTTCATCGTCATCCGATTCGTCGTCCGCTCTATTAGATACGGCATTCTCAAGTTTTCTGGCCAGACCCTCAAATTTCCTGTTATACGAAAGCTTTTGTTTGGCATCTTTAATCTGAAATGGCTCGGAATAAAGAAGTTTCTGTAATTCATCATCGGTAAATTCTTTCAATTTTTTATCAACATCAAATATTTCCGATGAAACAAGCTCCTTCCATAGAAAACTATCAGGTTTATAATGCGGATGAGTTATTGCACCTTCCATAATTGACTTTTCCAGATCAATAAAAAGATCGATATCAACTTTGATTTGCTTACCTAAACCTTTACAATGTTGACATAGTCCTTCGGGATGATTAAACGAGAAATAAAATGATGGACCAATAAATGGTTTTCCGACTCTCGAATAAAGCAGCCGCAGATAGGTATTAACTTCTGTAGCAGTTCCTACAGTGCTTCGCAGGTTATTACCCATTTTTTTCTGATCTATTACGATTGCGGTTGAAAGATTATAAATATCATCCACATCGGGTCTTGATAGTTTAGGCATTCTGGCGCGTGCAAACGTTGAAAATGTTTCAACGAGCTGGCGCTGAGCTTCAGTATAAATTGTATCAAATAGTAACGATGATTTTCCAGAACCGGAAACACCGGTGAAAACAACGAGTTTCTGCTTTGGTATTTCTATATCAATATTCTTAAGATTATGTGTATGCGCATTCCTGATGATAATACTATCTGCTTTCATTGAAATTTCTCCACTGAATTATTTTAAATTACTGTTTACGATTCCTTACAGGAGGTCTTACAACTAATGCCCGTTACTGTTTTCCTGCACACCTGAAGATTCTGATGTATGCTGATGCCGGATCATATGACTTTTGTTAATACGTATTTGTAAGCATTTTCGTTATTGATTTTTTCTGATCTGATGAAATTCATTTTCTGAATAAATTTGATACTGTTGAGATTATTTTCATCAATGATTGCTACTATGCTATTCAATTTCATTGTACAAAAACCGAATTTAATTATGGCATCAAGAGCTTCTTTCATATAACCTTTACCCCAATACATGCTTGACAAATCATATCCAATTCCGGCAGTACCGGAATCAATATTCCAGCCATGAAAACCGCATGTACCAATGAATTCATTATTAATTTTATTTATGAGACCCCATCGACAACCAGAATCTTTTAGATGAAACCTGATAATATCAGCTGCTGTTTCATTTTCCCCAATATCAACAAATTGAGAAATAAGAGGATCAGAAAAATGCATCCGACATTCTTTTCATCTTCGAGAGTAAGTTCTTTTAAAATTAATCGTTCCGTTTCAATGACAGGATATTCCATGTGATACTATAATAAATCAGGTTAAGTAACTTTGTCAAATAAAGGGTCGTGCCACTCGCACGCTGTTGACCGCGAGCATAGTTCTTTTTCTTTGTAATATAAATTTTTAAGAAGGAGCTCAGAAGGTGCGAGCACCGGTCTGAAAATGTCTCATTTCGACCGGTTTGAAAATGTATTGACAATATAGTATTAATCAGCTTCGATTTGATCTTTCATTCGGTAACTTTTACCTTCAACGACGATTGTTTCTGCA
>JAAZBG010000280.1 GCA_012513915.1 Fibrobacter sp.
CCCGTAGAGTGGCTCAAAGCAAATAACAATGGAACACTCCCTGAAAAACAACCGCTCTATCCGTCCCCAAATTAAATTTAGTCTTACAGGCCCAAAAACGAGCGGTATGGGTTGGTCGAGCGTTTACATTGAAAATTTATATTATTTGAGTGGAAAAACGAACAAATGAATGTATTTTAAAGTCTATATTTATGAAATAAGGCAAGAATGC
This sequence comes from Fibrobacter sp., assembly GCA_012513915.1. Classification (GTDB taxonomy): domain Bacteria; phylum Fibrobacterota; class Chitinivibrionia; order Chitinivibrionales; family Chitinispirillaceae; genus JAAZBG01. The sequence goes on from JAAZBG010000280.1 coordinate 212, forward strand.
GATATTTCATTTATGTTAAGTGCAGTGTGTCTTTTCAATAAAAAATGACATGCATTCGTTTTGCAAGGTGCAGAAAAAAATTATTAGCGTTATTTTCCAAAAGAAAGATTTTTTTTAAATAACATACTATTATATTTCTTGGTAAATATAACCGTTTATGTTCCAAGCGATTTGAAAGACATTATAGTTTTGACTTATTATTTCATCAAAATCATAGAATTCTAAATTATGCGGAAAAACACCCGAATCGACACATCCCAAAAGATCAAGATACTCTTTTTTGACGGTTCAGTAGCCTTCGGCGGTTCTGTTGTAGTTTTAGCATACCTGTTTAATAACATTGATCGATCACGTTTTGAACCGCTACTTGTCAGTGGTTTAGATGATGTATCACTTAAAGCATTGTTTAAACCCGAAGATGTTTTTTTTCATTTCAAACGTAAGTTGAATTATGTTGAACGCATGCGATGGATAGGAAAATGCCCCTTTAATTGGCAATGGTTTTATAAAATATGGATTTATACATTTACTATTGTGCAAATCTCTGTCAACTTTGTGCCATGGTTGATTTTGATGTTACGCTTGTGGTTACATCGTCCAGATTTGATCCACAACAATAATGATGGTTGTGCATCTTTAGTCGCACATTGGTTAAAAATTCCAGTGGTAATTCACCTTCATGGTTTAAATGATACTAAATACTATAAACATCCACAAGTGAAGCGTGCTCGTAGAATAATCTCAATATCAAATTACGTAGCGCAAGAGGCAATAAAAAGCGGGCTTGACTCCACACAAGTCAGTATAATCCCGAACCCGGCACCAGAGTTTGTACCCGACTTAACAAAACGATGGGAATATTTAGCAAAATTTGGAGTAATGCCAGGACAGGTTGTGTTTGGTCATGTTGGACGTCTGATACGATGGAAAGGACAACAAGAGTTTTTGCAAGCATTTCGACAAGCAATTACTGAATACAAAGATATCATGGCCTTGATAATAGGGGATGATGTCGAAGGTTTTTCACAGTCCTACCGGCATAGTCTCGAGCAATATGTTTATGACAACAATCTTGCAGATCAAGTTAAATTTACCGGACATTCATCAGAAGTGCTTCGCATTATGTCATATTGCGATGTTGTTGTACACAGTTCAATCGAGCCGGAGCCTTTTGGACTCGTTATAACCGAGGCGATGTCAGCTGGTGCTGCGGTTATTGCTTCGCGCTCTGGAGCGCCTTGTGAAATTATAGATAATATGAAAAATGGTATTCTGGTTGATCCCCTTAATACCGCAGAATTTGCATCTGCAATTGTACGTTTGGCTAAAGATAGCGATCTGCGTCAAACGCTCGCTGTTGCCGGTAGGCAGATGGTGGCAGAGCGTTATTCTCCACAGGTGTTTGCAAAAGATATGGAACGTATTTACTCAACAGTATTGGTAGAACATAGAAGTTTGAAAAGTGGTAATTTGGTTTAAGATCACAAAACTTATTTGTTGACTAAAATCCACCCTTGTTGTAAATGTTAAGAATAGAAGTAGTGCCTTACCTGCAATGTTTTCATTTCAAATCGTAAACATAAAGATTTCTTTTTTTGAATTAAACTTCAAAAATTATGTTGCTATGAATCAATTATTTTCAAATAAAATACCCCCCACTCCCACCTCTATAATGATAAACGTAAGTACCTTTTGATAATAAATGAGTCACGTTTTTTTGTGCAGAGATTTTACTCCAATATTCAATCGATTTGGATGGAAACAAGGAATTGAAATTTTCCAGGTAGTAAACATATTCGTTCTGAATATGTTTTCTCAATAAAACACAATACCCAGACTTAATAAATGCTGACTTTTCAACTTTATTTCGATATTTCTTTTCTATCTTGCTGTTAATTTCATTTATTTCGTTTACCTTCAGATTTTCAACATTACGAACAACCGGCTTTACTTCTCTTGGCATCGAAATCCCTTTACCTTTTAACAATCTTAAGGGTGTGGCTGAAATCATCTTCTTAAAAACTACATTTTCTGATAAGTAATTAATGTAAATTTTTTTTAACAGATTAGTATTTAAGACTCTTTCAGTTGGAATTATTGAGGCTGCTTTTTGGTTGCTATCAAGTAGATCTGCAAGTTTACTCAACCAGTTATAAGATAAAAGTGTATCACTATTTAATAAACAAAAATAATCATAATCATAGTTATTTGAAATATGATTAATTCCATCGATGTTACCTCCGGCCCAACCGGTGTTAGCAGTATTTGATATTACATCAATAAATTTATACTTTGATTTAATTATTTCGGCCGTGTTATCTGATGATGCATTATCTACTAATATTATCTTAAAAGGTCCAGATGTATTTTCTATAATTGATTCAATACATGGAATTGTAAATTGTTCAAGTTTGTTATATGTAACAATGATAATAGGTATCATTTTACGCATAAAATAAAGCTCCCTAATCTCTGCTCTGAACAATTAGATTCTTTCTCGTCTATGTTCGAAAGCATTATAATGTGCAACTATACATTTCTTAATCTTTAAACATTTCTATTTTTAAAATGCTTAAATAAACTTCCAGCAGCAAAAACAATCTCTTCTGCGCACCTGGTAAAATACACATTATTTGCTGAATATGGGTCATGAATATATACTTTTTTACTGTTCGACCAAATACCAAGGAATGTTACCTGATTATCAGGATAAAGAGTACGCAGTTTCCGGCACTGTCCAGGCTCCATACCAATTAAAAGATCTCCAGAATGTACAACGTATTGATTTATCCTGCTTGTTGAATGCACCGATAGATCAAACCCTAATTCTTTACCAATTAGAATCATTCGTGAGTCCGCCGGGTCACCACCGCGGGTATCAAGTCCAAACGAACACGCATTCCCGCCACACTTCTTAATAACTGCTTCTGCCAGTGCGCTTCGACAAATATTCCCGCTGCATACAAAAACCAATCTTTTCACCCGTGAAAAATCTATTTCTGTATAGGGCTTATACATCCCCAGATAAAAGATGAACTGATGTTTTATGTAACGTAAAAAACCTTTTTTCGACCCATAATGGTTGTTTAAAAATTCAAACATTCATACTCACCTTAGTATCAAATCAATCTTCCGGAGAGCCAATCAGAATTTTAAAAAAATCAAACCATCTCATGTGAATCCCCCATTGGCCATCTTCAAAGTCCCCCTGAAGGGGTGCTTGCACATATAGTAATAGCTAAGCCTTATAACAGCCTACCTAAAACTTCCCGATACCTTAAGATCATGGTCTCAAACGAAAATGTTGCCACAACATGCCTTTTTGCTTCTGTTGTCAGCAGTGCATTGTCGCTCATAACAAGTCTTTGTATCGCATCAGCAATTACTGCGGGATTATTTATCTCAACCAATATCCCGTTGACATCATGTGTTACAATCTCCTCTGGACCACCACACTTTGTTGCAATCACCGGAACACCGGCAGCCATAGCCTCAATCGTTGCAATCGAAAAACCTTCTGACGAAGAGCACAATAAAAAAATATCCAATTGACTTAGAAACTCCGGGGTGTTATCATAAAAACCGATAAAATGAACGCATTCACTTACATTTCGCTCTTTTGCAAGGGTGTTTAACGATTCAATCAGCTTTGGATGCTTATGGCCAGCAATAACAAAATGGATTTGCCGATCAATCATTCCTGACCGTAATAGTGCAGCAACTTCAATGAGCAAATTGTAATTTTTGGCAGGACGGACATTGCCGAGACTTCCAATAAGCAGTGCATTATCGGCAATTCCCAATTTCTTTAACAGAGATTTTGTATTGGTCCTGAAATACCGCTCAGTTTCGATCCCGTTATAAATAATCTCGATTTTTTTGCGTTTAAACAACCCTCGTACCTGTATGTACTCTGCAAGATTTTTACTTACTGCAACTAATTGATTAACACCAATTGCCATTATCCATTGCTTGATTCTAATAGCTCTTTCATCAGGGTTAATATCAACCTGACCGTGTAATGTAGCAACGAGTGGAAGACGACATAGAAAACACACTATCGAAAAGGAAAGTATTGAGCCCAGAAGATGCGCTTGTACAAGTTTCACCTTGTGCCGCCTGACAAAACCAAAAAGCTGGATGTAATAATTAATCGATAAAAAACCTGATGGTTTTAAAACATAATACTCTATGCCACGTTTTTTAAGTTGCTCCTCTACCCATCCCGGCCCTTTTATTAAAGCAATGTTTTTATAACCGTCAATAGTAAGCTTTTCAACAAGATTTAGAAATATTGTTTCAGCACCACCGGGACCTGTGGTATCAATTGTATGAAGGATCGTTTTCATAAGTATTTGATATAATTTATTCTTTTGCTATAAACAAAAAAGGTTTCCTGTTAAAAATAACTCTCTTTAAGTGGGAATACAAGAGTCTTTGCCGCACCTCCGGCCCCTCTCCAAGTTCAATTGGAGAGGGGAGTCTAAATAAACAACAGGTACAAGGCCCCGATTCTGGTAAGAATCTAAATGAATGCATTCTGTGACGACTAAGTAACGCAGTATCTATTGCATTGCAAGTCGTGCCATAATCAGGGACCTGGTGCTGGTCATATCCTGATGCATTCCGATTCGTCGTAAATTATACCTTTCGCTCATTGCGCTGTTCCATCCGGTTTTTGTAGTCACAGCACTGGAGTATCCTGCCATTTTAACCATCTGTGTGATTTCCTGAGAATAGCCGCCATTTGGATAACAGAAGGAAATATCAGACGGATCTGCAACCTGTTCCTTAATAAGCTTCTCTTTTGAAATCCGTAGCTCATCATGGACTGTTTGCCGGGATTCGGCAGTTAAAATCAGATGATTTACAGTATGAGAACCAAATGCGACAAGACCCGAATCAAGACAGGTTTTTACTTCATTCCATGTCATAAAGGTCTGCAATGACGTATGTGAGCAGCCTGCATACTGTGCGAGTTCATCAAGTATTTTTTTGATTTCACCCGTCGAATAAGGTTTAAGCATCTTAATTACCGAATCAACACAGGAGATATAATCACCCTTAATCTGAAGTATTTCCCTGATTACCGGACTCGTTCCCTGATAAGGCAGTTCCGGTTTTTCATGACAGATCTTTTTAAGAATTGCAGCGCAAGTGTCTGTCCAGAACTGCATATCAGTACCAATAAAATTTGTTGGCAGATACACCGTTGATGGCAAGTGGGCTGCTTTAAGAATTGGAAATGCGTTTTGATAAAAATCAGCCCACCCATCATCAAAGGTAATTGCACATCGGGGTTTCGATGACAGTATGTCCTTTGAGGAAATGATCTCTGAAAGTGGAACAACATCGAAATAGTGCCTTAACACGCTGCAATGCATCGAAAATGTCTCTGGCCGGACATACATTCCGGGTTCTACATGCTCAGCAAATGATTCCGGTGCAATAATCCGGTGATACATCAGAATTACCGAATTCCCGGATTTCCCCAACCGTTTATACTGCGATTGGTAAACACCAAGCTTGCACTTTGCACCTGCAATAGTTTTTCTTACTATCATTTTTAACTGTTGTACTGCCATGTAGTGAAGATACATTGTTACAATCTGTTTCTCAAAAATGAAAACAAGTTTTATAACGTACATCATTTAAACCAAGGCCAGAACAGGATAGACAACATTACACATAGTACTATCGGGCTACATCATCATTTATATATTTTTAAGGTATGTCACGACATCATGATAAATGGTATACGCGAATTTTAGGCGATCCAAGGATTGTCGAGGAATTACTTCGTTTATTTGTTCATATACAATGCGGTAACTATTACAGGTGTTTGTGCAAGGATTTTATAAACCACAGAGGACACAGAGAAGAAACGTTAAAAACTTATTTTTTTACTCTGTGTTCTCCGTGTCCTCTGTGGTTATGAAAAATTTACCTTACTAAAAGAATGGCATACAAATTCACCGACAAGTGGTGAATATTTTCAGAAAATTAGTTTACAAGTCCCTTTGTGAATGTTTGAAGAAGTGAGATTTAGGACGAGTTGGTGTTCGGTGTGGTCTATCTTCTTATACAAAAAGGAAACCTGATTACAAATGCAAGCGCTGATTTTTATCCTCTGGATTTCGATATTTCTGGCTTTTTTCGCCTATTTCGGCTACCCGCTGACATTAACATTTCTCTCACTATTTCACCGTAAAAAAGTGCTGCGGACACCAATTACTCCTATGGTTTCGCTTATTATTACTGCATATAATGAGGAAAAGCGGATACGTGAGAAACTCGAAAACACAATGAAACTTGACTACCCGCGGGAGAAACTTCAGGTAATTATTGCATCCGATGGTTCAACCGATAAAACACATGATATCGTTCGCGAGTATGCCGATCGCGGAGTTGTACTCTTTGAGGTTCCGGATAGAAAAGGCAAAGAAAATGCTCAGGCACAGGCAGTAAAAATTGCCAGTGGCGAGATAGTTGTCTTTTCAGATACTGCGACCCGCCTTGATCCAAAAGGGCTGCAGGAGATTGTTTCTAACTTTGCGGATTCTCAGATCGGATGTGTCAGCAGTGAAGACAAGATGATTTCAGATGATGGCACTGATGTTGGCGGGGAAGGATTTTATGTTAAATATGAGATGTGGCTTCGTGCCCTTGAGTCGCGCTGTAATTCTGTTGTAGGATTGAGCGGTTCTTTCTTTGCAGCCCGCAAAGAGGTGTGTGAGGATTTCTCACCAAAAATGCAAAGCGACTTCCGCACACTGCTCAGCAGTATGAAAAAAGGGATGCGCGGTTTAAGCGATCCGAATGCGATCGGATACTATCAGGATATCAAGGATAAATCGCGGGAGTTTCAGCGAAAAGTTCGAACTGTTCTTCGTGGATTGACCGTTTTTTTCAATCACCCGGAATTTTTGAACGTTTTTAAATTTGGTTTATTTACCTATCAGTATGTTTCACACAAACTGATGCGCTGGCTGGTTCCGGTTTTTCTATGCTCTGCATTAATTACAAATATTATGCTTATAACAGAAGCACCCCTCTATTTTTGGCTGTTGATCGCTCAGTGTCTATTCTATGCCAGTGCACTGCTTGGAATCCTTTTTCCATCACTTACAAAAGTAGTATTTATCAAAATTCCCGCATTTTTCGTCGTTGTAAATGCATCGATACTTGTTGCCTGGATAAAATTCATTAAAGGCGAACGGGTTGTACTCTGGCAGCCATCAGTGAGATAGCAGTATATAACAGATTCTAAACCTCCCCCGGTTCCTATTGGCGTATTGCTGATGTGTCCGATTTTACCAATTTTTTTATACATTTTAGATTAATATTTCTTATTTTAATTGATAAAGAATAAAAAATCAGTTTACTGATAAACCATTTTCCAGGACAACAGGGATATATGATTAAAAACATTTTAAGAAAAGCAATCAATTTTACTGGATATGAAATACAAAAAATCAAAAACCACTATGATGAGGAGTTATACCTTTCACTGTATGGAAAAGATAGCGTTGCAAACAGAAAATTTTACAACATAAGCGCAGGTGGCCACTTAGATTTTGGATGTGGGATTCACCATCCAATCTGGACAAATATCGATGTCGACCGTCATTGGGAAAAACAAGTAAATTACAATCCGAAATACGATATTGCTCACGATCTTCTATCTTTGGGTTCACTACCTGTAGAATCCAATAGTGCTGAAATTGTTCATTCAAGAACTACTATAGAACATATACCTGATGATGCTGTCATGGTAATGTTCAAAGAAGTTAAGCGGATTTTGAAAAAAGGAGGTTTTTTTAGAATTGTTACTCCTAATATTGATCTGGATTATCGTGCACTTATAAATAATGATATTCATTTCTATTTCTGGTTGAAAGACTTCTCAATTGAACAAGCATTTTTGTCTCACTTTGCACATGGTACATCAATTAGGAGCCGTGAGACTTCACATGAAAAAATTACTGATGAAAAACTCAGATATCTTTTTAAAAACATGAGCGTTGAAGAGGTGTTCAACTACTGCACGTCAAAATGTGATCTTTCAACCCAGGCGAAGGGAAGATATCATATTAATTGGTGGAATCATAAGAAGTTAGAGTGTATGCTCAGAAACGCAGGATTCAGTACAATCTATTCTTCACTGCCAGGCCAAAGTGCGTGTCCTGTCCTTAGAAACGAGTTCTATTTTGATAACGCATGGCCAAAAGTTATGCTCTATATCGAAGCTATAAACGATTGACCAATTTATGCGTATATGAGATCGTACGTTTTACTTTATTTCTGACTATAAGCGATTATTTGTTCACTTAGTTTTTTATTAACCTCGACATTTTCAACCATGTATCTATGATCGCATTTAAAATCATAACAATCAAATCCACCCTTTACAACAGGTTCCCAACCCCTAAACGGGTCCGAGAATCCTTCAGCACTGTTAGCTCTAAATAGTGTTATTTTGCCAGCATACTCATTGGGTTTATAGGATGATGCTAATGACAGATATTTCTGTTCAATCTCCCAATATCGTAGTTCATGGGGCACTATCTTTTTAAGTGCTCTATAACAAGAGCATAAAAAATGTTTCTTTTTATCTTCAATGCGACATTCTGCACTATGTATTACTTTTTTCAAAAAAGGCTGACTGTTCCCATGCTTGACCTGCTCCCGAATGTAATAGGGGCAAATCGAATCGAGCATCAATAACAGATTAATTTTTTCATTCTGCTTAATAAGTTGCTGCGCCATTTCGAATGCTATTAATCCTCCCATTGAACCACCACCTAACAAATAAGGACCGTGTGGTTGTATTTCCCGAATTTCATCAATATAGCTTTTTGCCATTTCAGATACAGATTCGAACGGTTTTGAGAATCCATCAAGACCCCTGGTTTGGATTCCATAAAAGGGTTGGGATTCATCCATAAACGAAAGTAACGAGTTATAATTCATTACATTTCCACCAACACCATGTACGCAGAAAAATGGTATCCTGCTTCCTGTTGGTTTTAGTGGAACGACATAAGATAACTTCTGTATAGATCTCATTTGCAAAGACCTGCTCCCAATCAAAGGTTGTATGATCTCTGCCAATGATTCAATTGTCGGATTTGCCAGAATATCTGTTAGTAAGATATTAATTTTCAGGATATTAGTAATTTTCGAAACAAGTTTTACCGCAAGCAGAGAGTGCCCACCCAAATCAAAAAAGTTATCATTGATACCGATGTTTGCAACACCTAAAACACTCTCCCAAATCGCCTGTAATTGAAAATGCAACTTAGTTTGTGGTTGCTTTGCCGATTTTGTCACATTTCCTTGTGTTTCTTTGAACAGCACGAGAAGACTTTTTCGATCAATTTTCCCACTTGGTGTGAGTGGTAATGTCTTTATTTCTATAATATGCTGTGGTATCATATACTCAGGTAATTTATTTCTTAGAGCATTGCGGATTTCATCTGAGGAAAATACCATCAACTGTTTTGGTACAACATACGCCACCAGTCGAACATCACCAGCCTGTAACTCTACTGCAATAACAACACATTGGCCAACTGTATTTATTTGATTAATTGTATTTTCAATCTCTCCAAGTTCTATTCTATAACCCCTTACCTTAACCTGATTATCTATTCTTCCAAGATATTCAATAGACCCATCACCTCGGTATTTTGTGAGGTCTCCTGTTTTATACATTTTTCCGGATTTGAATGGATCTGTAATAAACTTCTCCGCTGTTAACTCTGGTCTGTTAATATATTCATCAGCCAGTCCAACTCCACCTATAAACAGTTCTCCTGCAACACCGACAGGAACAGGTTGTAAAAAGTTGTCTAAAATGTACGTAAATGTATTATCAATAGGTTTACCTATAGTAATAGGATCTGATTCACTTGTAATTTTACAACAAGTTGCAAACACAGTTGTTTCAGTAGGACCATATCCATTCCATAATTCCTTACATTTTGGAAGTAGTTCGCGGATAAGATCATACGTAATAGGTTCTCCGCCAGAAATTATTTTTACGCCATTTAAGCCAGGCCAACCTGCAGTTAGTAACAGCCTCCAAAAGCTTGGTGTTCCCTGCATAATCGATGGCTTGACTAAACTGCTATAATCAACAAGCCTCTTTCCGTCCTTGACTAATTGATTTTCTACCATTATTAAACTTGCACCACTTATAAGCGGCAGGAAAATTTCATACACCGACATATCAAACGAAAGTGTCGTAGTTGCAAGCATTCTGTCATTAGAAGTAATGCCTGGTTCTTTTTTCATGCTTAAGAGAAAATTCACTGCTGAATGATGACTAATTGGTACACCCTTGGGTTTTCCTGTTGAACCTGAAGTATAAATCACATATGCAGTCGTACCTGATGATACTGCGGTAGAAAAATCCACATGTTGTTTTACTAAAGACGAAATATCCGGGGAGATTTTAATCTTTTGAACTGCATTAAGTGTACTAAAGCTGTCCGGAACATCCTGTTCAATTAAAATCATTGCAAGTTTGGCATCCTCAGCCATATATTGGAGACGTTCGACAGGGTAAGTTGGATCAAGTGGAACATATGCAGCTCCACACTTTAATATTCCTAAAAGTGATACAACCATTCCCAAATGCCTCTCAAGGCATATACCGACACGATCACCTTGTCTGACTCCTTTTTCAAAAAGCAGGCTCGCAATTTTATCAGACTGAATGTCAAGTTCTTTATACGTCAAAGACTTGTCTTTGAAAATTACTGCAGTTGCATTCGGTGATTCCAGTACTCTCTCTTTGAAAAGATGGTGAATACATTTATCCTCTGGGAACGGAACGTCTGTCTTGTTCCATTCATGTATGATTTGAATGCGATCTTTATCTGATAAAATTGGAACCGATGATAGTTGTATGTCTGCTGAAGACGCTACAGCTTGAGCTATGTTGACAAAATGATCTGATACTTGCTTAATCATTGGTTGACTGAACAAATCTGTACTGTATTCAATAAGTCCACGAACCACACCATCATCTTCCCACATGTAAAGAGCCAGGTCAAATTCAGTTGCACCACGATCAACCATTTCTGGTCTAATAGTTGTATTCCCAACTACAGTTGTTTCTATTGGAAAGTTCTGGTAAGCAAATATTACCTGGAAAATTGGTGGATGACTCATGTCACGTTGAGGTTTTAGTGTCTCCACAAGAACGTCAAATGGAACATCCTGATGTGCAAAAGCATCCTGTGTAATATTTTTTAATTTTTTTAATAGTTGATTAAAATTGCTACAATCTTCAGAGTTAATTCTCAACGGGACCATATTAAGAAAAAAGCCGATAAGATTTTCTACATTTGTAGAATTTCTGTTTGCTGCAGGAGCTCCAATTATAATATCGCTCTGTCTTGAATACCGCGATAATAACAGGTAATATATTCCAAGTAGTGTATTGAATATCGTTGTTTGCTCATTACGGGCCAGTAATTCAAGTTTTTGGGTTGTTGAGGTATCTAAACTAAACAGAACGCTTGAACCTTTATATGTTAACGTTTTTGGCCGTGACATCTCGGTTGGCATTTCAAGTATTGGCAATGATCCAGAGAGAGTATTTTTCCAGTATTCAAGTCCGGAACCTTCAGATGTTGACGATTGAGTTGCTTGCCAATTAGTATAATCAGCATACCTGAAAGGTAATTCAGGGAGTACAACTGTTTGATTATCAATCAGAGAACTATATACTGAAGAAAAATCTTTTAAGAAAACCCCCATAGACCAACCATCCGCGACAATATGATGAACCATAAGTGTGAGAACATGGCGCGTTTTTGATAGTTTGATTATGAGAATCCTTACAAGTGGACCGTTTTGTAAATCATATATTGCAACAGACCTCTTAATAATCTCTTTAATCCAATGCTCATCCTCAGATTCTGTAACGTTCGATAGATCAATTGTTTCAAATGGATAGTCCACTTTATCTTTAATTCTGACTCTTGGTCCATCATCCGTATTATAGAATGTTGACCTTAATGCATCGTGTCTGTCTACGATCATATCAATCGCTGATTTTGCCACATCATAATTAAAATCACCATTGATAACAAATTCCGTTGCGAGATTAAACGCAGGACTTTCAGGCTCAAGTTGAACCAGAAACCAGATACGCTGTTGTGCGTTTGATGGAATTATACCCTCCTTAGACTCTGCGCGAACAGGTCCTTGAAGCGGTATTACTGGTGAACCTTGTTGAGTTTGAGCAATAAGCATCGAAAGTGCACTTATTGTTGGATTTTTATAGAATTCATCCATGCTCAATTGTTTATGAGTTTTTTCTCTTATTCTGGCAAGAATCTGAACCACAATAATTGAGTCACCACCAAGTGAAAAAAAGTTAGTATCCGGATCGACGCTATCAAGTCCGAGCTGTTTCTTCCATATAGAGGTAATGAGTAATTTTAATTCAGATTCAGTGAAATGCATAGAGTCTTTAGTTTCTATCTCAACATCTGAATTTAAGTCTTTTTCTGCTGAATCAGCTTGAAAACCCTGCTCATCAGAGCCGTTTTCAAATCGAACTCCCATACCAATATAAGAACGTTTTTTTGGCTCAACCCAATGACGCTTTTTCTCGAATGGATAGGTTGGCAGATGTACCCTGTTTCGCAACTCATCTGCATAGTATGCATTAAAATCAATAGCGTTTCCATTTTTCCAGAGATCACCTGCTGACGTAAGAAAAAATTCCACATCGTTAACTTCACGTTTAATGTGCCGAACTGTTGTAACTACAACTGGTGCCTGCTCATTTGCAGCAGTAACATTGTTAGAAGTTCTTTTTGAGGAGATACTGTTAAAAAAGGTTGATAGCGTACTTCCTGGTCCAATTTCAATAAATGTAGTGTATCCATCATTCAATAAACAATTGATACCATCGGAAAAGTTAACCCTGTTCCTTATATGTTCACCCCAATACGATGGTCTTTTGGTATCCTCATCGGTTATCCATGTACCACTTGAATTTGAAATGAATGGAATCGTTGGTTTTTGAGGTTTTACTCTATCAAATAATTGTACAAACGGTGCAACGGCTCCATTCATAAGAGAGCTATGGAATGCATGTGATGTATGTAATTGACGGAACTCAATTTTTTGTTCTGTCAATATCTTCTTCAATCTTTCGATATGCTCCTGTGAGCCTGCAACAACACACAACTCCGGACTATTAACAAGTGCTATCTCAAGAGTATTGTCTATCAGTGAAGAAACTTTGTCTGCAGACAAAGATATGCTTAGCATTTTCCCCTCAGGTTGAGCAACCATGATTTTCCCACGTTCAGCAACAAGAAAAAGCGTTTCCTCAAGTGTAAATACTCCTGACAAACATGCTGCAACATATTCCCCAATGCTGTGACCAATCATAGCGTTGGGGGTTATTCCAAATTCCGCCCAAAGCTTTGCAAGTGAATATTCAAATGAGAAAAGGAGCGGTTGTGTAACATTTGTCTGCATAATTTTTTCATTATTTGCAGCATCTGTAGAGAAAAGTATCTCGCGTAAATCGAAATCCATGTGCTTAAGTAGTAGTGTACAACAGGTGTCAAATGTCGTTTTGAAGGTGCTGAATTCGCTATAAAGATCCCGTCCCATATTGAGGTATTGTGACCCCTGACCACTGAACATAAAAACGATCTTGTCAGCATTCCGAATTTCTGATTGCGTTGTGTCAAAATCTTCTACAAGTGCATCAATTTGTTTTTTTGCATCTTCAGATGATGATGCTACTATGAAATTCCTGGTGTTGAATTGCTGCCTGCCATTTTGCATTGTATAGGCAAGGTCTGCGATGTTTACTTCTGATTGTGAGAAAAACTCTGAAAAGTTACCCAATGTCACTTTTTGAGCTTGAGATGTTTTTGTTGAAAATGGTATGAAGTGGTATTTTTTATTTGAACTCTGATAATTTATTGCAGGTGCTTCCTCTAAAATAACATGCGCATTTGTTCCACCAACACCTAAACTACTTACACCCGCTCTTCGTGGTTTACCAGCAGGTGTTTCCCAGTCCCGCGTTTCGTTAACAACATAGAAGGGGGATTTCTCAATCTCAAGCAAAGGGTTGGGTTTTGTAAAATTTAACGTTGCGGGAATTTTTTTGTTATGAAGTGCGAGTGCTGTTTTTATAAAACCTGCTACTCCTGCGGCTGCATCCAGATGTCCGATTGACGCCTTTACAGATCCTACTCCGCAATAGTTCATTTTATTTGTATATTGTCGAAACGCTTTAGTTAGTGCAGAAATCTCTATCGGATCGCCAAGAGGCGTTCCTGTACCATGTGTTTCAACATAAGATATATCTTCTGCACTTACACCTGCTGCTTCAAGTGCCAATGTGATAACATCTGATTGACCATCAACACTTGGAGCTGTAAACCCTGCTTTCAAAGAGCCATCGTTATTAATTGCAGAAGACTTTACAACTGCTATTATTGAATCTCTGTCATTAATTGCGTCCTCAAGTCTTTTTAATACTACAACCCCGGCACCTTCACCAAATAACGTCCCGTTTGCCTTAAAGTCAAACGGGCGACATATACCATCAGGAGAACGAATATCCCCATCTGCTAATACATATCCATACCACCATGGAATATAAAGAAAGACGCCACCTGCCAATGCCATATCACACTGATACGTTAAGAGGTTCTGACATGCAACATGAATTGCTACTAACGATGTTGAACAGGCAGTCTGAATATCAAAACTTGGCCCCTGAAGATTCAATTTGTATGAAAGCCTGGTTGTTAAGAAATCTTTATCACTTGCAAAAAGTAATTGCAGTTCATTTACTGATGCGCTATCACTCATGCTGTTAATCAGATTGTTAAGCATATAATAATTCATACCACAGCCAGCAAACACACCCACACTGTGATTCAGTCGGTTGATATCATAACCAGCCGATTCCATTGCTTCCCATCCGCATTCAAGAAGTATCCGGTGCTGCGGATCAATAAAGGATGCCTCTCTTGGAGAATAACCAAAGAATGCAGCATCAAAAGTATCCGGATTACTTAAACGTCCACCTCGACGAACATATCGTGGATCCTTAAGGACAGCTTCTGCCACCCCAGCTTTGCGGGCATCATCTAAAGAAACAGTCCCAATACAGTCATTACCGTGAACAAGATTATTCCAAAAAGCGGATATGGATTCAGCCTTCGGAAATCTGCCAGACATCCCAACAATGGCAATACCATCAAGACTGCTTGATTTATTGTTATCTTCTGAGAACATGATATGTTCCTTAATTATTGTGAATTAAGCGTATATTTTGAAAATATATTTATTATCATCTCAAGATTAATAAACTTTTTGCATCAATTACACCTGAGAAAAATCCTGATGAATTAGTACTAAGCACTAATTGTTGGTCCACCATAAACGAACACTTATCGAATTTCAAATATTCCCTTTACTTGCATCTTATCAAGATATATTCCTGTTATACTTTCCGTTTCAGCCATTTCATCTGATTTGTCATTTTTTTCTGCATCTGAATGCGGTCCGAATGTTCAGGGCGATTATTTGATTCAGTAGTTGTACTGTTTTTTATAGCAAGTGATAGTGTTCTGACTGTTGGATTTTGAAATAATGAAACAATCGACACCTGTTTTGAAATCGTATTCTGAATTGTATTGATAATCATACCAGCTATTAGTGATGTTCCCCCGAGTTCAAAAAAATTGTCCTCAATACCTACCGGTTCAAGGTTAAGGTGTGATTCCCAGATTGATGCAATTTTCTGCTCTAATTCTGAATCGGGACTTTTATAGGACCGTTGAAGCAGCGGCCGGTCGGTTTTGGGTTCGGGCAGTGCCTTTTTACTAACCTTGCCATTGGCATTAAGTGGAAAGGAGTCGAGTTTTACAAATTTCGATGGAACCATATATTCCGGAAGATGTTTTGCCATATGTTTACGCAAAGCACTGACTGGTATGGCTTCAAAATCTGCAAGCAGGTATCCGACCAGTATTTTTTCCGATTTGCCAGAAGTTTCTTTTGCGACAACAACTGCAGCCTTTACACCATCAAAGCTGCAAATGGTCTTCTCAATTTCGCCGGGTTCAATTCTGAATCCCCTGATTTTCACCTGATCATCACCTCTGCCAAGATACTCAATCGCACCATCATCAAGGTACCGGCAAATGTCTCCGGTTTTGTATAGTTGCGCATGTGGCTTGTTTGAAAAACAATCCCTGATAAAATTCGACGTTGTCAGTTCCGGTCTGTTAAGATACCCTCTTGCGACTCCGACACCACCGATATGAAGTTCACCAGGTTCACCTACTGGAACCTGATTCATTTTCTCATCAAGAATGTAGATCCTGATATTCGCGATAGGTTTTCCAATCGGTACAATTTTACGTGAATCGTTTCGCAGACATTTCCACCAGGTAACATCAACAGCCGCTTCAGTCGGACCATATAGATTGAAAAGGTCACAGGTGCACTTCGAAAAAAACTGTTCCTGAAGCACATACGGGAGTGCCTCACCACTACAGATGACACGCCGTAACGATTGAAGACGTGAGAGGTGTTCTGTTTCAAGAAAAATCTGCAGCATTGATGGAACAAAATGGATTGTTGTTATCTTCTCAGTCAGTATTATATTGTATATGTATTGCGGGTCACGATGCCCATCAGGTTGCGCAATTACCAGTCGGGCTCCGGTGATCAGCGGCCAGAAAAATTCCCATACAGAGACATCAAAACTATACGGCGTTTTCTGAATGATTACGTCAGTTTCGGTTAACGAAAAACAATCCTGCATCCAGAGTAACCGGTTGACAATCCCGGCATGCGTATTTACAGCCCCTTTTGGTGTTCCTGTTGATCCGGATGTATAAATCACATACGCTGCGTTTTCGCATGATGCAACAGGTGCCAGGTTATCCCCTGAATATGCCTTTAACCAGTCATCGTATAGTGTAAAGCTGATAGCATTTTTGACATTTGAAAACGTGTCTTTATATGAAGGCTGCGTAATAATATTCTCAAGCTGCGCATCACTGACAATAAACTGTTTTCGTTCATCTGGAAAGTCTGGATCTATAGGGAGATAGGCACCACCGGCTTTTAGAATTGCCATGAGTGAAATTACCATTTCGAAGGAGCGGTCAAAACAGACACCAACAACCGATTCTTTTGTAACACCACACGCCCGCAGTTTGTATGCCAGTTGGTTTGCATACCGGTTGACCTGATCATAGGTCAGGGTATCCGCTGCGAATTTCAACGCAATGGTGTCCGGTGTTTTACTTGCCTGTTTTTCAAACAATTCACTAAGGGTGATGTTTAAAAAATAATCTTTATCAGTCAGGTTCCATGATGATGGCACCAAACGGTTGTTTGATGATGATGATTCGTTATTTTTTGGTATAGCAACAGGCATAAAGATTCTCTTTTTAATTGTGAACGGATATGAAACGGTAATGGATCAGTAGTTATTTTTTATCTGAGCACTACAAAGATAATCCCTCCCACAAGGTATTCTTTGAGATGTACCAGCAATTTTTTAAGACTAACAATTAGCAAGTATACATCAAATATTCAATAAGTATACATTTTTCATAAATGTAATGCTATTCTTATTAGCGCATATACAAAAAAAGAGTATCTTGAGCTGATTGAAATGTATTAAATTTCATATAATCAACCAAACTGATCAAAATCATGGAGCACTGCTATGTGTGGAATTGCTGGTATATTTAAAAATCCGGGAGTAAGCAGGTCTGAAAAGAGGGACCTTTTAAAGGGAATGATTTCACCGCTGGAACACCGGGGCCCTGATGGATGGGGCATCTACTGCGCTGAGAATATTGCACTTGGACATACTCGTTTGTCAATAATTGATCTGAAGGGTGGAAATCAGCCATTTATTACTGACAGATATGTGCTCTCTTATAATGGAGAGATCTATAATTATGTCGAATTGCGTGCAATACTCAGGCAAAAAGGTGTCTCTTTTGTTTCGTCAAGCGACACTGAAGTACTTATTAAAACAATTGAAGTATTCGGCTTTGATGGGATAAAGTTATTTAACGGACAATTTGCCTTTCTGTTATGGGACAAACAACAAAATCTCCTGATGGCGGGAAGAGACCGGTTTGGTGAACGGCCACTCTATGTACTTCCCCGCAACGGTGCTGTATTTTTTTCATCAGAGATGAAATCATTTGACTGCTTACCGGGATTTCAGCGGGAATATGACCCTGAAATGCTCCTTGAGCATGGACTTTTATGGAATACATTACAGGATCAGACTGTATGGAAAAATATCCGTTCAGTTGAACCCGGGACATATGAGTTGTTTTCTGTAAACGGTAATGGTCATTCTGTAAACAGGTATTATTCTCTTGGTGAATCGGCAAATACCTTTGCGATACCGTCAACAATCGACGCCGCTGAAGAACGTTTACGGGAGTTGCTTGATCAATCGGTGCGTCTGAGATTACGAAGTGATGTTCCGGTAGGTGTGTATATCAGTGGTGGAATAGATTCATCAGTTATTGCCGCGATTACATCATCGATACAGGCAGATAAATTTAAAACATTCTCAATCAAGTTCCAGGATGCCCAATATGATGAAAGCAGCTTTCAGAATGAGATGGTGAAACAACTCGGTTCAGATCATGCCAGTGTGGAAATCAGCTACGATTCAGTAAAAAATAATTTTGCTGATGCCGTGTACCATTTCGAAAGACCGGTTTTCAGAACTGCACCGACGCCGCTTTTTCTTTTGTCAAAACTGGTACGGGAGTGTGGTATTAAAGTAGTACTTACCGGTGAAGCATCCGATGAGATTCTTTTCGGGTATGATTCCTTTAAAGAATTAAAACTGATCAAATTCTGGCAAAAGCAGCCGTTATCACAGTTACGGCCTCTGCTTATCAAGAAACTCTATCCGCATCTTGTTCACTATGCAGACGCAACACAGTTTGGTTTGATGAAAACCTATTACGAAGAGTTTTTGAATGCATGTGATAATGAACTTGCAGCATCGGCAATACGGGTCGCAAACAACATGATGGTGTCGAATGCGATCAGTAAAGATGCGGGAGTTGTATTTAATAAAGATAACATACTGTCACGCCTTAAAAAGATGCTTCCTTCAAATTACTCCGGATTTTCAGACCTGCAGAAGAACCAGTTTGTGGAGATGCGTTCGCTTCTCAGCGGTTACCTGCTATCATCACAGGGTGACAGAATGACAATGTCCCATAGTGTCGAAGGCAGATATCCATTTCTTGATCATAACCTTATAGAAGAGATCTTTTACTGGCCGGATAAATACAAACTGTTTAGCCTTGAACAGAAGCATGTATTACGTCGTGCGTATGCACACAGGATTCCTGAATCGATAATAAAACGCCCGAAGCTTCCGTATCAGGCACCGGATATAAAGTCATTTGTACGTGCAAACGGGATGGAAGAACCGGCATCTGAATTTCTTTCAGATTCAATGATTAAAGAATACGGTGTTTTCGATCCCAAATTTGTTGAACGGTTTACCCGCAAATTCAGCCAGGGTGTCCGGGAGCAGTATGGATACAGGGATAATATGATGTTTACATTCCTGTTGTCATCACAGCTGGCATTATACTGGGCAAAGAATCCACG
>JAAZBG010000281.1 GCA_012513915.1 Fibrobacter sp.
ACCAATCCGGAAAAAGTTGAACTGTCAATGTAAATAATTAAGTGCGCAAATAGTGTGCCGATTCCACGTTTATCACTTGAATCCTTCGTCGTTGTGTTTCGTGTAAAACATTATTCAGCGACTTTGCAGGTCTCATATCGGTGTTAAAAACAATCAAATAAATACAATAGTTACATTCAGGTTCAATTAGTGTTGAAAAATGAGATGCGATGAAAAGTTATTACACACAAATTGAACTAAATTACATTAAAAACAATTGAAAATAATAGTATTATAATCCTTTTCGAAAATATTTCGAATACATAGAGCGTGTAAATAATTACACATTTATTTACACATTTCACATTTATCCCTAACGAGCATTAAAAAAATTCCACTATATTTATAAACGCAACAATCATTTAGGCAGGTAAAAAGGTGAAATGAAAGAAACTGTGCATAATTCAGCAATTAAAAAAATTTTTGAATATGAAGATTATCGCAAATTTCTGGCAGATTTTTTCCAGGAGCAGAAACGGATTTCGCAGATTTTCTCAAACAGATACTTTGCCATGAAAGCAGGTTTTAAATCCTCAAGTTACATCCTGTCAGTAATTAAAGGACGCTTCAATCTCACCTACGCAACGATCCAGAAAACAATCTCTGCTATGGGAATAACTGGTACAACTGCTCAGTTTTTTGAAAATCTTGTTTTTTACAATCAGGCAAAAGAGTCTGAAGAGCGGGAAAAATTTTTCAATAGACTGGAAGAGATCAGAAAAAATAATAATTTTTACAAATTAGACAACCGACAATATGAGTATATTAAAGCATGGTATTTTCTTGTCATACGGGAAGTAGCAACACTGGTTGACTGGAAGGATGATTACACGAAACTTGCACGACTGATCCGTCCACCAATCAGCACTGATGAGGCACGGACTGCAATTGAAATTTTACTTGAAATCGGATTGATTAAAAAAGATAACTTCGGCCGTTATCATCAAAACTCAGCATCATTAAATCTGGAAGGCATTCCAAAGTATCTTCTTACCAACTTAAAAAAGGAATTGATAATGCGGGGAATGGATGCAATACAGGTTATTGATAAGTCAGAACGGTTCACAACATTCTCAACACTGACATTGAGTAAAGAAAGTTTTGAATACGCGTGTGAGGTATTAGAAGATGCAAGAAGAAAGATTATTGGAAAATCCCTTAATGATACAAATCCAGAAAAAGTCTACGAGATGAATGTTTTACTGTTTCCAGTATCTTATTCTTTTACAAGAGAGAAGACTGATAATGTCAACAAATAGATTACTGCATTTCGTTATTTTAATCATTATATCATTTGCAAACTGCACCTCCGTGACAAATACTGCAGGTGTAACAGATATTCCAAATGAAAAAATTGCAGGAATGGTTATTTATAAAAACAATCTTCGTCTTGCAAATGCAACGGTGATCCTTAGAAAGATCATTCTTACTTCTACAGGTGACAGTATCGTCGAGGAAAGAAAATGTGAAACAGATATTTTAGGCAGCTATAGTTTTGATACAGTAAAGAATGGTACCTATATTATTTTCTCCTACGATTCTGTTTCAGGTAAATCTGCAATAATCTCAAAATTGCAAAAAAACAGCGACATGGTTTTACAAAACCTTTTTCTTGACAATAACATAACACTCAAAGGCCGTATTGTAACAAAATTAACAGATGCAAAGCCCATAACAGTATTCATTCCAGGTTTTGATAAACAAGCACAAATTGACAGTAATGGCTACTATCAACTTGATAGTATTCCTAATGGACAATACGACCTGGGATTTATCTACAATAATACTCTAAATTTTCTTTCCATAAAAACTACTGGAAATTCGGATACCGTGTTTATAAGGGATGTTGATATAAGCATTAGTTCTGGAAGAGTATACAATTTCTTTGACAGTAAAAGTGACAGCGTTTTTTCCATAGATCCTCTTATCTACGAGCAAAATCCCGACTGGTATGAAGGAAAAGATTTTTATGCAGCCAGTTACTATACAATAGAAAACAATAGCCTTGTTGAAATTGATGGAAATGGTAAAACAGCACTGTTACTTGATAATTTTA
>JAAZBG010000282.1 GCA_012513915.1 Fibrobacter sp.
CCTTCTTTTCTAAACTTATCCAAAGCTTTTTGCATAACAATAAACTGATCTTTTCCAAGTTTGTATTTCCGTAAAAACAACAGCATGGCCACAACGAATATGGCGGGAATAACGCAGAATAACAGTTTAACGCCGAATGTCGTTAAAGGCTCAATATTGCCTGCACTTACTGCTGTGTCGCTGTAATGGAAGACATCCAGCATAATACCAACACCACCTTTTTGATTTGATATCGCTATAATTTTCCCTCTACTCATCTTTTTACCCCTTTCTGTATTTTACATTTATTAGTTTGATTATACACTATTACATTTATTTCTGCAATTTATTTTTAAACTATTACGTATTTTATTTTAAATACAATTGATACTTTACACTAAATAGTGTATATTGTACTTTAGGACGGTGATTTAGAATGAATTTGACTATGGGTGAAAAAATCCGTATTTTAATAAAAAGAAAAAAAATGACTATATCTGAACTGGCAAAATTACTTGGTACATCAAACCAGAATTTATCCAATAAATTCTCTCGTGATAATTTTTCAGAGCAGGAATTACATCAAATCGCAGAGGCTCTTGGCTGCAAATTTGAAGGTTATTTTGTTTTTGATGATGGAGAGAGAATCTAATTTAAATAAAGTGTCGTGTCTTACCAGTTAATCACCAAAAACAAAGGGTCTATATTTAAAATACAGAACCCTTTGCTTATTCTACAAAAATAATATATTGTGTAGCATTATTTTACTCATAAATTAATTTGCATTATCAATTTGTAATTTCACATCGAACTTTCCAATAACAATGTCCTTTTCACATTTAGGATTTAATAGCTTATCTTCTAATGCAATGGCAAGTGTCTCTGTCATGATTTCTTTACTATATTGTTTCAACACATTATTTATATCAGAATTTTTTGATGAAATTCCTAACCTTATACGTTGATCAACGTTAAACCCAGCTTCTTTTCTTAATACTTGACAATGTCGAAGAAGTTCACGATATAAGCCTTCGTACAAAAGTTCATTATCAAGCTTGATATCTAGTGCTACTGAAAACTCATCACCTTCACCAACAGCATAATTATTTTTATATGCCTTTTCCATAATAAAAAACTCCGGTAAAAGTGCACTATGATAGCCAGGTAATTCTATAGAAAGATTCATTTCATAAGATTTAACACATGTATCCATCTCTTTTTGTGTTAAATTTGAAAGCTTTGTCTTCACAATTTGTAAATCTTCCTTTAAAAACTTTCCAGCAGTTTTAAAATTCAAGGACATTCGTTTATAATATAGTTCTTCAAAGTTTTCAAGGAAAACTATTGATTTTACATTCAACTCATCTTTTATGATATCAATCATGCTTTGCACAGCACGTTCTAATTTATTGCCTTTAATGTACATTATAGATAACGGCTGTTTAACTTTCAATTGTTCTTTATTTCTAATCTTCAGGCCAACTGTTATCAATTCTCTAACATAATTTGTATCACGAAGTAGTTCATCGTTTATTTCTTTATTGAACGAAGGAAAATCTGACAAATGAACAGAAATTTCTGCCTTCTTATCGAAACGCCTAACCATACCCTGCCACATATTTTCAGTAAGAAAAGGTATTATTGGAGCCATAACTTGTATCAATGATTTTATTGCTTTAAAAAGGCTTGTGTATGCTGACAGCTTATTATTATCAAGTTCCTGCTTCCAAAATCTTCGGCGATTCACTCGAATATACCAATTTGACACATCATCAAGACAAGTTTCAAATTGTCTGACAAGTTCAGGAGTATCATAATTGTTATAACAAGATTCAGCTGCTTTTATAAAAGTACCTATACGTGTTTCAAGCCAACTATCGGTTAAATTATCACTTATTAACTCTACGCTTTCTGATAAATCCGGATTATCTATCACTGCATATGTCATGAAAAAAGTATATATATTATGAAAGGACAACAATTTACGTCTAGCTTCATCACCAAGTGAAAACCCAAATCGGACATCACTTGCTGTATTTGCTCCAGCAAAAAGATATCGAATTGCATCTGAACCCATTTTTTCAGCAGCGTCATGAAACTTAATCATAAATCCAGTTTTAGAAAATTTAGTACCATCTTCAGCCACTACACTGTTATAAGCAAGTACTCTTTCATATGGCACTTTCCCTATAATTGTTACACTCATGAAAAGTAATGAATAAAACCAAAGCCTTACCTGTTCTCTCATTTCAGTAATCCATTCAGCAGGAAAGTTTTTTGCCCATTCATTTTTATCTGTAAAATACCCAAGTGTAGAAAATGGTACTATACCGGCATCAAGCCATACATCTCCAACTTCTTTTATACGTGATACCTTACTATTACATTTTGGACATGTTATTTTTATCTCATCAATCCACGGTCGATGAAGTTCCGGCAATTTATCAACTCCACCCAACTTCCTTAGCTCATCCATTGAGCCAACTACTGTCAATTCTCCACAGTTTTCACATGGATAGAAGGGGAGCGGCAGCCCATAAAACCGCTTTCTTGAAATATTCCAGTCTCCCATATTCAATAACCAGTCATTCATTCGTTTACCAATATATTCAGGTTCCCATTTAACTTTGTGGGTAGCTTCAATAAGTTTTGGTCTTATCTCATCTGTTTTTATATACCATTCTCTAACAAGCCTGAATATAACATCTGTTTTACATCTCCAGCAAACTGGATAACTATGTGAATAATTATGTGTTTTAAAAAGTTTACCTTGCTCATCCAGGTTTTCAAATACTACATCAGCCACATTAGACGTTTCTATACCTGCAAGGAAATCGTAGTTGTCAAAGAATACACCTGCCTCGTTAACAGGACAAATCTCAGGTAAGTTGTGTATTTTGCCAAGTTCAAAGTCTTCTATACCACAACCAGGGGCTATATGGACTATACCACAACCTTCATCAGCAGATACTTCGCTCCATGGAATGATTTTATGATCAATTTCTTTCTGAACAGAAAGGTTAGGAAAAAAGGTCTCATAGTGCAGCCCCAATAGCTCTTCTCCTTTAAAATTCTTTAAAACTTTTTTGTCTCCAAGTATTTTTTTTAAAGTATTAGCAGCAGTTACTATTGGACGTTTACTATCATCATACTTGACTAATGCATATTCAATCTCCGGATTAACAGCAAGAGCTACATTAGCAGAAAGTGTCCACGGCGTTGTTGTCCATACAAGAAGGTCATAATCCTTCTCCATTATTGGGAGTTTTGCAAAAACTGCCGTATGTTCTAATTCTTTATATGATCCCGACATTTCATGTTCTGATAGTGATGTTCCACATCTAGGGCACCATGGCATTGGCTTATAAGACTGTGTAATCCAATGATTATTATGGCAAATACGTAAAAAGTGCCATATCCCTGTTACATTCTCATCTGTATGAGTATAATATGAGTTTTCCCAATCCATCCATTGACCAAGACGTTTTGATTGCTCAGTTATTACTTTAGAAAACTTGTGTACTCTTTCAAGACACTTCATAGTAAACTTTTCAGTCCCGTAATCTTCTATATCTTTTTTATCTCTAAATCCAAGTTCTTTTTCAACTTCAACTTCCACCCACAATCCTTGTGTATCAAAACCATTTCGATAGTGGCAAGAGAAACCTTTCATGGCTTTATAACGAAGGAAAATATCTTTAATACTTCTCCCCCATGCATGATGAACTCCCATAGGATTATTTGCAGTTATTGGACCATCAAGAAATCTAAATGGGTTGTTGCCTTTATTTTTCTCAATTAATTTTCCAAAACAATTATTTGCTTCCCAAAAATGAAGTGTATCGTGCTCCATCTTTATAAAATCTGTATTGTGCTCGCTTTTTTGCATAAAAACTCCTCCTTAAGAATGATTTTAAGAATTTCATAATACCTCCAATATCACTAATGTCTCCTTCAATCATTCTCACCACCTCCTTCAATACAGCATTTGGTATAATCAGAAAGTGGAAAAATACAAAAAGGCCTTCGCCCGTAAAAAGGACGAAAGCCAAAGCTCGCGTTAAACCACCTATTACGACATACCAACATATGCGTTCCTTTTAACGGTGGAAAACCGTCAGAACTTACTAGTTTTGTTTCAGTCTGAAGCTCAAGCGTGATTTTCATAAATCCCCTAATCGTATCGGGCTTACACCATCCCCAACTTGCTGTAACTTTAAGAATTTACTAATGTCGCTATCATTGCTTTTAATATTTTAATAATTATTATATACATTATATCCGGTATATGCAACAAATATTAGTAAAAATTTAGAAATAAAAATTTATATGACTATATTATCTACTTCTAATTCTTTTTTGTTCCATAGTTTTGCAGTTAGCTAGCTAAGGACAATTGCAATTTATCCCATAAACAAGGCCTTTAACGGCTATTTTTTTGTCAAGTATTTTAAATAATTATGTTGCGTTATGTATGGGTTTGTGATATA
>JAAZBG010000283.1 GCA_012513915.1 Fibrobacter sp.
CTTTCAAAGTATCGCTTGGGAAGAAAATCGGTGATTTGACTGAAGATATACTTGCCATTGTTCATCGTACGCTACTTTTATGGTTGCCGGCAAAGGTAGCCAGTTCAAAAGTGCGACAATGGTTTTGGCAATATCCATGCTGATTATAAGTGAGTTAAAATTGATATTAACAGTTTTTAAGAGACGCTACTGATTTTATTTTAAAACCGCCGAAAAACACATAAAACGCTTTGCAGTCAATGGGCTGATTATTCACTTTGCACACGACAAGTATAAAAAACCTTGATATTCAACCCTGTAAATTTTTCTAAATAAATTATTATCACATTTTTGGCAATCACGATTGTTTATTGCCGAATTGGTGATATATTTGCCCTCATATTATGTTATATGGCTACAACGAACGACATATTGAATTTCGCATTTACACATAAGGTGTTCACGCGTAAAGAATTAATAGCCAATTTGAAGAGCGAAGATCAAATTGGCTCGCCCGGAACTTTTTCTGAACAGCTGAACCGCCTATTAAAATCAGGACAATTAGTTCGCGTTGAAAGAGGCGTTTATAAATTGCCCGATGATGCAAGAAAGGATTTTTCGGTAGTATGCTCCGAAGAAATAAGACAAATAAATCAGCAAATAAAAAAACAGTTTCCTTTTGTTGATTATTGCTTATGGCCTGCCTCGACCCTAATGCCATACATGCACCACATTCCAAACCTGAATCTTTTGTTTGTTGATGTGGAACGTGAGATAGCTGAATCTGTTTTTAATCTTTTAAATTCCGATAGCAACAAAAGGGTTTTTCTACTGCCTTCGCTCACAGACATTGAACGATACATAAGCACCAACGATGCCATTATCATTCGTCCTTTAATATCTGAATCGCCATTGCAATTGGTGGAGGGTATAAATACCCCGACAATAGAAAAAGTGCTGGTAGATATTGTGGGTGATGTGGAATTTTCGTTTTTACAGGGCTCGGAAATAAACTATGTTTATACAACGATTTTTGAAAGGCATAATATAAATAAAAACAAGCTTTTACGCTACGCTGCCCGTCGGGGACGGAAGGAAGAAGTCGAACAACTAATAAACGCCAATAAATTATGATTCACCCCGATAGTCGGACAATCGAATGGATGACGCAGGTAGCTGCCGAAAACAAATTTCCGGATATAGCACTTATTGAAAAATCGATAAGAGCTTTTTCGCTTCTCGAATCCTTGGTGTTATCGGGTTGTCCGTTTGTATTTAAAGGTGGAACGGCATTAATGCTTCACATGGACAGTGCAAAGCGACTTTCCATTGATATTGATATCATTTGTCCTCCAGGCACAAACATTGAAGAATTTTTACAGAAACATGCTCAGGAATATGGCTTTGGCGATGTGAGATTAGTTGAACGGGTTACAGCACACAATATCCCGAAAACACATGCTAAATTCTTTTATCAGGTAACCTATGTTACCAATACCGAAACAGAATGTATTCTGCTGGATGTATTGTTCGAGGATATTCATTATCATGATATCGAGCAACTGCCTATCCAAAGCCGTTTCTTGAAATTGGAGGGTGAACCGGTACTGGTTAATGTTCCGGGTAAAGCCGATATGCTGGGCGATAAGCTTACTGCCTTTGCTCCAAACACTACGGGCATTCCTTATTTCAAAGGAGATAAAGATTGCTCTATGGAAATCATAAAGCAGCTCTTTGATATTGCTTCTTTATTTGACGTTACTACCGATTTAAAGGCAGTTGCAGAAACATTCCAAAAGTTTGCTGCCGTTGAATTGCAATACCGAAATCTCGACCCTGAAAACATAACTCAGGTCCTTGATGATATTTTCCAAACCTCACTGTGTATATGTTTGAGAGGTCAGGTAGAACCCGACACGTTCAAACTCCTTCAAACAGGAACAAAAAGAATACAAAGTTTTATCCATAGCGAAAAATACAATATCGACAGTGCCATTACCAACGCTTCCAAAGCTGCATATCTTTCTGTGTTGATTGCAAATGGAGTAACAACCGCAGTTCATTTCGACCCTCAAAACATTGAGCCGTTGCGGGATGCTGTCATTACTGAGCCTTTAAATACGAAGCTCAACAAACTTAAGAAATCCAATATAGAAGCATTCTTTTATTGGAATGAGATAGGAAAAATGAAAAGAGATTAATACAATACAACCAAAAGAATATGAAGGAATTCAGCGAAGATTCACGGGTTAAACTGCCGGCATTAGTTCACTTGTGCAAATTGGGTTATCGTTATCTATCAGAGAAACGATTAACGGCAAATGCGTTATGTGATGCTGATACCAATATAATTATTGATGTATTTAAGAATAAACTACAACAATTCAATCCACTGCTGAAATCTGCCGAGATTAATCACTTTATCGAGAAACTGAAAATTTCACTGACAAATGATGATTTAGGTCGGGAATTCTACAATTATGTTTCTGCCAACTCAGGCATTAAACTGATTGATTTTGATTGTATTGAAAACAACGATTTCGCCTGTACCACGGAGTTAACCTGTAAAAATGGAGAGGATGAATTTCGCCCCGATATTACTCTGTTTGTTAATGGTCTTCCGTTGGCATTTATTGAGGTAAAAAAGCCAAATAACAAAGAAGGCGTTTTGGCCGAAAGGGATAGAATCAACAAGCGTTTTCGTAACAAAAAATTCAGACGGTTTTTAAATCTTTCTCAGATATTGTTGTTTTCAAACAATATGGAATATGATACAGAATCTATAGTGCCAATACAAGGTGCGTTTTATTCTACCAATTCAAGAGAGAAGGCTGTATTCAATTGTTTCAGAGAAAAAACAGCTAACAATGAAAAGGATAAAACCAATTTTTATAGAGATTTCCCATATTTACACATTTCGGAAGATATAGAAAATCAAATATTGACAGACAACAATGCCTCTGTTATTAAGCATACGCCGGAATACAAAACAAATAAAAGTGAGATCACACCCACAAATCGGACTATCACTTCGCTATTCAGCAAAGAGAGATTCCTTTTTATTTTGCGGTATTCAATTGCCTATGTGGATACCCTGAAAGAAGTTGACGGCGTTGAGGTTAGAGAGTTGCAAAAACATATAATGAGGTATCAGCAGCTTTTTGCAACCTATGCCATTAAACAAAAACTATCTGAAGGTGTACGATCCGGTATAATTTGGCATACTCAAGGGAGTGGGAAAACAGCTTTAGCCTATTATAACGTAAAGCACCTGACTGATTATTACAGTTCATTGCCTGACCCAATAGTCCCAAAGTTTTATTTTATTGTTGATAGATTAGACCTTTTAACACAGGCTAAAATTGAATTCGAAGAACGGGGATTATCAGTAAATACAGTTAACAATAGGGAGGAACTGACGGCTCAGTTCCGTTCTCAAACCTCAATTTTTAATCAACAGGGCAAATTAGAAATTACAGTAGTAAATATCCAAAAATTCAAAGAAGATCAGCATAAGGTCAAGATCGAAGATTACGCAATTAACCTTCAACGAATTTACTTTTTGGATGAGGCACACCGAGGGTATAAACCTGATGGTTGTTTCCTTGCCAATCTTTTTGATTCGGATAGAAACGCAATTAAAATAGCTCTCACCGGCACTCCATTAATCGGCGAAGAGAAAAATTCATGCAAAGTTTTTGGGGACTATATAGATACCTATTACTACAATCAGTCAATCTCTGACGGTTACACGTTGAAACTAATGCGAGAAGATATTGAAAGTAATTACCGCATGGAGATTGAAAAGGTCTTAGAAGAAGTCCAATTAAAGCGAAGCGATATTAAGAAAGAACGAATTATTGCAGATCCCAGATATGTGGAAGCGTTACTTGATTATATCGTCGCAGACCTTTTGAAAAGTCGAATCTTTTTTGGAGATCACTCCATTGCGGGTATGATTGTGTGCGACTCAAACGAACAAGCACGTGTAATGTTCAAGCTCTTCAACGACAAACAAAGCCAGCACGGCCTAAAAGGGGCTTTGATTCTACACGATGAAGACAACAAGGAAATTCGCAAAAGTTACATTGAAGAATACAAGAAGAAAGCGTCCATTGATATTCTGATTGTGAATGATATGTTATTAACTGGTTTTGATGCTCCTCGTTTGAAAAAATTGTATCTCGGTCGAGTGTTGAGAGACCATAATTTATTACAGGCTCTTACCCGGGTAAACCGCCCATATAAAAACTTCAAATATGGATATATTGTTGACTTTGCAGATATAAAAGCCGCTTTCGATGCTACAAACGAAGCCTATCTCAAAGAACTAAAGAAAGAAGTTGGAGAAGAAAATATTGACACTTATTCCGGATTATTCGAAAACAACGAGGAAATCATTGAACAAATGAAGGACATTAAGGAAGTCCTATTTGGTTACGATTGTTCAAATGCGGAAGAGTTTTCACGTCAACTCAATGAAATTGATGATAGAGAAACCTTGTTGATTCTGAAGAAATCCCTCGAACAAGCAAAGAGTCTGGCAAACGTTGTTCGAACGTTTGGAGATGATGAACTAAAAGAGCAGTTTGCAAAATTAGCCGTTTCAAAAGTCAATGAACTATACGCCGAGGTGTCTCACCGACTCGATACAGTCAATCTTAAACAGTCTTTACAACACCAGGATGCTATAAGTGGAATAATTAACGAGGCAATGGCAACCATTACTTTCTCATTCAATAAAGTGAAAGAGGAAGAGTTGCGTATGCTGAGCGATGATTATACTGAAACATGGCAGCGTACATGGGGAGAGTTTAATAATAACTTCGACCAGGAAGATGAACAATTTATCACGTTAGCTCAGGCTTTTCGCGAGTTTTTTAAGGATAAGAATATAGAACCGGCTTCGGCTGCCGAAGCTAAAGAGCGCATTGGCTACATGGATTCCGTAATGGAGAAAATTCGGGAGATAAATCGCCGTAATAACCAGTTGAAGCGGATGTATAATAATGATGAAAAGTTTGCACGAGCACATAAAAGAATAGTTGAACGTGGACTTATTTCTAAACGTGAATCAGAGGTTTGCGATACTTTGAATTCAATCAAGCACACGGTAGATGAAAAAGTACTGCTCAATAGTGGTGTGCTTAAAAACGACCCTTATTTCGAGCAAACGGTAAAGCAGTTGATAAGTGTGGGCTTATTGAATCTCAATATCAGGGCTACAGTAGATGAAAAACAATTCATTACAACAAAGATTGCCGGTGAATACCTGCTGCAATACCACAACCAACAAACCAGGTACGATTCGCAATTACTCGGTTCGCAATATCATTTAGCGGCAGAACCGGGCAGCAGTTACGGGTTTGCAAAACAATAAACAGAATTATGACAACAAACATAGAAATACAAACAAAAAAATTAATTGACGACCTCAAGGCCACATGTGCGTCTTATGGTCTCGGTAATGATGGAAATGAATATAAAATCATTACCCAGATTTTTCTTTATAAGTTTCTGAATGATAAGTTTGGTTACGAAGTGAAATTGGTGAAAGAACCTCTTTATCATAGCCGTTTAAAGTCCGCTGAAAAATGGGAAGATGCATTAAGAGGTTTCTCTGATGAAGAATATGAGGATTTACTTTCTTTCTTACCGGCAGATAGCCCCAAATTAAAACGGGAGCATTTTATAAGTAACATGTACAACCAACAGCACAAAGGTGATTTTTCTGCGCTCTTTGATGCTACGATGGTGGATATTGCCAATTATAACGCTGAAATATTTTCAATGAAAACAGAAAGCGAAACAAAGCTTACCCTGTTTGAAAATATAACGGTACATATTCCCGATACCATGAAGCGGGATGAATTTGCCCGTGCATTGGTTTCCCGTTTGGTGAATTTCAATTTTGAGCAGGTTTTTACACAGAAATACGATTTCTTTTCCACGATTTTTGAATACCTCATTAAGGATTACAACAAAGACGGAGGTGGCAAATATGCCGAATACTACACCCCTCATTCTGTTGCCGCTATCATGGCTCAACTCTTAGTGAAAGAGGATGAAAATATATCCGATGTTTCGTGTTACGATCCTTCGGCGGGTTCAGGTACGCTGTTAATGGCCATTGCACACGCCATTGGCGAAGACCGTTGTACCATTTACAGTCAGGATATATCCCAAAAATCGAGTAAAATGTTGCGGTTGAACCTGATATTAAATAACCTCGTACACTCTATTCCTAATGTTATTCAGGGCGATACCTTGGCTTCCCCTTATCACAAAAAACAGGATGGAAGATTACAACAATTCGATTACATAGTTAGTAATCCACCATTCAAGCTTGACTTTTCAGATACTCAAGCCAAACTTGCCGACCAGAAAACACGATTCTTTGCGGGTGTACCTTCTGTTCCAAATGCAAAGAAGGATAGCATGAGCATATACCTTTGCTTTTTACAGCATATAATGAACTCCTTATCAGATAAGGGTAAGGCTGCAATTGTAGTTCCAACCGGATTTATTACAGCAGCTAATGGTATTGAAAAGAAAATACGAGAACGAATGGTATCAGAGAAAATGCTTCGTGGTGTTGTTTCGATGCCAAGTAATATTTTCGCTACGACAGGAACCAATGTGTCTGTGATATTCTTAGACAAACGAAATGCAGATGAAAAAGTGGTGTTTATTGATGCTTCCAACTTGGGTACAACTGTAAAAGAAGACGGAAACCAACGTACCAAATTAGATGAAACAGATATAAATGAGATTGTCACTACTTTTCATAATCGAGAATCAAAAGAAGATTTTGCCATTGCAGTAACCTATGAAGAAATTAAAGATAAGAATTTCAGCTTTAGTGCTGGTCAATATTTTGAGGTGAAAATTAAGTATGTGGATATTTCTATTGATGAATTTGTTGCTAAAATGGATACCTATAAAAAAAATATACATACCCTTTTTACAGAATCAAAAGAATTGGATTTAGAAATTCAGAAACAATTAAAAGGATTGAGGTATGAGTAACCTGATTAAACTGAAAAGTATTGCTGAAGTTATTACTGGATTTCCTTTTAAAGGTGAGCTCTATTCTGAAATAGGGATTAAAACGGTAAGAGGTGAAAATGTTACTGAAGGAAATTTGAGATGGGACACAATTAAATGTTGGAATCAGAAATTTGATAAGGAAGAAGATTATTTATTGAAATCCAATGACGTTGTTATTGGAATGGATGGATCAAAAGTTGGAAAGAATAAAGCAAGGATAAGGGAATTTGATTTACCTCTACTTTTAGCACAACGTGTTGCATGTGTCAGATCAAAAAAAAACAATGACCAGATTTTTTTATATTACTTGATTAACAACTTAAGATTTGAGGAATATGTTCTAAAAACTCAGACAGGCTCTTCTGTACCTCATATTAGCAAATCTCAAATTGAGAATTTTGAGGTGCCTAATATTGAATATAATGACCAGAAGAAAATTGCTGCTGTATTGTCTGTATTGGATGATAAAATAACCCTCAACAATAGAATCATTGTAGAATTAGAGTCAATGATTCAGACCATTTATGATTATTGGTTTGTTCAATATGATTTTCCCAATGAAGAAGAAAAACCTTACAAATCAAGTGGTGGTAAAATGGTTTGGAGTGAGAAGCTCAAAAAAGCTATTCCGGAGGGTTGGACTGTTGATAAAATTTCTTCGCTAATAGAACAAAACAAAGGAGGTGATTGGGGTAAAGATGAACCTATGGGGAATTACATTCAAAAGGTTTCGTGTATCAGAGGAGCTGACATAAACTATATAAAGGGGAATGATACCAATTCAGACTTACCGGAAAGATATATCTTAGAGAAAAACTCACATAAACTTTTGTCTGCAAATGATATTGTAATTGAAATATCAGGGGGAAGTCCAACTCAATCAACAGGTCGGGCTGCTATGATAACGGAGAAAACTATTGAGCGTTTTGATAATCCGTTGATATGTTCAAATTTCTGTCAGGCAATCACACTCAAAGACCCTAATAAGGCCGGTTATTTCTTTTATATGTGGTCAATGTTCTATGATCAGAATATGTTCTTTAATTACGAAGGCAAAACCAGCGGAATAAAAAATTTCTTGTTCGATTCGTTTGTTGCTAATGAATGGTATATTCCTTCACAAGCAATAACTCATAAGTTCCAACAGACTATCGATAGCATTTATAAAAAGAAAGAGTCTCTTTTACAACAAAACAAGCACTTAACCGCTTGTCGCGATTGGCTTTTACCTCTCTTAATGAGTGGTCAGGTAAAAGTAATACCGCAAGAAGAAGCGGTTCTCGATATTGCTGCTGAGCCTGTAGCGGAATATGAGAAACAAGCCAGAACAATACCCGTAGATGCACATATTTTAGGGGGACACATTGTCAACCGATTACATAAATCTCGTGGTATGGGGCGCACTAAATTGCAAAAGGCACTTCATTTGGTTGAATATCATTGTCAGATGGAGTTAAACAGTCAATCAATGCAATTTGCAGCAGGCCCACATGATCAGGAGATGATGAATTATATAGATAATAAGTTCTTTCAATTTCAGCATGTAAAAAAGGAAAAGGAATATATCAATGGGAAGACTCACTATAAATACATTCCTACAAACAGGATACAAGAAATTGAATGTGCCTATGAAAATATAAATAGTCAAAAGCGAAAAGAAATTGATAATCTTCTTGATAAAATTGCAACAATGGACTTAGCTCGGGCTGAAATCGTTTCTACGCTGTATGCTGTATGGAACAACCGCCTAATAGCAAAACAGGCTATATCAGAGGATTGTTTGTTGCAAGATTTTTATGATTGGAGTAAACACAAACATGATTTTCCAAAAGAACTTGTTTTAAAAGCACTTGATTATATGCGCGAAGAAGGTATTACTCCCATTGGTTGGGGTAAGTACATTGATAAAAGGGAATAAACAATATTTGTATGGCTAATCTCTGGAAGCAACAAGGCATTCCGCATAAAGGTTGGACATTAGAAAATGTGTACGATGTGCGGGAAGATGGTCAGTCGGAAGACGAAACCACTTACGAAACTTGCATGATGTGCGGTCATGAGAAAATTCGTTATGTTCATGTTGTTTCTCACCCTGATTATGGTGATGAATTATTAGTGGGTTGTCAATGCGCCGAGAAACTGACTGACGATTATATCAATCCTCAGCGTAGGGAAAAAGAACTAAGAAATAAAACCAGTCGGCGAATCAGTTTTATCAAACGGTCATGGAAAATAAGTGCCAAAGGGAATGAATATCTCAAGATTGACAACCACCACATTTTAATCAGCGAAGACAGTAAGACCCATAAATTTACTGTCAAAATTGATGATAATTGGGGTAAAAAACATTTTGATACGCCGGAACAAGCAAAAGCCGCAGCTTTCAAAGGAATCGAATATTATAAAAATAAAGGGGAATGGTGAGGTTCTGCAAATGCTGGTTTTAAGTTCCTACAACAGTAGTGTCTCTTAAAATATGTTAACAAGCCTCGAACTCAAATTGCAACTGTCCGTCATACTGGTTCTCGTCCTCAAGGGGCAGGAACAACTCCTTGATATTGTCCTTAACCAAGAGGGAGCTTCC
>JAAZBG010000284.1 GCA_012513915.1 Fibrobacter sp.
CAATGCTTTCCCGGATAGAACCACTTAAACAAGTTGCTAAAATGCTTAAGAAGCACAAGCCACTTATAATGAACTGGTTTATAGTGAAAGGTAAACTTTCTTCCGGAGCTGTAGAGGCTCTAAATAACAATGCAAAAGTCACTATCAGAAAATCATATGGTTTTCGTCAATATGAAACATTAGAATATGCTTTATATCATAAGCTTGGGAATCTTCCATTGCCGGAATGTACCCACAAATTCTTCTGACGAGGCAAATATAGAGATCACCCTCTCAATTCATCCGGTTAATCTCATCCCTGATCTTCGCAGCATCCTCATACCGCTCCTCTTTGATCGCCTTTTCCAGCTGTTTCTGAAGCGTTTCGAGGGGGGAGAGTTCTGTGTCATTGCTCTCTTCTTCATCCGGTTCGGTATCATCACTCTGTTCTGAAACAACTACTCCCGCGGTGTCCATTACTTTTTCGTCAACAAAAATCGGGGCGTCAAAACGCAGTGCCATTGCTATTGCATCACTTGGTCTCGAATCAATCTCTCTGGTTTCACCATTGAATTCGATAATAAGCCGTGCGTAAAATGTCTCGTCTGTCAAATCGTTGATTATTGCTGATGTCAATGTGCAGTCGATCTCTGTTAATACGTTTTTAAAAAGATCGTGTGTAAGCGGGCGCGGAAATGGGAGATTATTGAGTGCTATAGCAATAGACTGAGCCTCAAGCTGACCAATGGAAATCGGTAGTGTCCGCTCATCAACCTTGCTTTTAAGAAGGATCACAAACTCTTTGCCCGTACTGACAAGAAAACTATTGACAACTTCCACAGGAATCATAGGGGTACCCCTGTTTTGGGTAACGCATATACGGTTTACAAAAAGCGTAAACCGTAGTGCTGGTATCTATCGGTAGTATATTCCGGAATTAATCGAGAGGTGTAATCTCAATTGTCTGAGTTCTGTCGGGACCAACTGACAAGATCAGCGCCGGAACATCGTAACAAAGTTTCAGTAATCTGTTGTAGTAGGCAAGTGCCTTTGATGGCAGATCGGACATCTTTTTGCATCCGCTGATATCACTCTTCCAGCCATCAAGACTCTCGTATATTGGAACTGCCTTTTCGAGCTCATGAAGCGTTGATGGATACTGGTCTGTTTTTTTGCCGTTAATTTCGTAATGTGTACAAATTTTTATTTCGTCAAGATTGTTAAATACATCAAGTTTTGTCAGTGCAAGACGGGTGATACCATTAAGTTGGATTGCTTTACGGATCATAACACTGTCGAACCATCCGCAGCGTCTAGGACGTCCTGTCGTAGCACCGAACTCGCCTCCGTCTTTACGGAGCTGCTCACCGATAGCATCATTCAGCTCTGTCGGGAATGGACCGTTACCCACGCGGGTTGTGTAAGTTTTTGTAATACCGATAACATGGTCAATGACAGTTGGACCAACTCCACAGCCGCTGCAGGCTGAGCCGCTGATTGTGTTCGATGATGTCACAAAAGGGTAGGTACCGTGGTCGATGTCAAGAAATGTTCCTTGTGCACCCTCAAACAGTAAACCTTTTTTATTCTGCGTTGCAGTATACAGATATGTTGCGGTATCGATGATAAACGGGAGCATCCGTTCGCGTATTTTTTTATAAGTGTCAAGAATCTCAGTTTCGTTTAATGCAAATTCTGTATTGTAAAATTTCTCGACAAGCTGCTTCTTAGTCGCAAACATTTGCTTGAACTTTGAAACAAAAATATCCCAATCAACAAGATCGCCCGCACGGATACCGCAGCGGTTGGCTTTATCGGCATATGCCGGACCGATCCCACGACCGGTTGTCCCGATTTTACCTTTGCCCATTGATGCCTCAGATGCATTGTCCTGTGCTTTGTGGTAGGGGAGAACAAGGTGCGCCAGATTCGAAACGAACAGTCTATACTTTACAGAAATACCGCTATCATTGAGCTCGTCAACTTCGCACAGAAACTGCTCTGCATCAAACACAACACCATTACCAACGATACACACTTTACCGGGGTACATCAACCCTGATGGCACAAGGTGAAACACAAACTTTTTACCATCAACAATAACGGTATGACCAGCATTTGCTCCACCCTGAAATCTGATAATGATATCTGAGCGTTCGGTGAGATAATCGATGACTTTTGCTTTTCCTTCATCCCCCCACTGGGATCCAACTATAACTGCATTGGGCATGGTACCACCTGACAAATGATATGGGTAACTGAAGCAAAAACTGCAGCTTCCCGAAGTGAATGATCAACGCCTGTTTCAGGATTCCAAAACAACCTGATGACCTGGACAACAAAACCTTTAAATTACGTTAAGGCAGCGCTAAGGTCAATTATTGTCCAAATATTATTTTACCCCGGTTCGGATGAATTATCTGATTCTGGTTTTGGTTGTCCTGAAAATTATATTCAGGGACAAACAACGCACTGGATACAATATGCTTTTAGTGTATAACGTATTGAATTTGAATGAAAATTTAGCATAGATTGAGATTAAGCGAATGAATCCACAGAACCCTTTGATTGTTCAAAGTAACAGTACCATTCTTCTTGAAGTTAACAATCCACTTTTTGTTGATGCTCGCAATGCGATTGGCCAGTTTGCACATCTTGATAAAAGCCCCGAATATATCCACTCCTATTCGATTACCCCGCTTTCACTCTGGAACGCGGCATCACTGGGCATGAAACCGTCAGATGTGGTCAGTAGGTTAACGCAGTTTTCAAAGTATCCGCTCCCGCATAATGTTGTTGATGATATCAATGAACTGATGGGACGTTTTGGAAAGATTACGATAGAGAGCATTGATGGGACACTGGTATTGCGTTCCCCGGATGCATCCCTGCTGCATCATTTGATCCAGCATCCAAAGATAAAGACGATGATCACTCAGGTGATTGACCCCACAACGGTATCTTTTTCAGCAGAGTTTCGCGGGCTCATTAAACAGTCGCTGATCGGCATCGGATTTCCCGCACATGATCTGGCCGGCTATGTTGATGGCGATCCGTATACGATTCCGCTCCGGTCAAGTTTAAAGAGTGGCGGTGATTTTACAATAAGAGAGTATCAGAGACTTGCCGCGGATAATTTCATAGGGAATGCGGAATCGCCCGGTGGCAGCGGTGTCGTTGTACTGCCGTGCGGTGCGGGAAAAACTATTGTCGGTATTTACGCTATGACACTGCTGCAGCGCCGCACACTGATTCTTGTAACCAACGTTACCGCAGCACATCAGTGGCGCCGTGAAATTCTTGATAAAACGGATCTGCGTGATGATGAAATAGGGGAGTATTCCGGTGAAATAAAAGAGATTAAACCAGTGACTCTTGCAACATATCAAATATTGACATACAGGAAAAAGAAAACTGATCCGTTTATTCACTATGAGATTTTCAACAAGGAAAACTGGGGCCTGATTGTTTATGACGAGGTGCATCTGCTGCCAGCCCCTGTGTTTAAATTTACTGCGGAGCTTCAGGCACGTCGCCGCCTCGGGTTGACCGCAACACTTATACGTGAGGACGGGCATGAGCAGGATGTGTTTACGCTTATTGGTCCAAAGAAATTTGATGTTCCCTGGAAGGATCTGGAACGTCAGGGATGGATTGCAACTGCACGCTGTGTTGAGATCCGTGTT
Source organism: Fibrobacter sp. (assembly GCA_012513915.1). GTDB lineage: Bacteria > Fibrobacterota > Chitinivibrionia > Chitinivibrionales > Chitinispirillaceae > JAAZBG01. Next base: position 3,666 of record JAAZBG010000284.1, read on the forward strand.
GATCTGCCGCAGTCGGAGAAAATGCGGTATCTCACCCTGTCGCCAAAATTACAGATACGTCTGGCATATGAAAACCCGTGTAAGGTGAATGTTGTCAAGGAACTGATTGAAAAACATCAGGGTGATCAGATACTGATTATTGGTCAGTACATCTCGCAGCTGGAGCATTTTTCCAGTGAATGCAATGCACCGTTAATTACCGGTTCAACACCGAATAAACGCAGGGATGAACTATATAATGCGTTCAGGACTGGTGAGATAAAACTGCTTATTCTTTCTAAAGTGGGAAATTTCGCGATTGACTTACCGGATGCAAATGTGGCGATTCAGATCAGTGGATCATACGGGTCCCGTCAGGAGGAGGCACAGCGGTTGGGACGAATACTGCGGCCAAAAAAGAACAATGAACAGGCGGTGTTTTACTCTGTTGTCACAAGGGAAACAAAAGAACTCGATTTTGCAATGAATCGTCAGCTGTTTCTGACCGAGCAGGGATACTCATACGAGATCTGTTATAGTGAATAAAAAAGGGATGGTCGGTGTGATCATCCCTTTGGTTATGCTCCTGTATTGTCAATAAACAGGAGGTGCTTTAGTTCTACCTGGTTTTCATTGAATAATAAAACTATGCGTCTAAATTCCTGGTGTAATAATATACCGGTTACTACGAAGTCCCAAAATGTCAATTGTTAGGTTGTTGTTTACAGTGTAAGTGTTTACAAGTGATCCATCAAGACGAAAGATCCTGATGCCACTTTTTTGTTTTGCATCAACAAGCAGCTTTTTCTTGTAAATGGACAAACTTTTACTTTCTGACGTACTGTTTACAACATGAGTACCACCGGAGGGCTGTGCTGATGGTACCTGTCTGATTAGTTTTACGGTAGTTGTACCGGTATTGATCGCTACTCCAGTGTCAGAACTGCGATATTCAACTGCCGGGCTTACAGAGTAGTCAAAGAGTGAGAACGAATGAATCCATCCTCTTCCGCCCATTGATTCAATGGTGACAAAGAATGCAGCTGATTTTGCAGATATCGCAGTCGCATAATCACTGATATCCAGAGCTGTTTCAATTGGTGCTGTGGTGATACCCTGCACTGGATATGCACCTCCCGAGTAATTAAAAGCAGCTCCGAATGTTTTTGATACTGACGGTTTTGTTGCAGTCACTACTGTAGAGTAACCGGCTTTGAGGCGCAGGTTCTCGCGTGAATCATGGGAAAATACAACTTTACTGACAAACAATGGTTTACTACGTGGCTGCGGATCCACAGTGATACCGATAAGCTGATTACTGAATATGCCACCCGTTGTCTCGGAATCCGCAAGTACCTTATACATTACATAAGCTCGTCCGTTGTCGGCCCATCGGTTTCCCCAGGTGTTAACCATTATTACTCCACCGATCTCCCAGTCACGTATATCAACGACTCCATCAGCGTTGATATCGATTGTATTTGTATATCGTCCGTCTTTGTTATAATCAAAGCGGATACTATCATTAAAACCGACAATAGTCATTGCATGGCCGCCGCTGAAACCGAATGCGGTGATAACTTTTTTTCCTGCGTCCGGAGTACCTGATGGCAGACTAGCTATTTTCTGGCCGTCAGCATAAGCACTCAGTATCAGTAAACCACCCTGAGATGCACCGGTGGCGTGATCATAGAGCCACTGTTTTGTTTTCTCAATGTCAGACTGTGTACGTATATACATCGCAAAGTAATTTTTAATTTTATTGGTTAATCCATTGTAATAGGTGTTATAACCGCTTATCCACTGTGTAAATTTACCAAGCCCGAATCCACCATAGTCTGCTACATTGGGGATCCCTGTTGCCTTGACAATATTCCAACCATGAACTGGTGTCGAACCCATCAGACTATCGCCTTCGTTGAGGAAATTATAGGTAAAGTCGTAGGGGTACTGATTCGCTGCTACTTGTGATGAAAGCCCGCGGGCGTAATTGATCTCGTACGTGAAGACATAACCGATACCGCTTGCCTGAGCACAACTTGCTCCACGTTGATTAAAAATGGGCCTGAATGATGCATACCGGGAATTGTCAACTATTGATGGCATTATGGATGCTGTTTTTCCAAGTCTCGCCGGAGGATTGAATGGTACGGCTTCCTGGAGTGACTGTGCCCAGTTGCTTACAGTAATCCCTTCCGGGTAATTTTGTGAAAAGGCATTGATTGCTATTGAAATACCGAGTAATGCCGTTGTCGGGATACATATTGACAATTGTTTTTTTTTCAGCATATAGTACCTGCAATCTGTTAAAACAACACTTCTTTTTTATTGTATAGTATTTAAACAGTTAAGTAAATAAATAAATGCGTTTAAATGAAAAGAAGTCTACGTCACTTCAGGGATTGAACGTAATAAACTGAATTAACAGGGTTATTGTTTCAAAAATGCAGACAGAACAATCACGCTTGTAAAACCGGGTGTTCCTGACTTTTTCTCAGCGTTGATCTTTCTCAACACTATAACCGGCCGACCGCCCAAAGTACAGAGCGATCAAATAGTTGCCAGCCGTCGTCATTCAAATATTGGAGAGAACCATTTGTGTCAACAAAAAAGCCGACTCTTCGCGCAGGTGCTGCCAGTGAATGCATCATCTCACCCATCTCAAAACAAAAGAATACCGGTTGAAATGATGTCATTGATCCGCTTGTGGCGAGAACTGATGATGATCTGACATTGCCGAAATTTAATGTTTTATCGATGGTAAAGACTGTTACAAAACCATCAAAACCAGTAGTAATCGGATGTTGTGTATTATAGATATAGAGCGTACTTTTATACGAAATATCTCCATAGTCTGAATCCCCGTCATCGTCTGTAAATCCGAGACCGTTGAAAAATACATGTTTACAATCAATAATCGGAACTGTCAATGTTCGTAACAGTGTGTCGAAGTTTTTACTGTCAGCTGATGGAGCGATAAAGATCAGATCTATATTTGAAAGACTGATATCTCTTAAATTCAAACCGTCACTTGTCATTGTATCAAAACCAAGATGCTCAAAATGACGATAGAGCAAGCGGTTTCCGGAATCATTCGGATTTTTAAGAATCAGCAGAACGGTGAACAGGGTGATAGCAGGCATGCTGTCTGTATTAATACTGTCTTTTACCGTTACAACAGAATATCCTGTTTTTCTATTTGTATAGCACAACGGTGTGGTAGTACCTGGCAGATTTATAAAGGTCAATGTATCACGTGCATCTGCTTTTATCAGCGTTCCTTTAAAAAAGAATGTCGAACTGTCATCGATAATCCGTTTATTAGGATATAGTGTGACACGATGACCATCCTTTAATTGATCCGTACCAACCGCATACTTTTTCTTTTCTGTCAGGTTTACATGTTTACGAATAGAAACTTTGGATGAATTTTCGGATATCGCAATAATATTGTAGTTACCGGCACTTGTATTTGCTACGGAATAATTGCCAGATAAATCGGTTGTATCGAATGCCTCTGATGGCAATACACTATCGGTAACAGGATTGTACTCTGATGGTACAAGTGAAACGATGGTACGGACTGCTGGATTGTTATTTTCATCAAGAATGGTCCCGTTTACAGTCGCATAAACATCACGGGTGGATGTATCTGTTCCGGTACCGGTAAGATTTGTTGTACAGGAAATGTACAGGGAGATAAGAATCAGCACTATTGATGGTAATGAAAAACTATTTATGTTCATTATTTACTCTCTTTCATCACCTTGCGACTGGGTTGAGATAGTAAAAAAGACTGGAAATTGACCTGAACAGCAACTTCGGGATTACTATCTGCTTTTGCTTTTTCCATTACCCTGTCTTTCAATTCAGCTATCATTATATCAATTTCACGACGGGTGGCCTCACTTACACTAACAGTAAGCGTTGCAAAAGTCTGCTCCTCAAATTGATTTGAATAGGCCTCACTGCCAAGTTGATGCATCTGGCGGTGAAACTGACGAAGCGCGACAGCCTTGGATTCATTGCTGCATTTAAAGAACTTTCTATTGAAAATCCACACCCTTTTTGTTGTGTCCCATGTGATAAAATTTAATTTCTGAAGGGTATTGAGCGCTTTTCGAGCCTGAACAGCGCTTATCTGCGGATTGAATAATTTCGCAAGGATCCGGTGATCATTTTCATTTTTATAAATATCAAGTATCGAAACCATGGCAGGGATATACCAGTGTTGAAAATAATCGTAGATTTCATTTTCCAGCTGGATCGTTTCAAGAGTTGGCGCAAGTTTTGTTATTTTTTCGAACAGCACCTTTTTTTCATCAATGGATTTGGACTGATTAAATGAAACCAGTGTTTTAAAATAAACCGATTCTTTTTCAGTGAAATTGCAGATTTTTTCATATGCAGGTATAAACCGTTTAGTGAGTTTTCTTCCATTGATAATATCGATGTAATGGGAGCGGCTGTTTAAACCATAGTCTTTAACAAGCATCTGAAAACTGAAATGAGGATTTGTGTGTCTCAAAAATACCAGATAATCATTAAGAAATTTTCTGAAATCAAAATGTTGAAAAATATCCGGTCTTTGAATTTTTAATCCCATATCTGATATAATATAAGAGCATTATTATAATTTAGCAAAAGTTTCAGAACAGAATATCAGATATCCGACGATGCGGAATAACGTATTAAAAGTATTGGTATGTTGTTATTGATCAGTCTTTTTTCTAAAAAAACGAACCGCTTCCTCAACAAGAGTCATATCAACACACGTGTTGAGGCATGGACCATTTGGACGATCGTTGATAACACCATATACCGGAACCGGATGAACATCCTGAATTCCGAGTGTGAGGTCTCTTTCGCAGGCAACAGCAATAATGCCATTGGGTTTGAATGTACTAACCCGTCGACGTGCTAATGTGCCTCCATTCACTACTTCGATGTGAAGTCCATATTTATCACCAAGTTCAACCAGACCACCAACAGCACATTTTCCGCAGCGAAGGCAATTGTTGATATCATTGGTTATTTTTCTGTTGCATATATCTATTTGAAGGCAATGCGGCAATAACACAAGAATTCTGTCACCTTTGATCCGGTGTGATTGTGCGATTGTTAACGAATTGTTTACTTTTACAAAAGATGTACGCAAACGGTTTCTGTTTACTCTGAACAACTGCCCGATAACTATTGCAATTGGAAATAATAACCTAACAGTTATGGATCGTCTTCCATGAGGATAGAGCAGATCTATTCCTGTTAGTGATGTAATAGTTATTAGCAGTAAACCACCGACAAGTATACCGTAAAACAGTAAAAAAACAATTCCTACAGTGGAATCAAGCCAGGGGTGAATTTGAAGTAGTCGGGGATGAACCAGGTAATATATCACCCCCTCTATAATGCCGGCAATTGCAACACTGGCCCAACAGAATGCAAGAAATGGAAATTTTGTCCATGCATTTCGCCACGCACTTGTTTCTTTTAAATCCACCTGAACAGGTGCGGCCTGAGTTGCGGGATTTTCCATATAGCCGGATTATACCTTTTCTACTGATGTTACTTCAGGGATACGAGATTTCAACAGACGCTCAACACCCATTTTAAGTGTCATCGCTGCTCCGGGACAGCCATGGCATGCACCCTGAAGACGAACTTTCACAACTCCATCAGCAGTAACATCAACAAGTTCAATATCACCACCATCAGCCTGAAGATTTGGTCTGATCTCCTGTATCACCGCATCAACTTTGTCTCTCATAGCAAAATCCTTTCATAAACAATTGTATTATACAAAGACCCAAAAATAAATTCCTTTATCAATGTATTCAATTAAAAACTACATATTATCGTTAAATCATAGAGTAATATACAATAAGTAATCACCAAATATTATAAATATGGTGAATAATACCTGCCGCATTTTACTACCGGCAAAGAAATATGTTCATTATTGAAAAAACTGCTAAAGCTATCCTTGTTTCGTCCGATATATTCTTTAGGGAGAGATGGATTAAGAAAAGAAAGATCAGAAGAAAAAAAAAGAGATGATGCCGGCAAGCATCAATCTCTCAGAATCAGTAAGGTAGGAGAATAAAACGGCAAATCCTTACATTACTATGTATCGGTAATGAGTGGAAATACTTTAGAAGATATTTTTTTATTCGTGTTTATTTATAATTTGCCGGTTGGAAGAATGAATGATTCCATAAAAAAGGTCGTAATGATAGCAGGGTAGGGAACTATGAAAGTCCAGGGATTCGGACAGTTACTTCATCAGGTAAATGCAAAGCAGAATTCGCAGTTGAAATCTAAAATGGTGTCATCTGCAAAGGCTGCAGCGAGCCCGGACAGCTTCGTCCAATCCGCATCATCAGATGATCGGGAGTTATTTCTACAGGCAATTAAGAACAGGGTAAAATCCGGTTTTTATTCATCCGCTGCTGTTGCAGAAGATCTAAGTCATGGATTTGCAAAGATACTTGACGAAAGTGTGTAGTACAACTGCAACTGCCGATATTCAGATCTCCCGTTACATATAATTGTTGACAATTGCATTCCAGGTACCATTCTCGTTTCGCAATGAAATTTCAATCAGAACAGTGCTGTGGCAGCAGTTGGTATTCAATGAATTTCGTGGAAATGTTCCGATTTATTGATTAGGTACTTAACTTCTAATGAGATTTTCGGGATAATAGTTCTTGACTACGCAATATCCTCCTATATATACTAATGTCTGTTTATGACTGCATCCGGTATGTCATTATGTTGCATGGTTGATATAACGTGAAATTCACATCAGGAGATTCTATGAACGGTAGATTATTAATTTATGGAGTTACACTTTTTTCCTTGCTTATCGTATGCACAAAAAACGAGAGCGTCTCATACTTTAAAGTGGATGAGATAAAGGGTGATGCGACAATAGTTCGAAGGGGAGAAAGTAAATCTGTTGATCCTGATATGAGTCTTAGAGCACGTGATGCCATTGTTGTCGGTGATAATAGTGCTGTAACTATTAGATTGGATGATGGAAGCAGTCTATACATCGGTGCTAACACGTCAATTAGAATTGCCGGGGCTCATCGTAATGATGATGATGATAATAAAAATATCTGTGCAGTTACTCTTGAGTATGGTGATATGTATGTGACAAAAGATAGCAATGATTCCTGTTCTGTCGAGATCGGCAGTGAGAATGGGGTTGTAACAATGAGGTCTGGTGATGCAGAAATTACATTTGTAAAAGAGCAGTCGCAGTTGTCAGTTTCAGTATTGAGCGATTCTGCAAGTGTATCAATTGCCGGGAGTTCAATAACTGTTCCCGCATGCACCAACCAAAGCTTTACATCCGGAGGACAGGGACCGTTGGAACCGATTACTGAAAGTCAACTTGTCGAACTGAAACTGTGGGTTCCGGAGGCAATTGTTGATGTTGCGTGCAGGAAATCGGGATGCACTGCAAGTGAACCGGTTGTTGAACAACGTCCACCGGTATGGGTAAGATCACCCAAAGAAGTGTGTGCATACGGCTATGTCTTTACAGATGTAGTCAAGGCTGTGGATCCGGAAAACGGTAACATCACCTACAAATTGATAAAGGGGCCTGCTGGCTTGAAAATCGGAGCTCAGGATGGTGCAATCTGGTATATTCCCAAAGCTGCAGGAGCATATGAAATTACGATTGAAGCAGTAGACCCTGACTCAATGAAGACTTTGATGACGTATACCCTGAACGTTATTGAAGAACTTGGAGTATTGCTCAGTGTTAAAAACATAATTCCTGTCAATCAACCTGTGACAATTAGTGCATCACCGGTAAGAGGTATGAAAATAAAAGGACCATTTAAATATCGTTTCGATTGTGATGGAGACGGGGTATTTGAGACGCCATCGAAGGGGTATGGAGATTTATCAAAAATTTCCTATCAATATTCTAAAGAGGGTAATTATAAAGTCAAGGTTGAAATTATGAACTTTGCGGGTATGACTGCTACAGCAACCAAAACCATTACAGTGCACCATCCTCCACGGGCGGTTTTGCGAATAGCGCCATCATTTGGAACTACCGGGTCTGATTTTCTTCTTGATGCAACCGGCAGTTCAGATAGTCATGGTAACAATGACTCTATTGTCGTGAGGTTCGATGTTGATGGTGATGGGTTATGGGATATACCATCAGAGACCGGCTTTTTAAAAGAAAAGAAAGTTGCCTGGTCCTGGCGGGAATCCGGAAAGTACAGGGTAATTCTTGAGGCGATGAATCAGTATGGGTTAGCGGATACAACCCGTGCCGAAGTTACTATCAGCAGCAGCTGGATAATCGATTCGGTTACAGCATTTGATACTGTACATGTTGGTGATGCGGTGCTGTTTACCAGTAATATCAGTCAGAATGAATATCCTATTGTAAAGTACGAGTGGAGCATGGATGGTGATACCGTTTTTGAAATGAATTCAGAAATCAATTCGATTAAATATGCGTTTAGTAAGTCAGGGCAACACACGGTGTATTCTAAAGTAACCGATAGCAAAGAACAGTCTGCAGTCAGTTTCAGGAATATACAGGTTATTAATGCATCAGCAGAACTGAGTGCCGGCGGGACATATAATGTACGTATCAATGAGTCTGTTACATTAAAAGGTACTGCCAAAGATAAGGATAGCAGGATTGAGTCATATGGGTGGGATATTGACGGTGATGGAACCGTTGATACTGTTTCAGAAACATCACCGTCATTGATCTATAAATTTACAAAATCAGGTAAAAAAGTAGTTTATTTTGTGGTTAAAACCGATGATGGCGCTGAATGGAAGGATAGTGCTATCGTCAATGTTACCAACAAAAAACCGATTGCGGTGGCTGGAGACGATATTATCAGCAAGAGGGGCAGGAAGGTAAAACTCAACGGGTTTGGTAAGGATGAAGATCAGAATATTGTAAAATACGAATGGGATTTTAATGGCGACGGGACGTTTGAATTTTCTTCTGAGGTATCTGGTCTGACAACACATGTTTTTGATACGTTCTCATCAGCTGTTTTAAAAGTCACCGATTCGGATGGTGAGTCGGGGTTTGATACAGTGAAAATTGTTATATGCCCTGACAATATGGTACTTAATGAGACGAAGAAGTTTTGCGTTGATAAGTATGAATATCCCAATAAACGTGGAAGTGTGCCTGAAGTGGATATATCATTCGAAGATGCAAAGAAGCTTTGCGCAGATCAGGGAAAACGCCTGTGCAGCGCAGATGAATGGGTTGCAGCGTGTAAAGAAGGTAAAGATCGCTATCCGTATGGACGTGGTTATGCGCAAGACCGGTGTAACACAATAGGGAACGCCTATGTGAAAAATAAACTTGCACCATCAGGCGAATTTTCAAAATGCGCAGGTGCTCTGGGAACTGTGGATATGAGTGGAAATGCTGCAGAGTGGGTTGATGGCGCTAATCCTTATGCATATGGGGGTTCCTATCAGAATGGAAAAGATGACACAAAATGTGAATCAAAAGTACAACTTGAAAGGGGCAGGAAGTATTTTTATGTCGGTTTCAGATGTTGCAAATAATAATAAAGAATGTAGCTGACTATTGTCGTGATAAAAACCGGTGGTGGATACCGCTAATCACCGGTTTGTTTTTCTCATTGTCTCTTCCTCCATTCAACCATGAGTATCACTGGTTCTTTTCTTTATTTCCGCTTCTGACATTTGTAGTACTTGTACCGCTCATGTTTTTCGCTCTGGAAAAATCACTTAAGAAGGCACTGCTTTTTACCTTCTTATATTCGTTTTCTGCTGCACTCGGACAATTGTACTGGATCGGGTTTGTCACCGCCGAGGGGTTGTGGCATCTTATTCTCATTGGGGTGGTTTTAATTTCGATATACATCGGGGCGATCTTTCTGGCTGCAGGTCTGCTTTTTCGGGTAACTTATAAAAGTGCCGGCCGTTTTTATATGCTGCTTTTTCCTGCGATATGGGTAAGTATTGATTTTTTCCGGTCAATAGGTGAAATTCCATTTCCCTGGTCATTTCTCGGGTACTCATTTGCACCAATACTTCCATTTGCACAGGTGGCATCAATTACTGGTGTCTGGGGGCTGACATTTATTGCGGTTGGAATGAATGTCCTGATTTTTGATCTTTTACTCTGTTATTATCGTAACGAAAGCCAGATGCAGAAATGGATACATTTTTCAATAGGTTTTATCTGCATACTTGCAATCAGTCTTTGGGGATATACACGAATTCGAAAGCCGCTTACCGGTGAAACAAAAAAAGTTGCGGTTTTACAAACAAATATCGATCAACTTCACTGGGGTAATAATTCGCTTGATACAGCCTTTACAATAACAGAAAAGATGGTTAAAGAGGCAGCTGCACAAAATGTTGATTTAATTGTCGGACCGGAAAGTGCGCTTCTATGCTTTCTTGAACGTAAGACCGAACATCGAACCAGGGTACAGGGATGGGTTGATTCAATCAATACGCCGCTGATGCTTGGGGGGCTTCACTGGGATAGAGCACCAGAGGGCGCTGCATATGAATATTATATATACAATTCAGCATTTTTTATTAAACCGTCCCAACCGGTAGCGCATTATAACAAACAAAAACTGGTGCCGTTTAGTGAAAGAATGCCGTTCGAAAATTTCATTCCTATTTTATCCAGGGTTAATCTTGGTGAAGCGGATTTTATGAGCGGCAGTGATCCTGTTGTCTTTGAAACAGATGGTATGAGAGTTGCGCCATTTATCTGCTATGAAGTAATCTTTCCGTCATTTGTTCAGGATCGGTTAAAAAAGAATGCAAATGTAATAGTAACAATCACCAATGATGGCTGGTTTGGGAAGACGAGTGGACCATATCAGCATGCTGCTATGGCGCGTATACGTGCTATTGAGAACCGGATTTCCATTGTTCGTTGTGCAAACAGTGGTATAAGTATGTTTATTGATGGTCACGGCAGGGTCTCCAATACTACCGGACTTTATACACGGATGGCAATTTATGGAGATGTCCTTTTACGAAATGCTGACTCGTTTTATGCAAAATATGGCGACTGGTTTCTGATTCTTTGCATGTTGATTGCATCATCGGGCCTGGCCATAATTATTACAATTTCAATTTTCAAAAAAGTGAAATTACCGAAAGGTACACTAAAAGGCATATAGAATGATATCGTTTACTAAAAGAGCAACAGTACCTCTTCTTATGGTAATACTTATACATGTTATATCGTTTGCAAAACAAAATGAGTTTACACTATTTACCGGTGGCATTTATCAGGTTCCTTATAATCAAAGTGATGAATGGGATGCGTTTCCATGCGTAACTCTTGGAATGACTTTTCCAACCGGACATGATGCGACAAAAATCAGTTTTTCTGCCTGTTATGGCGAAATGAAATCAACTGTTTTAAATGTCAACAATCCCTCTATGCAGCTTGAAATTGGATTGAACTACAGGCTTCCATTTACCTATAAAGTTTTATCAGTCGATATCTATGCTGCTCTTTGTGACTGGGCTGTAAAGCTTGTCGAGTATGATGGTACAAAATTACAAAAAATATCACTGATTGCATCATGGGAAAATGAGTTTGGTGTAGTAGCTGGAATAGTACCATCAATCGCATTACCGAAGAATTTCTCTTTAATCCTGTCATGCAGAGCTGGTGTTGTTCTGTCTTCACCGGATAATTTTATTAGTGCATCAGGTGGATTAAGTATCGGGTATACATTGAGATCGGGAAAAAATGAGTAACTTTTGTAAAGGTTTTTTAGTAATTTTTTGTCTGATGGCGGTTTGTCATGCAGCTATAACATCCGGAAATAATACTGTAATCATGCTTGATGCAGCCAATTACCGGTTATTTAATTTTGATGTAACTCAAAAAACAGAATACGATTATACCCAGTCAGGTACTTCATTAACAGATACTGTATTGACATCACGTGATTCAGATTCATCAAGCCTTATACGGATATCACCCTGGGGGCATCTGGCGAGTGAATCAGGTGAACCGCTGTTTATCCGTTTTAAAGAGAGTGCAGTCAATAAAGAGCATATAACCGATGCCGGCTGTGAAGTTCATGCTTTTAATAACACACTTCAAATAAAAGGCGGCTATCTTCATCTCGGGAGTTACTCTGACCGTCTTGAAGCAGCGTTTGCTGCATTGTCAGGCAAATACAACATTCCGGTCAGCTATACCAATCTTGGTGAATATGCAATCAGTGAGTACTATTACGGTTTATGGAAATACTCAAAGTCCGGTGTCACTATGCGGGGCTATGGTCGGATGTATGGCAACTGGATTTCGTTGCCTGTAAATTATGATCCTGTTTACATTTCGGGATACAGATATAATCAGACTGTATCCATAGTCCAGCCGTTAGATACACTTGTAATTGATGTTGATGTTGACATGCGGGAAGAGTATCCGGATCATGCAACTAAGCGTGAAAATAATGTACTTGACATGAGCGCTGTATGGTCTCATCGACTGGCTGATAATGTAAGCGGTGTAATCACCGTTAACAGAAACACCGCCCGATCACCGGAATACTCAATTAAAGGAGATCTTTACAGCAGCATTTCGGAAAAGTGGTTTATAAAAGCCGGTGCCGGATTTTATTCTAATATTGAGCCGGTATATAACGGATCTTTGACATGGTTCCCATATTCAAATATGTCAATTGAAGGTGCTGTTGCCTATGATTATACACCAGCGTATAAACCCTTTGTCTACACAAGTTTTTCAAACCATTCGTCAATACTTGATATCAGGAGTGTCCGTAGTTCACAGGCATTTCTGAAAGCATCGGTCGATACGCTCTTTAAACTGCCACTTGATATACAAGGCTGGGTTAATGTACAGTATGGATATCCTGAGTATGCTGTCAATAACGGAATGAAGCAGTATATTATTATTCGGGAAAACAAATCTTTTTCAACCATTGCGGGCGCGCGTATTAATGGTACTTTCAAGGTATCAAAGATCCCGTTCGAAATCGCTCCCTGGATTCAGATAAATAAGGAATTTAAGGGTGTGCTGGCTGAAAATTTACCGTTTGAGTCCGGACTTAAAATAAGGTATCTGTCAGGCACAGGTATTCAAAATGTTTATGAGGCATCTCTTACTTACAGACGCCCGTATTCGTTGCATCTTGTAGATGATGGCATAGGTGTAGACAGGAAGTCACCGGAATTACTTTTTATGAACTTTCATGTACGTGTACCCTTTATCTCTCCGATACTGGATAATCATTTGAAACCATCAATTGATTTTGAATTCGGTCCCTTGCATTTGATAAATGGCAAAAGGGTACAATTTCATCCATATGGAACTATAGCAGGACCGGCTGTTTCTGTGAAAGCAGTACTCGACGTCCTATAATTGACACACTACAAATGTACTACTGACAATGGTACTTTCGATTACTGAAAACTACTCTGCCCGGGTATTTTGTGCGGATAGAATACAGATAACGGATAAATGGATATTTCAACCATATATCAATCTAACCTTCCAATCTTTCTTAAGCGGGAAGAAATAATCCGTTCTATAATCGATAATCAGGTAATAATTGTCGCAGGAGAAACCGGGTCCGGTAAGACAACACAATTGCCATTATTTTGTATGGACGCCTTACAGGGAGTCTCAGGAAAGATAATCTGCACGCAACCGCGCCGTATTGCAGCTATATCACTTGCTAACTATTGTCAGGGACAATTACAATCTCATTCAAATGGTAGTGTTGGATACAAAGTGCGTTTTAAGACAAACTGCACCGATACTACAAAGGTTATTTTTGCAACTGATGGAATTCTGTTAAGTGAAATTCTTGATGATCCGATGCTATGGCGCTATAGCGTAATAATTATCGATGAAGCTCATGAACGTTCGGTGAATATTGATTTCCTGCTGGGGTATCTCCGTCAATTATTACCAAAACGTAAAGATCTTAAACTGATAATTTCATCTGCTACCATAGATCTGAAACTATTTTCAAGATCCTTCAACAGTGCTCAGCTTATCCTCGTTTCAGGAAGACTGTACCCCGTTTCAGTTGTTTACAAACCGGTAATAGAGCTCTGGAAAGGTGAATCAATGGATTCGTATATTGAAGGGGCAATGGCAGTGATCAGGGAGATTATCGCCGCCGGTGATCCCGGAGATATACTTGTGTTTCTTCCAGCAGTTGGAGATATAACAGAGCTATGCAGAAGGCTTGAATCCGTTACCGCTGATAAAGCACGGCTTATTCCTCTTCATAGCAGACTGCATGTCGCACAGCAGCAGAGTATCTTTAAAAAATCCGACAGGCGCAAAATTGTCATTGCAACAAATATCGCAGAGACATCAATTACAGTACCCGGAGTAAAGTTTGTTATTGATAGCGGATTAGTCCGGTTGTCACGATATGATGCACATTCCCGATTGACACGAATGCCTATTGAGAAAGTATCAAAGGCATCAGCAGATCAGCGTGCCGGACGATGTGGACGTTTACAGGATGGCATTTGCTACCGGCTCTATTCTGAAGCAGACTACAACTCCCGGAAAATGTTTACAACACCCGAAATTCAGCGTGCGAATCTGGCTGCTGTCATACTGAAAATGAGCTATAACAAACTTGGTGATCCGGAAAAATTCCCATTTATTCAGCGGCCATCAGTTCAGGCTATCCGGAGTGCTGTCAGACAGCTTGTGGAGCTTGGTGCAATTAGTCGTAAAGGAGCAATTACAGAAACAGGAAAAGAGATGGCCCGTTTGCCTCTGGATCCTCCTCTTGCTAAAATGCTCATATACGCAAAAGACATGGATGCTGCCAGAGAGATTATGGTGATTGTCTCCGGACTTGCAATCGATAATCCGTATATTGAAAAAAAAGAATCGGAACAGAAACAACGGAAAGCTTATCGACGATACGAATCTGATTATTTACGTTTGCTTGATACATGGATCTACTGCCGTCGGGCAATATATAAACAAGGGTATTCTTCTCTGGCCCTGTTTGAATATTGTAAAGAGTTCGGACTGTCTCCTGTAAAAATGACCGAGTGGTTTGATATCTGGCACCAGATCAGAAGAATATGCAGGACAATCAAGGGGTTTAACAGAATCCTAAAATGTAAAGCCACGTATGAATCAATTCATAAAAGTCTGCTCGCGGGTTTTTTCTCAGGCATTGCACATGCAACCGCTAATGGTATTTATGAGAGTATCCATGTTGACGATATACGAATATGGCCATCGTCAGTGCTGGCCGGACGTTCTCCTGACTGGGTATTGTTTCATGAAATTATCGAGACAACCAGAGTCTTTGGACGTACAGCAGCAGTTATACGACCGGATTGGGTAGAGTCCCTGTTTCGAAACCGATGCAATTATTCAATACAGGATGTCTGGTATGACAGTGAATCGGGAGTTGTCAAAGCCCGGGAAGAGGTATCATTCAAAGGGCTGCTTCTGTTGACAAACAGGTATATTGATCTTGAAAAAAAAGATTCTGAACGGGCTCATGAAATTTTTGTCCGTGATGCTCTTGTAAAAGGAACGCCTGGAGGAACCTTTAGATTTGTAAATCATAATGCTGAAATAAAGAGTCAGATACACCGATTGTATAATAAAATGCGTATGAATATATATCTTGGAGACCGGGTCCTTGAGGAGTTCTACAGTGAGCGATTACCGCAGGTATTGAGTAGGCGGGATCTTATAGCTGCAATAAGGAAAAATGGAAATGACTCATTTCTTTTTGTAAATATTGATAACCTTGTTGCAACTGAGTTACTAAAGGATCAGGCCCGGTATCCGGATTACATTGAGGTTTGCGGACAGCGATGTGCTGTAGAGTATCTGTTCCGTCCGGGAGATGAATGTGATGGTTGCCTGATAATTGTTCATGAACAACTACATTCGATTGTACCATCATATTACTGGCAGTGGATATTACCGGTATTCTGGAAAGA
>JAAZBG010000285.1 GCA_012513915.1 Fibrobacter sp.
CTTCAGGCTTACCCTTTACTGATGTTGTAAGAAGTTGTTTCGTATCGGGATCGGTTTTTGTAATAGATAGTACGCATGTATCTCCAGGTTTAAAAATGGTGTCACCGGAAACGCTGATTGACGGTTTGTGATTTTCGGACATAATATCCGCTTCAACCATCAATATATCAATTGTTGCAGGGACAAGATTCTTACTCAGGCTTGTATAGGGCTTAAATGATGCATAATAAATGCCTGGTGAAAAAAGTACCTGTTCTATCCAGAGAGTATCATTATAGGATAGCGCTTTTCCTGACGGGATAAGCATGGTATCAAAAATGGTATCATTTTTAAAAGATATTGAAAACCGGATCGAGTCAAAGTTTTCAGGTAGTCTTAAAGCTGCTCCGACAAGAAAATTTTTATTAACTGTATCAGCAAGTGAATTTGTAAGGATCTTTCCATCTGTTGTCTTTATTACTGCAGATATTGCTGTTTTTGATGGATCTGTGGGGTTTTCCGGTAGAGTAGTACAGTAAAAAGATACCGTAGTAACCATTAGAAGCATCAGGACTGTAGTGAAACGTTTCAAAAAAGACATGAAAACAGCGCTCCTTTTTAATACAACTGCATCTATGGCGATATATCCGCCTGACTGAAATTGGATTGTTTTGTACCAGGTAGAACATAGGCAATGAAAAAAAATTAAAGGTGACGCGGGTTAAAATATAAAATATCTTAAAATAGATCAAGAATAATTATGATGTTCATGATGACATTCATGTTCTGCCGAAGATCATAGGTTATTAGTAGCTAGTAAATGGATCAGGGCAATTATTGATTGATAACTAAAACCACTAAAGATCCAAAAAACTGCAGCGCTGGTCATGTGGATTTTTATGCTTACTACTTGCTACGTGCTACATACTACCAAAAACATTCCACGTAAAAAATCACAACTTTTGGTTGACTTCAAGTTGCCAAAAACATATTTTATATGTCTTCTGATTGTGGATACTTTCCTGTCAGGAATTTTCAACTCGTTTTAAATCATACGATTGTACGGGTGATCACAATAAGAGATGTTCGGGCGTTTAGCTCAGTTGGTTAGAGTACTACCTTGACATGGTAGGGGTCACTGGTTCGAGTCCAGTAACGCCCATTTTTATGCCTCGTTCCGTTCTTCCTTGATATATTGAGGGGGTGGAAGGTGGCTTGTACTATTTATAAAAGGTACTTTGTACCGGGTTACCATTATGAATATCAGATTACCGGATGGCAGTGTTAAAGAGCTTAATGCAGGTGCAACATCACTTGATCTTGCAAAATCATTGAGTCCTAAACTTGCACAGGCCGCTGTTGCTGCAAAAGTCAATGGCGCACTGGTTGATATAACCCGTCCGTTACAGGATAATGATCAGGTTGAAATAGTTACCTTCGATTCTCCGGATGGAAAGTCGGTTTTCTGGCATTCATCATCGCATATTCTCGCTCAGGCGGTTCAGGAACTGTTTCCGTCAGCAAAGCTTGCGATTGGTCCTGCAATAGACAGCGGATTCTACTACGATTTTGATGTTGAAACGCCGTTTACGCCTGAAGATCTCGTAAAGATCGAGGCGAAAGCAAAAGAGATTGCATCACGTAAGATGGATGTTGTCAGAAGTGAAATGAGTGCTGCTGATGCACGCGCTTATTTCGAATCAAAAGAAGAGATTTACAAGGTGGAGTTGCTTTCTGATATTGAAGGTAATCCCTCTTTTTATACGCAGGGTGAGTGGAAGGATCTCTGCCGCGGTCCTCATCTTCCCAATACCGGTCTTGTCAAGGCGATAAAACTGTTTTCCATTGCAGGAGCCTACTGGCGCGGCAGTGAGAAAAACAAGATGCTTCAGCGTATTTATGGAATATCGTTTCCGAAACAGTCAATGCTCGATGAGCATGTGACAATGCTTGAGGAAGCCCTGAAACGCGATCATCGCCGTCTTGGAAAAGAACTTGAACTGTTCTCGTTTCATCAGGAGGGTGTTGGATTTCCCTTCTGGCATGCGAACGGTATGGTTCTTTATAATACGATTCTTGATTATTGCCGCAAAGAGCATATCAGAGCCGGATATCAGGAAGTTAAAACACCGGTTATCCTTAATGAAGAGCTCTGGCATAAAAGCGGTCACTGGGATAAATATCGCGAAAATATGTATTTCACGACTATCGATGAATCTATTCATGCTGTAAAGCCGATGAACTGTCCGGGCGGGCTGCTTGTATACAGTTCGACACCTCACTCATATCGTGAATTTCCGATAAAGATGTGTGAATTCGGTCTTGTGCATCGTCATGAAAAAGCAAGTGCATTACATGGGCTTTTCAGGGTTCGTCAGTTTACTCAGGATGATGCGCATATCTTCTGTCTGCCTGAACAGATTGAAGAACAGATTGCCGTTGTTATAGCCTTTATCATGAAAATTTACAAAACATTTGGTTTTGAAAATTATAAAATGGAGCTTTCGACCCGTCCTGAGAAATATATTGGTTCTCTGGAAATGTGGGACAAGGCAGAAGCAGCGCTTAAAAACGTTCTTGAGCGTGAAAAGATCAAGTATCAGTTAAATCCCGGTGATGGGGCATTTTACGGTCCTAAGATCGATTTTCATATTCAGGATGTGATCAAGCGCAGCTGGCAGTGTGGAACGATTCAGCTTGATTTCAGTATGCCGGAGCGTTTCGGGATCGAATATGCGGCAGCGGATGGAACAAAACAGCGTCCGGTCATGATTCATCGTGCACTGCTTGGATCAATTGAACGTTTTATTGGTATCCTGCTTGAAAACTATGGTGGTGCACTTCCGTTATGGCTTGCACCGGTTCAGGTAAAAATACTGCCAATAGCAGACCGGTTTCTTGATCATTGCAAGGTTGTTGCAGAGAAGCTGCGGGACTCCGGAGTCAGGGTTGAAATTGATGACCGCAGTGAGAAGGTTAATTACAAAATTCGTGAATCAGAAGTTAAGAAAATTCCATATATGGCAATTATTGGTGAGAAAGAGCTTGAAAACAATGCTGTTTCTCTGCGTCGTCATGGAAAAGGTGATCTTGGTTCTATCACACTTGATGAGTTCATCAGTAAGCTCAGAAGTGAAAATGTACCGGGTCATAACGGTCTTTAAATCTTAGGAGGAAGTTATTAATAGCAAGTTTCGGCCACAACAGACAAGAGATGATACGCGGATCAATACTGAGATTCGTTCACCAAGAATTAGGGTAATAGATGACAACGGGGAACCTGTTGGAATTATGACAGTCAGCGATGCACTTGCAAGAGCTGAGGCTGCGTCACTTGATCTTGTTGAAATCGCGCCGACTGCAGATCCTCCGGTATGTCGTATTATGGACTATGGTAAGTTCAAATACGAAAAATCAAAGAAAGCAAAAGAAGCTAAGAAAAAGCAGCATGTAATGCATCTTAAGGAGATCAAGCTTCATCCAGGCACGGATGATCACGATTTCAATTTTAAGCTGGAGCATGCAAGAAAGTTTTTAATCAAGGGTGATCGCGTTAAGGCGACGATAGTTTTCAGAGGCCGTGAGATTACTCATATTGATCTTGGGCAGGAAGTGCTGAATCGTATGACTGCCGGTCTTATTGATCTTTGCACAATCGAGTTGGCTGCAAAGATGGAAGGCCGTAATATGATCTCTATTTTTGTACCTGATAAATTGAAAATTAAAGAAGTTCTTAAGAAAATGGAATCCGAAAAGAAAAAGCTCATTGAGGGCGATTTCGTGGAAGATGTCGTTGATACTGACGATTCAGAATAATAAAAATGTATGTTCATATAAAACGGGAGATCAGTTTCCATGCCTAAAATGAAAAGCCGCAGCTGTGCTAAGAAACGTTTTGCATTGACTGCAAACGGTCATGTTAAACGTGGTAAGGCATATAAGAGCCACATTCTTAACAAAAAGTCAAGAAAAAGAAAACGCAATCTGAGACAGGGTACCCTTGTTTACAAAGGCGTAGAGAAAAAGTTTCGCGCAATGATTGCTGTTTAAGCAGATTGCCTGCAATGTTTGGTTGTTATTATTACTTGTAAAGGAGTTTGTCATGCCAAGGGCGAAGAACCGGGTCGCATCACGTGCGAAGCGTAAAAGATTACTAAAGACCACTAAGGGTTATTACAATCGTCGTGGTAATTGTTATACCATTGCAAAAGATACGTCTTACCGCAGTGGTAACTATGCATTTCGCGATCGCCGCGCGAAAAAACGCAACTTCCGCACTCTGTGGATTATGCGTATTAATGCTGCAGTTCGTGAACATGGGCTGAAGTATAACTCATTTATCAATCTTCTTAAGGTAAAAGGCATTGAGCTTGACAGAAAGAGCCTCGCACATATCGCTCTTCATGAACCCGATGCATTCAAGAAGTTAATTGATACAGTAAAAGCATAAGGATACGGTATGAGTAGTGGTTCTCCGGAATATCTCGAACAGATTCGTAAAGAGGCAGAAGCAGAGCTTGCTTCTGTCAATGATGAAACAGCGGCTGAAAACTTTCGTGTCAGGTATCTTGGCAAAAAGGGTATTCTCCGTGAGTTACTTAAATCTGTAAAGGATATTCCTGAAGATCAGCGCAAGCAGTTTGGTGCAGGTGCAAATGAACTTCGTATACAGATTGAGGAAAAGTTCAATCTGTTACATTCGCAAAAGGAAAGTGATGTCACGGTTGACAGCTCGTTTGACCCGACACTCCCAGGCTTCCCCTTTGCAGCAGGTTCACTGCATCCACTTATGAATATCAGGAACGAGATTCGTGATATTTTCTTAAGTATGGGATTTACTGTTGCGTATGGTCCGGAAGTTGAGACCGACTACTACAATTTCGAGGCACTTAATACACCGCCTCATCATCCTGCACGTGATATGCAGGATACTTTTTATGTTACTGCAAAAGAACTGCTCCGTACGCATACATCACCGGTACAGATCCGTGTGATGGAATATCAGAAGCCTCCGATCCGTTCGATAATGCCTGGACGTGTGTATCGTAATGAGGAGATCAGTGCGCGCAGTTATTGCCTTTTTCATCAGCTTGAGGGGCTTTATGTTGATGAAAACGTGAGCTTTGCAGATCTGAAGGGAACGCTGCTTGCGTTTTCGAGAAGATTTTTCGATGAGAAAACAAAAATCAAAATTCGCCCCAGCTTTTTTCCCTTCACTGAGCCCAGCGTTGAGATTGACGTTGAGTGCTTCCTTTGCAAAGGTAACGGTTGCAGCATTTGTAAACAGAGCGGATGGCTTGAGGTACTTGGTGCCGGTATGGTTCATCCTAACGTTTTTAAGAGTGTTGGTATTGACAGTGAAAAATACACCGGATTTGCATTTGGTATAGGCATTGAACGTATCGCTCTTCTTAAATACGGTATTGATGACATACGGCTTTTTTACGAAAACGATATGCGTTTTCTGAAGCAGTTTTAATTCTACCGGATCTCTGTTTACAAATAGTTAATGAAATATAACGGCCATGCTGGTTGACTACGCGAATGTATTTAGAAACATCTCTTTTATGATGTTGTATTATAGATATTATTTGTCGGATTTGTCATACATAGTCATATCGGAATACAAGTATAACTGAATATACTAATTAATTTGAAAACCTGTATCCTTACAAAAGGGTATAATACACATAATAATCCAAGAGTTGCATTATGAAAATCGTTTACAGTTGGCTTAAAGATTTTGTTGATATTAACATTCCTGCTGAGGAGCTTGCTGATGCTCTTACGGGAGCAGGTCTTGAGGTTGCATCAATAGAGAAATTCAGAATTCCTGATGGCGTCAAAGTAGCAAAGGTGCTTGCAACAGAAAAACATCACAATGCGGATAAACTTACTGTTTGTAAAGTTGATGCAGGTAGCGGTGAACCGCTTCAGATCGTATGTGGTGCACCGAATGTCCGTCCGGGTCTTATCGTCTCGCTTGCAACTGAAGGAACTGTAATCGCGCCTGATTTCATTATTAAAAAATCAAAACTCCGTGGTGTGGAATCGTTCGGAATGCTCTGTTCCGCAAAAGAACTGGGGATCAGCGAGGATAACAGCGGTATCATGGAAAATCCGGAGAGCTTTGAGATCGGGAAAGACCTGTCGCTTTACTATCCGGAAGATGCTGTTATAGAAATTGAGATAACACCCGATAGGGGTGATTGTCTTAGTATTCTTGGTGTAGCCCGTGAGGTATCTGCGCGATTTGGCTTGCCGCTTAAGGATATTACTAAGAAACCTGTTGAAAATGCACAGGATAAAATCGATAATGCAATAAGCGTAACGGTAACCGATAGTACAGCAAATCCTCGTTATATGGGACGTCTTGTCCGTAATGTAACAATTGCGGAATCACCGGAATGGATGAAAAACCGCCTTGGTGCTGCAGGGTTACGTCCTATAAACAATATCGTTGATATTACAAACTACATTCTTATACAGTATGGTCAACCGATGCATGCTTTTGACTATGATACAATTGCTGATAAAAAAATTATTGTCAAACGCGCGGGAACAAGTCAGAAATTCTCGACACTTGACAATGTGGAGCGTGATCTTATTGCTGATGATCTCCTTATCTGTGATGGTAAACGACCTGTTGCACTTGCCGGGGTTATGGGGGGAGCGGGTTCAGAAATTTCTGATACGACAACAAATGTTTTTCTTGAATGTGCCTTTTTTGATCCGGTAACGGTTCGCAAAACGTCAAAGCGTCTTGGCTTGTCAACGGATTCATCATACCGTTTTGAACGCGGTGTGGATCCGGATACTGGTCTTGTTGCTGCACTTGAAACTGCGGCTGCGCTTATGCAGGAACTTGGTGGTGGTCAGGTTGCATCAGGGATAATTGATAACTATCCTGTAAAGCTTGAAAAGAGAGTGATCACCGTGCGACCATCAAAGGTATCGCGGGTGCTTGGAATTCCCTTTAGCATGGATCAGATTGAATTATCGTTGTCATCACTTGGTATCATTTGTGCTCGTGTAAATGCAGATACACTGAAATGCACAGTGCCACTTTTTCGTCATGATATAACTATTGAGGAAGATCTGATTGAAGAGGTCGGGCGTCTTTACGGATACGACAATATCCCGCCGGCGGAGAGCTCGGTTGTATCCCTTAGTACTGCACTTCCAATGAGAGAACGGTTGACAGATCTTGTACGTGGTGCACTTGCTCACAATGGACTTAACGAGATTATTACCAATAGTCTTGCTCATGAGAAACGGCGCATAGTATTGACACCAAATAAGACGCCTGTAAAACTGCTTAATCCGCTTAATCCGGATATGGCTGAGATGCGTACAACGCTTGCAGGATCAATGCTTGAGATTCTGGCATACAATTTAAACCGTAAAAACGCCAATAATCATTTCTTCGAATTAGGCAAAACGTTCGAACGTATGTCTGATATGTCAATTGTTGAGCGTGATGTTCTTGGTATCATTATAGAAGGTGCGACCTGGGGAAATGCATGGAATAATAAAGCACAGCCTGCAGATTTCTTTACTCTTAAAGGTATTCTTGATACGTTTACATTGCATATTGGTCTAGATCCATTCACGTATGCAAAACATAATAATGGAAAGCCGATTTTCGGTAGCGAGTGTGCATCACTTGTCTATGGTAACATAATGAATGGGCTGTGCGGACAGGTTTCTTCTGAAGTAAAGAAATTTTTTGATATTAAGTCGAATGTTTACTATGCAGAAATTGATGTGACTGAACTTCTTAAGTCGTCAATACCGCTGCCGAAATATAAACCGCTGCCGAAGTTCCCGGCACTCGAACGTGATTTCTGTTTTGTTATGACAGATGATATCAGTGCATCATCAATAAACGGCGAGATCAGCAGGATTTCTCCATTAATTGAAAATGTGCATCCGTTTGATCTCTATAGGGGTGAAAAACTTGGCGCAGGCAAAAAGAGTATTGCTTTCAGTGTTAAAATCCGTTCAGCTGAAAAGACCCTTACTGATAAGGACGCAGAATCGATCTGTACGTCGATAGTTGACACGATGAAAACACGGTATAATGCGGTGCTGCGAACATAATTTGAATTAATAAGTGTTGTCATTTATCACCGGGGAAACAAGGTGAAGAATGGATACTTTCGTAGGGGTTTATTTAAAATGGTACTTACGGGAAATTGTGGGTCGAATGTTACATTTTTGTCAACAAGAGTAATCATTTTTATTTTGCAGTAAATTAACTGCAAATAAATTATGTCTCAATAAATGTTAAACAAAAATAATAGATATCTGTTTTTCCATGATCCCATCGGGATCAAATAATTATAGAAATCTTGACAGAGAAAAATGCCGAGTCCTGTAGGGACGATATATTTATTGTACATGTAAGATAGTTCTGCTTGAATTTGTTTGCCATACAATTTTAGAGACTATGTATATATGTTGTCCCTACGGGACATTGGTTTTATTGATTGTTATATTTCTATAAATATATTGTCCCTCTGGGACAAAAAAGAAAGAAAAATTTACATCATAACCATTAAAGAATCACAACACAAAGCAATTTAAACTACTTTTCTTATCCACAAATTTTTCTAACAATTCTTAAAAATCTTCTCTCTGTTCAGAAAAATATTAAGTCACTATGTAGAAGCATAGTATTTTAACAAAATTACTAATGGTTCCTGCAACGGTTTTAAGATTTATCTCACGCTACATCCCGACATTACCTCTCTCATTGTATAAATAAATTCCGGTTATTTAAATTCGCTCAATAGTAATTTGCTCTCCAAAAAAAATAATATTTTTATATAGTAAAACGTAACATGTTTATTAGCAATATGATACGCTCTAAAATGCTCTTTTCTTTGAAAAGGTATTGACAAATATATTTGTGAAATTTCAAATAGTTTTGATTATATTATAAGTTGATTTAAGTTTGTGCAGATAGTTATATGATTACAATTTTATTTATTATAACACAATCATTTTCAGGGAGACGAGTATGAATTTTTTTAACAAAGCAAAAACGCTTACACTCCTCGCGTGTGCTGCAGGTGTGGCTTTTGCAGCTCCGACAATAGAAATTGGGACGTGGGGTAATTTTTGTAAGGGTGCGGTAACATTTAGTTTTGATGATAACACACCCAAACAATTATCTGTCGCACAACCTATGTTTGATGCTAAGGGTTTTCGAATGACATTAAATACAGCAACATCAACAATGAGTCCCAATTGGTCCGGTTTAAAAAACGCATTTGCAAAAGGCCATGAAATTGCAAGTCATAGTGTATCACATGTAGATTTGAGCACTAGTTCAAATGTTGATAACGAATGTAAAAACTCCAAATCTTCAATTGAGCAAAACGTTCCTGGTGCAAAATGTGTCACAATTGCATATCCCTATTGTAACAAACCATCAGAATCTACTCTTTCTAAATATTTTATTGCTGGAAGAACTTGTAGTGGACAAACAATTAGCAGTTCTGAAACAAATTTTTTCGGTCTTAGCTCAATTATTTGTGGGAACCAAGGGAAAAATTCTGAAGGTGATATAACAGGTATTGTAAATCAAGCAGAGACTGAGGGGAAATGGGCAGTATTCCTTATTCATTGCATAGATGGTGGTGAGGCTACATCAGATTATTCTCCAATTGCGTCATCAACAATTAAAGCAGTACTGGATAAACTTGACACAAAAAGAAGTACTATGTGGGTTGAAACATTTGGAAATATTGTCAGGTATATGAAAGAACGGAAAGCAGCAACAGTATCAGTTACATCTTC
>JAAZBG010000286.1 GCA_012513915.1 Fibrobacter sp.
AAAGATGGTGTTATTACTGTTGAAGAAGCAAAAGGTATTGATACCAATCTTGACGTTGTAGAAGGTATGCAGTTTGACAGAGGATACCTCTCTCCATACTTCGTTACCAACAGCGACACTATGGAATGTATCATGGATGAGCCGCTGATTCTCATTCATGACAAGAAGATTTCCACTATGCGCGATATGCTTCCATTGCTTGAGAAAACAGCTCAGCTCGGAAAATCACTTATTATCATTGCAGAAGATGTTGAAGGTGAAGCGCTTGCAACTCTTGTTGTCAACAAGCTCAGAGGAACACTAAAAATCGCAGCTGTCAAGGCTCCGGGTTTTGGTGACCGCAGAAAGGCGATGCTTGAGGATATCGCTGTACTTACCGGAGGTACCGTTATCAGTGAAGAAGCCGGTTTTAAACTTGAGAATACAACCATCGATGCACTCGGAAAAGCAAAACGTGTTGTAATTGACAAAGAGAATACAACAATTATTGAAGGTTCTGGAAAGGCCGAAGATATCAAGGGTCGTGTTGCTCAGATCCGCAGACAGGCGGAAGAGACTACATCAGACTATGACCGTGAAAAGCTCCAGGAACGTCTTGCGAAACTCGCAGGCGGTGTTGCTGTAATCAATATCGGTGCTGCTACAGAGACTGAAATGAAAGAAAAGAAAGCTCGTGTTGAAGATGCGCTTCATGCGACAAGGGCCGCTGTTGAGGAAGGTATTGTCCCTGGTGGTGGTGTTGCTCTTATCAGGGCATCAAAGGTGCTTGATACATTGAAACTTGATGGTGACGAAAAAATCGGTGTTGACATTATTCGCCGTGCAATCGAAGAACCTCTTCGTATGATTGTTTCAAACGCCGGTATGGAATCATCAGTGGTTTGTGATGAAGTCAAGAAGGGCAAGGGCGCATATGGTTTCAATGCATTCAGTAACAAGTATGAAGATATGCTTGAAGCCGGTGTTATTGATCCTACTAAAGTTACCCGTACAGCTCTCGAAAATGCTGCAAGTATTGCAGGGCTTGTTCTTACAACCGAATGCGTTATTGCAGAAAAACCAAGAGATGAAAAAGAAGCCGGCGGACATCCGGGAATGGGTGGTATGGGCGGCATGGGAGGAATGGGTGGTATGGGAGGAATGGGAGGAATGGGTGGCATGGATATGATGTAATATCCACTACACCAGAGGTACGATAATTGTCCTCTTTTCTTTCTGTAAACCAATTGTGACACAGCAGTACCTCGGGTACTGCTGTGTCTTTAAATGTAACATTATACGTAAATATTGAAATTGTCTGTGATTCGTGAATAGTAGGTATATGGAACAAGATATATTATCCGAGAGAGAGCATCTGGTTCTTGATTCTGTAGTAAGGAATTACATCCTTAGTGCATCACCGACTGGTTCCCGATCCATTTCCAGGCAGCGGGGGCTTGAGCTTTCTCCGGCATCAATACGTAATGTGATGAGTGATCTCGAAGAACGGGGATTCATCGTTCAACCGCACACATCCGCAGGAAGGATACCGACCGACAAAGGATATCGGTATTACGTTGACAGGTTGATGACCTATATCGATCTACCGGCAGATACAAAAAGTAAAATACGCAGCTCCCTTGTAACGGTCGATTCATCTGATCTGCACCTTGTACTTGAAACCGCAACACGGGCGTTGAGCCGGACCACAAATCAACTTGGTGTTGTGCTTGCTCCACGGCTTCGTTCAGGTCTACTCAGGCATATTTATATATTCGAAATTAGTGATAACCGTTACTTGCTCAATGTTGCTCTCGGTTCCGGATTTGTAAAGACAATGATGGTTGAGTTTCAGACTGATGTTCCTTTTGAACGCCTGGAATGCGCCTGCCGCATAATTTCATCAAAGTGCGGGGGAAAGACTCTTGACGAAATGTGTGCAATGGATGATGCCAGATTTAACGATGTTGCTGAATTTGATCTTGGCATAATCCGTCTTCTTGTGCCGTCAATAAGGAAAATCATGGATCAGAATGAAAACAATTCTGTGTTTACCGAGGGGCAAACCAATGTGCTTTTGCAGCCGGAATTTTTCAGCCGGGACAGAGTTGGTGCAGTGATGGAAATTGTTGAGGAAAAAAACCTTCTTATGCATCTGTTTGAGACACCGGGTGACAATGATAAAGTTTTTATTTCGATTGGTGGAGAAAATCAGGAAGGGCAGCTTCAGTCATTCAGTATCATAAAGACAAACTATACTGTCGGTACGATGCATGGAAGCCTTGGCGTAATCGGGCCGAAACGGATGCCGTATCCGTTTCTCGTATCAGCAGTTGAGTATACAGCAAAAGTTTTAAGTGAATTAAATACATAATCAGTAGTAATCAGGAAATTATTTTGTAAACACTTTGCAGAATCATTATCGTTGTGATTCTGCACATAAGCGCAGGAGAGTAGCAGGTATGAGTAAAGAAAAAAAGAAGCATGAATCAGATAAAAAAGAGGAAAAGGGAGCGGATGCAATAAAAGAAAATGCTTCGCAAGCCAATGCTGCAGCAGCTGATACTACAGATGCAGTGCAACCGGAGAGCGCTCCTGAAGAGGGATCTTTTGAAAAGGCTTTGAAAGATATTGATGATCTTACGAAGCAGGTTGCTGAGGGTAACGACCGGTTTATTCGCCTTATGGCTGAATTTGATAATTACAAAAAGAGAACAAGCCGTGAGTATGAGCGTCAGGTTGAAAGTGCGAATGAGAAATTAATGCTTGATATGATTGATGTCCGTGAAAGTTTTGAACGGGCAATCAAGTGCAGTGATACCGGTAATGATTATACTGCACTGTTTGAGGGTGTGAAACTTATCTTTAACAAGTTTGATACAGTACTTAACAAAAACGGACTTGAGGCATATGCGGTGCCGAGAGATCCTTTTGATCCCCAGATTCATGACGCCCTTATGAATGCTCCGAAAACCGGCGTTCCGGAGGATCACATTGCAGATGTTTACGAAAAGGGATATAAGCTCAAGAGCAGAGTGATTCGTCATGCAAAAGTTATTGTATCAAGTGGCGAACCACAGGAATCGCAGGAGAATGGTTCCGAAGAAAAATCTGAAACAAAGTAACGGGTGGTACAAATGGCAAAGACCGATTTATACGAATTGCTTGGTGTCGAAAAAAATGCGTCTGAAGATGATATAAAAAAGGCATACAGAAAAGTTGCCATTAAGTATCATCCCGACAAAAATCCGGGAGATAAGACCGCTGAAGAAAAATTTCGTGAGGCGACTGAGGCGTACGAAATTCTTAAAGATTCGAAAAAACGTGCAATGTATGACCAGTATGGACATGCAGCATTTGAGCAGGCTGGAGCCGGAGGTGGCGGTTATGGCGGCGGATTCAGCGGATTCGGTGGTTTCGATATCAGTGATGCTCTTCGTGCTTTTATGAATGACTTTGGTGGTGACTCTGTTTTTTCGGACCTCTTCGGCTTTGGTGGCGGCAGGGGACGTCGTGGCAGTTCGGGAGGAAGCAGAGGGAATGATCTGCAAATCAGGTTGCCATTGACACTTGAGGAGATCTCGACTGGTGTCAAGAAAACGTTAAAAGTAAAGAGAAAAGACCGTTGTACTGCTTGCGGAGGCTCCGGCTCAAAAACAGGAAAGCGCAATACCTGTTCAAAATGTAACGGAAGCGGCAGAGTACGTCAGGTTGCCCAGTCGTTCTTTGGTCAGGTGATTCAGGAAAGTGCCTGTCCGGTATGCAGAGGTGAGGGTGCAGTGGTTGCTGATATGTGTTCAACCTGTAGTGGCAGCGGACTTGAAACAGTGGAAACAACAGTTCAGGTTGATATCCCGAAAGGTGTCTCTGAGGGAAATTATCTTAACGTTCCGGAAAAAGGTGATGCTGGACGGAATAATGGACCATCTGGAGATCTTATCGTGCTTATTCAGGAGAAAGAACACGAAGTTTTCAAACGCCATGGTATCGATCTGTCCTGTGAAATTGACATGACATTTTCGGAAGCGGCACTTGGAACACAGAAAACGGTACAGACGCTTGATGCAAAGGTAAGTCTTAAAATTCCAGCAGGAACGCAGTCTGAGAAAATTTTCCGTCTCAAAGGAAAAGGCCTGCCATCACTGCATGGCCGCGAACAGGGCGATCTCATGGTACGGGTTCACGTTCATACACCGGAAAAGCTCAGTAAGGATGCCAAAGCGTTACTTGAGAAACTTGCTGCGATCGGTATGTAGTCGTAACCACAATATTACTATTGGTTGTTAGCTATACCTTGTTTAAAAAGCACAGTAATATGTGCTTTTTCTTTTTGAACTATGTAGAAAATAAATCAGTAAAATGGGCAAACTATATCACATCTCAATCTTTGAAAGAATCTTCTGCAACTTAGCTGCTTCCTGACTTATTTTTACAGGATCGTTGGGATTTTCGGCTATTGCGGTTGAGTGCTTGCTGATCTCCTGAAAAAGCGACCTGTAATACTCGGTAACACTGTTACACTGAGTGGTCAGTTCTGTAAGGTGGTCATCCTCGCGGAACATCAGGGTCGTATTCAGTTTCCCGGTTTTGAGGCGTGATGCCCATTTCTCTATTTTGTAGATTGGCACTGCAATTTTTCGGGATGAGATCAGACCGATGCCAAATGCGATAAATATCGCAATGATCTCAACAAATACTATCGATGGAAGTATGATGCTTAACAGGTTTTTAAGCTCAAGGTCCTGCATGATATCATTACTCATATAATAAAAGCTGCCTTCCTGGTTTTTAATATTATACAGGATAAGCAGTAATGCCGTTGTCAGTATAACGGCAATAGTAACAGTAATAAAGATCTGCCAGATGATTTGAATCTGGATGTTCTTTTTAATAAAAAAATTTTTTACCGGATGGCGCAGGTGTTTGTCTGTCAAAACGGTAGGCTCCTAATAGAGTGTAAGATATGCATCACATTCAGAAAATAGAACTGGTTAAGGAACTTGGCAATACTGTCGTTCGAATATTACAATGAAACATTCCATTATTCAATAATATAGCAGGGATTCTACAATAATGAGTCATGAAAAAAAAGATACGATCGCAGTTTTGGACTTTGGCGGTCAGTATGCACATCTCATTGCAAACCGCATTCGACGCCTTGGCGTGTATTCTGAGATCGTTGACAGCGATATCAAAGCATATGAACTGTCCCGTTTTAAAGGCATAATTTTCAGCGGATCACCCTTCAGCGTTCATCAGGAGGGTTCCCCCCGGTTTGATCGTGCAATACTTGATCTTAAGAAACCAATTCTCGGCCTCTGCTACGGACATCAGTTGATTTCTCTGGAACTCGGTGGTAACATAGTGCGCGGTACGGTTAAAGAGTACGGTAAGGCAGTGATGACTATTAAAAAAACAAATCCGATTCTCAAAGGGCTTTCTGATAACGAGCAGGTCTGGATGAGTCATGGTGATACCGTTGATACATTACCTGACGGGTTTGAGGTATTTGGATCTACTGATGATTGCAGATGTACAGCAGTCGGTAATGTTGAACGTCAGATCTACGGTCTGCAGTTTCACCCCGAAGTTACCGATACACCATCAGGAAATATCATGCTATCAAATT
>JAAZBG010000287.1 GCA_012513915.1 Fibrobacter sp.
AACGGGCTGCACCTGTACTTGCACCTGTCTATGCAATTCTTGAAGGGCTCGCTCTCGGTGGCCTTTCTGCGTTTATGGAATCGGTCTATCCGGGTATTGCAATTGAAGCACTGTCTCTGACGTTCGCTATATTTCTCTCATTGCTTTTAATTTACAAATTCAAAATTATCAGAGCTACTGAAAATTTCAAACTTATTGTTGCATCTGCGACTGCTGGTGTTGCACTCTACTATGTTGTATCACTGGTTGCTGGCCTTTTTCATGTTAACCTGCCATTGATTCACTCAAGCTCTGCATTTGGAATTGGATTCAGCCTTTTTGTTGTTATACTTGCAGCTGCAAACCTTGTTGTTGATTTTGATTTTATTGAGCGTGGCGCCGAAAACCGTGTGCCTAAATTTATGGAATGGTACGGAGCATTTGGCCTGCTCGTGACACTCGTGTGGCTTTATGTTGAGATTCTCAGACTTCTCGCAAAGCTCAGAAGCAGAGATTAGTACCCGATATTTTCTTAAAAAAGGAGCTGAAAAACAAACCTTTCCTCCTTTTTTAGTATCTTATTTAAAAAATACACAAATGTATTTAATCTACCAGCATTAACGTTCTGGAAACAGCCAAAGAACATGATCATGATCAATCATCCACTTGATCTGTATCTGCTAATGAGTCACTACTACTGAAAAATGATTCAAGCACTGCTGCGGCACGCTCCTGGTCAGCTTTGTTTATTGTCAGATTAATCTTTGCGCCAGGCTGTACCTCAATGATATTCATGTTGGTATTTGATATAATACTATGAATACCGTTCGACTCCAGAATCTCTTTTGCCATTGTAGCCTGAAAGAAATCATCAAACATTCCAATTTCAACCATTTCACAACTCATGCCTGAAAGCCCCCTTAAACTCCCTTAAGTAATATTCAGCAATAAATTCCGGTGCATCCATGAATGGACGTACTTTCAGCGTTTGTTGCTTTACAGAAACACCATCTTTGGTATACTCCGTAACACTAATCTCCACACCATTTTCACAGTCATCGTTTTCAATAGTTTGTGTACACTGAAGTGTTTCAAGATTGACAACGATCACATGATACGGTGTAAAAAATCCAATTAATTTATCATTATCGTTTCGGACACAGAATGTTTTCTCACCTGTATTATCAAGCAGTTGAAGCGGACTTATATTCAACAATCCTTTATGATGTTTCAACTCAACAACCACTCCAACCGTGTTCGTTTTTTTGTCCAATACCGACTTACGGACAATGGTAAGCCGGCAATTCGGTGTTTCGATCAACGCTGTTTCCCGGTTTTTATACGCATCAGGAATGGTTCTGCCTGAAAGAGCATGCCTGATTTTCTCCATATCGCCATCCAGAAGCATCCCCTTTTGCTCCTCATCCGCAAAACGCTGAAGATTATCTGATGCCCGCTTAACAATGCTGTTATGCAGTTTCATTACAAAAAAAAGAACCAGAAGAATTACATTAAATGAGAGAATTATTGTTATGATCGTATTGGACATCGGTCACTTTCGTTAAGATTGTACTTTGATCTGTTAAAAATAATTACGGCCCCGCTTGTATGGTTCAACTGATTGATCCGCTAAATGACACCATGCCGGAATAACCGGTCACGGCATACGATCCTGATACAGCTCCTAATTACTCATACAAACTATAACCTGCTTTTTGTAACAATAACTGCCATGAAATCAAGTGCCTGCTTTCAAGTATTTTTTTGTCAACATTTCTTTTTTATACAAAAACATTTCTTTTGTCAACATCGTCCTGATTTTCCGCTATAACACGTTTTGGTAGAATCTGTTTGACTGTTATACCATTTTGTGACATCGGAATCGGCTTATTACATTGATTACATCGGGGATTAAATTAATACAAACTATGTATGAGTGTTTAGCTGTAATACATAAATACGTGAATATTTTTTTCATCATTTTTTTCAATAAAATTTATAAGAATCGGGCATTATTTTCCATTCCTGTTTATATTTAATGGTGTTGTCGCAGAAAATACTGCTACGATCAAATAAATGGCACAGGTTTTGTTACAAATGTTGGTAAAAGGATAGAAACACCAACTATCAAACAGGAAAGACCATTATGCCGATTAGTGATGCAAAAAAGTTCCTATGTGAAATTATTGAGAATGACTCACTGAGAGGATATCTCAACAGAGCAGAATCGAGGGTGGAGATCAAAGCAATACTTAAAGAGGTTTCTTATGAATTCACCTACGCAGAACTTGATGAAGCGTATAGAAATATTCTTGTTAACTGTCAGACTGAGAGCCAGGCTGAACTGGTCAAGGAAGTAAAAAAATGGTGGGATCTGTTGATGTTTGTAACACCAGAACATATACACGTGCATGTATAACTTCTTTAATACAAGAATTTTTAAAGCGGTTGTTCTTCTGATAATCCAGGGATAAAATTGTGGATTCCCGCTGGTGAGGTTTGTGTATTTTCTATACAAACACTTATACCATCGGCAAACAGAGCCCTGAATACTTTATTTTACCAGTAGTTGGCCAACAAACGATCCATCACCGATGTTAACTGCATATATTCCTGCCGGAAGAGCACTTAATACTGCGCTATATCCTTCTGATTTTGTTTTGTGAAGGGCTCTTTTCTGGACGAGCATCCCATTCATGCTGTAAATTGACACTACACAACTTCCGCCCGACACATTTCCATTGTAGCGCAACAGTCTGTTTGATTGATCAAATACAACACCATTTACAGGTACCACTGGGGTACTTGCCGGAATTGCGTTTACGGCCTTCTGGTACACTCTCACATAGTCAACTTCATACAATATTGGAAATGTTGAACCTGACGGATCACCGCCATTTGCACCAAGGGCAAGATTCAGAAGTATATAATGATTTTGTAAAAATGGATTACTGCCATCCGGATTATTCATATCCTTTACAAGTGCCTCATTCATCAATTCGCCATCAAGCAGCAGCCTGATCGTATCCCTGCCCCAGTCCATTGTCCATACATGAAATTTATCAACCCACATTGGGTCTTTATTTACAAAATATGAAAGCGGTTTATTCGCGCCATCCCATTTAGCCTGCCAGCGGGTTGTGGTTCCCCATGCAAAATTAGCAAGGATGCCTGGAACTCCGCTAACCTGATAAAATTCAAGAATATCGATTTCACCATTTGATGGCCACTCACCATTTACACCAAGTGTCCAGATCGCAGGCCAGCTCCCCTTCTGAGTATTTATCCTCGCCCGTATATCAAAACGTCCAAATTTCCATGTCTTTAATCCGCTGCTGTTGATACTCGATGATGTATACTGTGCATACTGACGATTTTTTTTCCAGTCAGTACTTCCTGATACGTAATTAGGATTTTTGACCTGTTGTTTTCGCCCCTCTATTACAAGAACCCCGTTTTTAACAGAAGCATTATCGGACTGATACCACTGTAGCTCCTGATTGCGCACAAATCCGGTTTCATAACGCCAATTAGCAGCATCCGGTTTTCCGTCTTTGCTGAATTCATCATTCCAGACCAGTGTCATTCCATCGATTTTAGGTGGAGTAGACGCATCCGGTTTAGCCGGATCAATGGTTTGTGCAGTCACTATAGCAGACGACAGCAGTATACCAGTCATTAGTTGTGTAAAATGTATCATTACAGCTTTCCGTGAAATAAATCAAGATGATATCCGTGTTGTACCACCAGACAGACGCTCTGTATGTCATGACAAGTAATATATACTTAAAACAGTAGTCTTTCACAAAATCGCCGTTCGGGTCAACGATAATTTTTTAGGGAAAATCGCTGTACAAAACGTATTTTAACCAGAAACAGGGAACGTGTTTACATTTGCCACCTGGTTTTCAACGGACGTTTAATTGAATACTGAATTGTTATGAATATTACATTTCTTGGAACCGGAACATCACACGGAGTGCCATCAATTGATTGCATGCGTACTAATTATGCATATTGTCCGAAAGATGTTTGCAGATTGTCACTCCATGACAAGAAACACCGGCGTACTCGTTCGTCAATACTTATACAAAACGGCAAAGACACTCTTCTTGTTGATATTTCCGCTGATTTCAGGTATCAGATGCTCAGAGAATCTATCAAAAGTGTCGATTCGGTTCTTTTGACACATAGTCACTCTGACCATATAGGCGGCATTCCGGATATACGTTCATATACAACAGATAAAACATTGACACTTTATGGATCATCTGAAACAATTGAATCGGTACGACAGTCATACCGTTATATATTTGATCCGGCGACATGTGTCGGTGGTGGTATCCCGAAAATTGCACTTTCAGAAATTGCAACGACAATAAAACTTTGTGGTCTTGACATTACACCAATCAGTGTGAGTCACGGTTCACTTGATGGCGCACTGGGATTTCGAATTGGTGATCTTGCATACATCCCCGATATTAAAAGCATCTCCGATAGCGAGTTGACAAAAATCGTAGGTGTAAGGATGCTGATACTGAATTGCCTTCGGGGATCACCGCTGCATTCGACTCATCTCACAATAGCTGAAAGCACTGCTCTTGCACGGAAAATCGCACCCGAAAAATGCTATTTTATCCACATGTGCCATGATATTCATTACAAGTACGACTCTGTCAATCTTGAACCTTGGATGTCATTCTCATACGATGGACTCACAATCGAACTTAACTAAGAGGAAAGGACTATATAATGCTCCTGTACAAACAACAGTTTATTGAATTTATGGTAAGAAGCGGCGTACTGACATTTGGTGATTTTGTCACAAAAAGCGGCAGAAAAACACCATTTTTTATCAATACCGGTAATTACAAGACTGGTGCGCAGCTTGTCAAACTTGGTCAATACTATGCAGAAGCCGTGATGAATAATCCAGATCTGCAATTCAATGTACTTTTCGGACCTGCCTATAAAGGTATTCCTCTTGCAGTGTCAACATCAATGATCCTCTCTGAGAAATTCAATAAGGATGCAGCTTTTTGCTTTAACAGGAAAGAGGCAAAAGATCATGGCGAGGGTGGCACACTTATCGGGCATACATTAAAAAATGGTGACAAGGTTCTTATCATTGAGGATGTAACCACCGCGGGTACGTCAGTGCGTGAATCGATTCCAATGCTCAAATCAATCGCGGATGTCACCATCGCAGGACTTGTTGTGTCAGTTGACAGAATGGAGCAGGGAACCGGAACGAAAGGCGCACTGTCAGAACTCAGGGACGAATTCAACATCCCTGCTTTTTCTATTGTATCACTGGCTGAAATTATTGAACATCTTCATAACAGAGAAATAGATGGCACGGTGGTCCTCAATAATGATATTCTTGAAAGAATTCACGAATATAGAAAACTATATGGATCACAGGAATAGATAACCGGTTGTTTTTACTGTTATCAGCCACTTCAAAACAGCACTGTACTCTTGCTCTATAGAAGGTGGCTGGTTTTAAAATACCAGGCTTTGGGTAAAACAGGAGTGTTACTCTGAGATACTTTAAAAAAAAATATTCAAAGCGGACAGCCATACTGCTTCTGACTGTGTTACTTGTGCTTGCAGCATTTATAGTACTACGTAATGCAGGCACATATCTTCTTGTAAACAATTCCCTTCCGGAAGAACTTGATCTGATATTTACTTTTGCAGGCGAAAATCCACGTAATCATTATACCGAGGAACTGTTACGAAAATTTCCCGAGACTCACTGGCTGTTAAGTGACTACAAGGATGGTTATGTCAGAATTCTTCGCAGAGAAAATTTTGATATGTCAAGAGTAACCATTATCGATACCTGCAAAAATACATTTTCTGAGGTATTGGCACTTAGGGAGTATCTGCGTCTTTCCGGAAAAAACCTTCTCAGGGAGCGACGGAGATCTTTACAAGTAGGACTTGTTTCAGGACCGTACCATATGCGCAGAATCAAAATGATGACTACAAAAGCAATTAAATCCAATGAAATCGACTTTTATTATCTGCCGGTTCCCCTTGATAAGTACAACTGGACGAGCACCATGTTTAAAACATGGTGGAACTCGCCTGTTTATGAAGTAGTTTCATCAGAAATTCTAAAAATCATCTATTTCAAACTGTTCAAATAACCTGACAGTCAGGACTGAACATTCACACTGTTAACAGATACAAAAGTGATACTTCAACCGAATGTTGACCCGTTCCATCCCCAGAGTGAACCAGGTATATCGCTGAAATTTATATAAATCCTGTCCGCCGGTATTCCTGTTTCACTGGTTACATAGCGAGTAACCGATTCTGCAAATGTGGTTGTATTCTTTTGTGTTATTCCGCCAATACTACGTAATTCAATGAATGCTGCATTCCCGCATTTTCCAGCCATTGAAATATCCGCCTTCTCTATTAGTATCATTATGTAAGAAGTGGGCTTCGAGAACACCTTTGCAACAATTTCACACAGAGCGCTATGCATCGCTTCTTTCTTTATAGCAGATAAATCTTCTGTCAATTTAACTTTTAACAACGGCATTACTACCTCCTTTTAACAATGCGTATTTTCTTGATATTCCATACACCTTTGACAACTATATCACCATTAATTAAATTTAATATAAATGATATCTGTTACAATGAACAAATCTAACCAACTACACAGTACTTTTCGAAAAAATGAGCGAACATCAAAAAGTTGTTATCATCGGTGCAAGTAATAAACCTGACAGGTATTCCTATAAAGCATTTAAAATGCTTCAAGAGTATGGTCACACTCCAATACCAGTGCATCCGGTACTTGCAACAATTGATGACTGCAGCGTTGTTGCATCACTTGAAAGCATTGCAACATCTTCCGTTGATACAATTACCCTTTATGTAAATCCTGAAAAACTACATTGATGATATTATCAGAATTAAACCGGCCAGGGTTATCATGAACCCCGGTACAGAATCTGATGATGCCGGCCAGCGGTTTTTACAAAACGGGATCAACGTACTGCGGGCATGTACCCTTGTATTACTTCGAACAGGTCAGTTTTAACTTACAAAGGCCGGTCACCCCACTCATTCACTGCAACAACCCGGCCGACCGATCCGATTCTGCCGGTGAGACAAGACCTGCACTGCTCTGCATTTTCATCAAGACATGTTTTTTTTTCGTACAACAGATAGTTTTTTCTCACATCTGTAGGTGTCAATTGAGGCATTATCACATTGGCCCCAAATGTAAGCCCCTGCTCCCGTCCGTCAGGTTTCATTGATTGCAATGCTGTTGTCGCCGCTATATTCACATTTCGTAAAACAAGACGCGTAACCGCAATCATCTTAAGGGACATCCGGAATATATCGTCATACCTTGCAAGCACATCATTTTCATATGATGCCATCGGTGTCTGGCGATGAACGATATACGGCCCCATTCCGATCATGTCAGTATCAAGCTCTTTAAAAAACAGTATGTCTTTTGCAAGATCCTGCACCGTCTGCCCCGGAATTCCGATCATTACACCGGTTCCTGTTTTATATCCGATTTTCTTTAGCATTTTAAGACAGTTAATTCTATTCCCAAGACTTTGCTTCTCAGGATGAATCCTGGAGAAAATCTCCGGCGATGTACTCTCGATTCGCAACAGGTACCGATGAGCACCAGCATCATAAAAACGACGATACGTTTCTTCTGTCTGCTCTCCAACACAAAGAGTAATACCAATACCATCAGGAAGTGCATTCGAAACAGAACGTCTCTTTATCTCCCGGACGATCTCGACAACAGAATCAACAAATGCGCAATCGGTACGTTCTCCCGATTGCAGCACAACTGATCCATACCCCTGCCCTGCACACCACAGCGCGGCATCAACAATCTGCTCTTTTGACAACTGATACCGCTCCACAGCGGTATTGCTCTTTCGTATTCCACAGTAGTAACAGTCACTGGTGCAGATATTGGAAAATTCAACAAGCCCCCTGAAATAAACTTTATTACCCCGTAATGTCAACAACAGATCTTCAGCCTTAGCCCGTAAAGACTCAACATCGTCGACATTTTCCAGGCTTAACAGAAAAGCAATATCGTCTTTTGTAAACTCTTTTTTATTTAGTATATCATTTAATTTCATTACACACCCGTTGTAAGGCTTACTATTTTTGAACGCAGTTCCTGTTGTTTAAAAGAATCGAGACTGTGCCAGTTATACACAACCATCCCCGATTCTTTGGTTATTGCGATTCTCTCAGTCTGTCCGGCAGGAATTTCTCCTGTCAATTTTCCGGTAAAGGACCACCGCCTCCCGCCGATTATCGATGCTGGCAGAATCCGGACATTATACTCTTTTTCAAGCTGCTGTATTGACATTTCCATATTAGAAATAAATGTCCCTTTCACCTTTTACAGTACGTTTATACTGCTCAATAAATGTATCATACAATGATGGCATCTTTTGACGGATCTCTTCGATTTCACGTTGAATAATTGGCTCACCGATTGCCTTTGTTTCTTCACTTGCAAAATCATCAAGCCATTCCCGGTACGTAATAACCGCGTTTAATTTACAGAACTTACCCTCAGCACCGGTACGTAAAAGATCCATAATACATTGCCCCGTTCGTCCGCAACGATACCCTGCAGTGCAAAAGGATGTAATATATCCCATTTTGCCAAGTTCTCTCACGACTTCGTCAAGACTGCGCGTATCACCAAGAATGAACTGTTGACGTTCCGAGACCTGATCCGGATTCTCGTAATCGTTGTATGCTCCAAGACCGACCTTGCTTGATGCATCAGTTTGCGTTATGCCAAGCGGGATCAGTGATTTTCTCATTGCAGCATTTTCCCTTGCAGTTAAAATCATACCGGTATATGGTACTGCGAGACGAATCACTGTAATAATTTTCCGTATATCTGCATCACTGACAGCATATGCACTATTTTCAGCAAATGGTGTATTTTCAGCTGGCTCAATTCTTGGAAACGATATTGTATGCGGACCGATTCCGAATTTATTCTCAAGTTCCCACGCGTGCGCAATCAGTGCCATTACTTCAAACTTCCAATCGTAAAGCCCGAATAACGCACCGATACCGACATCATCAACTCCAGCCTCCAGTGCGCGGTGCATTGCGTACAAACGCCAGTGATAATGTCCTTTTAATGTGTTTTTCGGATGCATTTTTGCATACGTTGCTTTATGATATGTTTCCTGAAAAATCTGATACGTTCCGATTCCAACCTGATTCAGCCGATGAAAATCTTCAACAGAAAGCGGTGCACCATTGACATTTACACGTCTGATTGCTCCATATCCGCCTGTCTTGGTCGGCACTTTTACATCATAAATAGCATGAAGTGTTTCCGCCATATAGTCAACATCAGATTGGGGATGCTCCCCATACACAACGATCAGTCGTTTATGCCCGATTGTACCTGCCAGCACTTCAATTTCCTGTTTAACCTGATCAATCGTAAGCACACCGCGTTTAATTGACTGATTCTCAGCACGTAAACCACAATACGCGCAATTATTGACACAGGTTGTTGACAAATATAGCGGTGCAAAGGTAACAATCCGGTTATCATACACTTTTTTCTTTATCTGTGATGCAGCCGATTCCATTTCACTCCACAAATCAGGATCCGTGACATTAAGAAGCATCGCCGTTTCATCAGGATCAAGCGATGTAATCGACAATGATTTCTGTAGTATCTCCCGTATACGCCCTTTATCCGGATTCGCATGTGATGCAATCTTCTGCTCTATAAGTGCATCATTGATAAAATCACTACCATCAGGATTAAGATATTTTGCAATCTGATCCTCTTTAATTTTCGATTTCTGCCACTCTGCTGCTGTTTGAATTGCCATTTTTATTTCCTTTGTTATTATTTGTCTGTTATGAAAAGAGCCTCACCCCCCGGCCCCCTCTGGTTCTCCAACCACTTCGATGCGTCGTCCGCAAGCGGTAGAGGGGGAGTTTGAATAGCATTTTGTCCATAAATTGGACAATTTTTTTTAGCTCCCCCCTCTTCCACGTGTGGAGAGGGGGGCCGGGGGGGTGAGGCTGGCTACTCCATCACTGCCAACGCTGCCGGAAACGGGGTCAGTACCCGTTTCAATACGCCCTGAAGCAGCGAGATCGCGATTCCATAATTGGTTACTGCAACTCCTGCTTCCCGGGCTTTTTGAATCCGTACAAGCTTTTCTTTTCTTGTCAACATACATGCACCACAATGAATTACCAGTTTATACTCTGACAGGTTTTCCGGGTAATCTCTTCCGCTTGCAATGGCAACGTTCAGATCTATTCCTGTATACTGGCGCAGCCAACGCGGAATTTTTACACGTCCTATATCATCCTCTGCTGCATGGTGCGAACATGCTTCAGCAATAAGGACCTTATCACCGTCTCTAAGTTTGTCAATCATTGCCGCACCTTTTACCTCCTCAATCAGATCACCCTTGTATCGTGAAAAAAGAATCGAAAAGGTAGTACAAGGAACATCCTGCGGTGTATCCGCAACCATTTTCATGACAATCTGGGAATCACAGATGACAAGATCCGGCTTTTTATTAAGCACACTATACACATGAGAATATTCCCGTTCCTTTACAACAAGTGACATTGCGTCACAATCGAGTGCATCACGGATTGTCTGTACCTGTGGAAGTATCAACCTGCCCTTTGGTGCCTGAAGATCAATTGGTACAATTAATACTGCAAGTCCTCCGGGACATATCAAATCGCTTATAAGTGCCTGATCTGTAAGGCGTTCTTCCGGAAGCGCACTCATAAGTTCTGCCTTGAACCTGCAGAGATACCTTTCTCTGTTCCCGGAAACAACGCTGGAACACAGAATGATTTTATCAGTTGTTTTTTTAACAATGTCAAGCCAAA
Organism: Fibrobacter sp.; assembly: GCA_012513915.1. GTDB lineage: Bacteria > Fibrobacterota > Chitinivibrionia > Chitinivibrionales > Chitinispirillaceae > JAAZBG01. The sequence continues at coordinate 10,897 of JAAZBG010000287.1, forward strand.
CATTTGATACCTCGCCGGTATCAACTTTATTGACAACAACGATTAGCGGTAATTTTTTGGCATTTGCCTCACCTGCGATCTGTGTCTCAAATGTACCCCATACCTGAGGTTCCGTAACAATCACAACGACCTCAGATCTGTCCATTGCAACTGATGTCTTTTTAATCCGCAGCACTCCCAGCTCCGATGTATCATCAACACCCGCAGTGTCAAGAAACACTACCGGACCAACCGGCAGCAGTTCCATTGACTTTTCAACGACATCAGTGGTAGTACCCGGTAACGATGACGTAATGGCGACATCCTGCCCTGCGACCATGTTAAGAAAACTGGATTTACCGACATTTGTCCGGCCAAATAATCCTATATGTACACGTAACGATTTCGGTGTTGTTTGCATCTGTCACTCCTCTATTTCACTATCGTTACTTGAATCCCAGGGCCATCAATCCCGCAGGTGTTACCACCTGCTTTACAAGATCTGAGCCAAGTTTTAGTTCAAGAAACTGAATAAAATTCATGTCCTTTACACCTTCATATTCCTTCACGATCTTCTCAGCCTTCTCATATCCGACAATTGGCAGAAAAGCCGTTATCAGGGTAACACTTCTATGTGCATACTGTTCGCACAGCAATGCATTAACTTCTATTTTATCAACATGTGATGCGAGCATCGCAGTTACCGTTTGAAGAATCTCCATTGACTCGATAAGTGCATGTGCAAGCAATGGCAAAAACTCATTTATCTGCAGTGATCCGGCTCCTGCACACTGTGTAACGATCTGATGATTCGCGTTTACTTTTATTGATGCACTGATTGCTGCTTCCATAATAACCGGATTTACTTTCCCGGGCATTATTGATGATCCCGCCTGCACCGGCGGAAGTTTTATTTCTCCTGTAAAGTGAAGCATCCTGAGGTCATTACATATTTTCATTATATTGGTTGCAAATGCACTCAGAATCCCGCTGACCTCAACACATGCATCGGCATTTGCCGTCTGATCCATCATGTTCTCACCACGTGTAAGACCATACCCGGTAAGCTGACGAAGCTTCTCAATCACAAGAAAAATATAGCTCCGGGGTGCTGTCAGACCTGTACCGACAGCAGTTCCGCCTATATTGACAACACGCAAACGTTCTTCGCATTTGAATGTACGCCAGCGATCCCGCGCTATCGCTTCTGCAAACGATGAAAACTCAGCACCAATAGTCACCGGTACTGCGTCCTGAAGCTCCGTTCTTCCTATTGTCAGGACACCGGAAAACTCTTTTTCCTTTCGCTGAAGTGCGTCCTGTAATAGTTCTGCAGCATGACTCAGTTCCCGAACAGCTTCAATTGATGCAATTTTCACCGCCGTCGGATAAACATCGTTTGTTGATTGGTGCAAATTGACATGTTCAATGGGATGGCACTGTGAATAATCGGACTTCTGATACCCCAGCAGCTCAAGCGACCTGTTGGCAATGACCTCGTTAACATTCATATTTGTTGAGGTACCTGCGCCACCCTGAAGAGCACGCAACGGAAATGATGAATCAAGTTTTGTGGCAACGATCTCGTCACAACTTATCTCAATCGCCCTCGTAAGTTTACTATCAAGAAATAAAAGTTCCGCATTTGCCTGCGCGCATGCTTTCTTTACAACCGCTACAGCCCTGATAATACGCATGTTTACAGGTTGGGAAGATACCGTAAAATTTTCAAGTGCGCGCAGGGTATGAATTCCCCAGTAGACATCATCGGGAATCTCCCGTGTCCCCAGTAAATCATGCTCGGTTCTCATCTGCCCCCCCTATTTGCCTTTGCTCAATGCAGATTTCACGGTTACGCCATCAAGCATCCCAAGCTTACCGGTCATCACACCAATCTCATCAGTGGTAGCATCAACAACAAGAGTGATCACACTGCAATTCTTCTGATGATACGGGATACCGGTACGGGCAATAATTGCATCACCGGATTCCGATAAAATCTTATTTACCATCTCTGCACTTTTAATTCTGTTTTCGATAACAATTCCAACAAATCCAAGCCGTTTTTCGGTCATACTGTACCCTCACCTTTAGTATCAAAAAATCCAGGCTGTCATCATAACAAAAAAGCCTCAAATCGACACAGGTACTACTGCGTCCATTTGAGGCTTATCTATAAAAACAGTCAATTTCACTTGCAACCCCTTGTGTTCAGAGCAATTTGCTCCTCGCCGCAGGAAAACATTGTTTAAAAAACAAGTAACGTTGATTGAAATATATCATTTTACCTGCAAAAACTAAAGAGAAATATTACCTGGAATGCACTACCGTATCATTTAATCCGTAATGTATTGTTGTATAAGCCTGCAGGTTTATTTTAAAATAACAGTTCATTATTACGAGCTACTTGATATTACCTGTTTTGGCAGTTATATTGGTAAAGGGCTTTCCGGTATCTCTTTAGAATTTGATAAGTAAAGGTTTTAAGTCAGTTGCAATAATTTTTTCCACTTCCAGTGAAAGAGTAATAATGCACAATCTTAATCCTGTTTATACAGACAAAGCAGAGTGTCAGGACTGTTACAAATGTGTACGGGAATGTCCTGTTAAAGCTATCAAGATTCAGAATGGTTCAGCTGCAATCATTCCTGAACAGTGCGTTTTATGCGGACATTGTGTTGATGTCTGTCCGGCCGGTGCGAAGCGGGTCAGGGATGATCTTGACAAAGTTAAGAATCTTATTTCAACCGGCAGAAAAGTCTACGTTTCACTTGCACCTTCTTTTGCGAGCGAATTTCCAGACATTACACCCCGTCAGTTGATTGCAGCGTTGAAACATCTCGGTTTTTGCGCAATATCAGAAACTGCGCTTGGTGCTCAGCAGGTGAGTGCACATGTCGCACAGCAGCTTCAATTACAAAAAGGTAAAATTTTTATTTCATCGGCATGTCCCGCAGTAGTTGATTTTGTAACCCGGTATATGCCATCACACAGTGCATCAATAACAAACCTGCTTTCACCAATGCTTACACACAGCAAAATGCTGCGAAAAAAATATGGAAAAAATATAGCAATAGTTTTTATTGGTCCATGCGTTGCAAAAAAACGTGAGGCAGACAGCCATCCGCAACTTATTGATGCTGCATTGACATTTGAGGAATTGCGTAACTGGCTTGATGCCGAGCACCTGCATCCATCATTGATAAAACCACACGTCGATGATATCTTTATGCCAGACGCAGCTGAGGAGGGTGCACTGTACCCTATTGATGGCGGTATGTCGGCAACAATAAAGGCAAATTGCGCTATTAACGATCTTTGTTTTATGTCATTTTCAGGTCTTGAGAACATACGAAGAGCCTTGCAGGATCTTGACAAAATCACTATTGAAAACAACATTTTCATTGAAGCGCTCTCATGCGAGGGAGGATGTGTTAACGGGCCCAAAGCTGCACTCAGGGATGCAACCGCAGTCAAGCGGTATGCAATTGTAAAGTACGCTCCTTATCCAAAGAAAAAAATTCCCCGGACACCATCAATTCCGATTAACGAATATGTGTCCGATGCACCCTTCGAAGCACCCGATTTTTCTTCAGACCAGATAAACGCAGCGCTTCGTCAGGTGGGTAAAATTTCGGAAAAGGATGAACTCAACTGCGGGGGCTGCGGTTACGATTCGTGCAGAGACTTTGCAGCTGCGTTATTAGCAAAAAAAGCGGAGACTACCATGTGTGTCACCTATATGCGCAAACTTGCACAAAACAAAGCAAGTGGTCTTCTTCGCACAATGCCGTCCGGTGTGGTTATCGTTGACAGCGAACTGAAAATTATTGAAAGCAATCTTAATTTCGCGAAACTGTTTGGTTCTGATATAGAAACAATATTCGATGCAAATCCGGGCCTCATGGGTGCATCGCTTAAAAAAATTGTCCCATTCCACGAATCCTTTAAACACGTTTTTGACAGCGGAAAAGATATTATCAATCAGGATTTTAAGGTTGACAACAGAATTATTCATGGATCCATCTTTGCCATTGAAAAGCAACATGTTACCGGAGGTGTCTTCACCGATATCACCACGCCGTCAATTCAAAAAGAACAGGTAATCAAACGGGCACAGGATATTATTGAGAAAAACCTTACCATGGTTCAGAAAATTGCCTATATCCTGGGAGAAAATGCTGCTGATTCTGAATCCGTACTTAATTCTATTATTGAATCATTCTCAAGTCGCTCACCATCACCAGGAAATTCTCTTGACTAATACATTTATCGATATTGGTATTGATTCCCAATCAAAATGGGGGCAAAAGGTATGCGGTGATACGCTCATAGCCAAATACATTCCGGAACAAGGCCGTGTTGTCGCAATCCTGTCTGATGGACTCGGGAGTGGTATCAAAGCAAGTGTGCTCTCAACACTCACTGCAAGCATGGCATTAAAATATCTTGAAAACAACCTGGACATTGTCAAAGCCGCATCGGTTATCATGCGAACACTGCCATTGTGTCAAATCAGGCAGATTAGCTATGCAACGTTCTCAATCATCGATATCGCATCAGATCTAACGGTAAACATTGTTGAATATGATACGCCATCACTGTTGTTTTTTTCCAATAATGAATTTGCACCGATTGAACGAAAAACCGTCGATGTAGCCAATTTTAATCGTCCGGCGGTTCTTCATCTATCAAAAATTACAGCATCAAAGAATGACCGGATTATCTTTCACACTGACGGACTCAACCAATCCGGACTTGGTAAAAGAGGCACACCCTATGGTTGGGGCACGGATGGCATCAAGGAATTCTTACGATCTCTTGTATTAAAATTTCCCCATATGTCAGCCCGGGCAATGGCGAAGCAGCTTGTCAATCAGGCAAATGTTTATGATGGCTGGCAGTGTGGTGATGACACTACATGCGGCGTTATTTATTTCAGGGACCCCCGCCCGCTGCTTATTACCACAGGGCCTCCTATTCAACAATCAAGTGATTCCCTGCTTGCACAACAGTTCAGAGGTTTTAAAGGTACAAAAGTTATTTGTGGTGACACTACTGCAAAGATTCTTGCCCGTGAGTTGAACCTGAAAATTACATTAGATGTGCGCAGAGGCAACAACGATATTCCACCCCTCGCCCATATGGATGGCACTGAGCTTGTTACTGAGGGAATGGTTACACTTAACAAGGCGTTTGAATACCTCTCGGCAAAGCAGCTTCCCGTATTTTCTCATGATAATGCAGCACTTTCACTGGCAAACACACTTCTTGATCATGATGAAATACGTTTCTTAATCGGTACAAAAATTAATGATGCCAACATAACCTTAAACAACGCATCGGTTGAAACACGTTACACAATTGTTAAAAAGTTGGCACACCTGCTGGAAGAACGCTACTTAAAAAGGGTTTCCCTGCAAATCATTTAATGATATACTCAAAGCATGGGAAAAGATCTTGTTATAATTTCAATTGACAATGACCACGCACGCAAGGTGATCGCACGCCTGTTATGTCAAAAACAATCTATACCGCTTCAAAAAGCACTTGCAATTACAGCAAAACCGCCATTTATTTTTATTATCAACGAATCGCATGATGCCTTAAAGAAAGTAGTCGACCAGTATTCACAATTAGGTATTGTATTTAAGATAATAGACTCACTACAGCGAAAACCGGCTGCCCCACCACACGATAGCGCCATACCTGATAAAGTACCGCCCGGAACTTATAACGATTCATCACAAAAAACGGAACCCTCACAGAAAACTCATACGGTTCATCATCTACCACTCGATGATATCCCTGTTGTTACTGAAATCAGCAAAAAAAAAGTCTCTGTTAAGTCATTACTACTGTTTCTGCTGATCATTCTTCTTCCGGTAGTTCTTGTTATTTTCGCTTACAGAGAAAAAAGAACTGCATTTCTTGAAGACTATGATGGTAAGGTAAGCGGCACAAAAGTGTCGAAGACAAAGAAAACTGTCAGCACCGGACAATCAAAATCCTCAAGTGCCATATCCCCTGAAAACAGGGCAAAATCAGCGGACTTTGTCGATTCCGCCAGTGCATATAATGAAGATTATGAGATGGCTATCTCGTTTTTTAAACTCGCAATTTCATTTAACAAATACAATTACCGCGCATGGTACGGCCTTGTCAATACATACCACAGCATGAACGAGCTTGACAAAGAAAAAAAAGCCAAAGATGAAATGGAAATGCTCTTTGGCAAAAATGTCTTTGATATTGGTTCTATAGTCAAACCCTTTGGAGAACTTTTAACTGCCGAGCTGCGAAGCGACAGTAGTTACTTCCTTGAGTACACAACCCAATCATCCAGCCGTCAGACTCTCGTCAATGAAACATTTCAGATTGTACGAGCATTAAAGCCAGTATGTAATTGTGTCTCAATTGCAATTTTTGCACAAAAATCTGCAGGAAGAGGTCTTATCGTTCATATAAAAAGTGACAGGACCTTTTTTAATTTGGCAGATTACACTGCTGTAGCCTCGTTTACCTACCTGGAATGATCGCTGGTGCGATTTTTACCATCCCGCACCAGCGGGATGGTGCTTAGATCGTCGTGACCTGGAAAAAAGTGGTCAGGAATCAAGAAAGAAACTTAAAAGCGTTGCAACTGCATCATTCATCGATTGTGGGAAATCACTTTCTGTGCAATATATCTGCAGAATCTCCATGATTGTTAACAGATCCGAACGGCAGAATGCAGTATTTGATTCGTCACTGATATATTCAAGCAATGGTTCGATTGAATCGTAATAGAATACGACACGATCCTGCTTTTCTTCAACCGTATCAACTTCATCGAGAAGACGTTTCCCATAGGCTATAATGATTTTACGTTCATCAGGTTCAAAATCACACTCGATGCTTTCCGCCGCTTCAAGTTCTGTCAGGTGTAAATCATAAAAACTGAATGACTTGAGTCGATCAAATGCACCGGCATACCGAAACGAATAGATCCCGTCCTGCTTAACAAAATGTTCATCAAGCAATTCATGTGCTTTTGCGACATAATCTTTCTGGACATGGATTGTATGCCGTTTAATTGCTTCACTTTCAAGAGGGATGGTTTCGCTTGACGTAGGGTTATCAACGTAAAAAACTACTTTGCTATCGCGAAGTACTGATATTGCAAGCAGTATATCGGTACGTGAGAAAGAGTGATCAAACTGAACAAAATCACCTATATCAAGAGATTTTGATTCATCAACACCAACATCCTTGCGCTTCAGGTAAGCATCAATCTCTTCCTGCGATATTTTTCTGTTATCTATTTCGCATTTTAAAAGCCTCAAAGCATCAGGGGTGTATTCTTCCTGACAATCAATAAACTGTTCAAGAAGGTAATCATTACTGAAAGTTTTTACTGACGTCTTCAGATCTTCCATGGCACGCATCCTTTCCTTTACAGTAATTGGAACTGTAATCTATGACATTCGTGTTTTGTGATGATGTGTTACTGACCTGAATATATAATCTGCCTTTTTTCTTACGCCATTTCAATTGCTTAGTCATACTATTTTCACGTAAACGCACAAAGAAAATGTTTGTTAACATTATAAACATACGTTACTTATTCAATTTATCAGATTCATTTATAAATTCTATATTTTTTAAACAATTATTGGTATAATTATTCCTTTTTTTAAAAAGAGTACAGCAGTATATGGCATATTAGATTCAAAGTTATTATTTTGTGTTCAAATGAGGAAATGAGAATTTACTGAAAAAAAACTATTGTCATGTATGGTACATGCCGATACTATGTAATAACGTAATAGGCGCGACCCCTGCCAACTTGTGATGTAGCTTACGTGTATAAGGAATTGTGCTTATGAAACCAAAACTTTTCGCATTCGACCTTGATGGTACCCTTTTAAACAACCGAAAAGAGCTTTCAACCAGTAATATAAAGGCATTAAAAGAGATGTCTGATTTTGGATGCGTTGTAGCGCTTGCATCAGGTCGCATTGGAAGCAGTATGCAGCAATATGCCGAAATGCTGGAGAGTCGAGTTGCCCTGTTAACCTTAAACGGCGCAGTTGTTTACAAATGTGCATCAGATGTTTCATCACCGGTCTATAATTCTCCACTACCCGCCGACTATGCTGATTTTCTTATTGATTATGCACATGATAAAACATTTGCAATAAATTACTATATCAATGATAAACTGTATGGTTTAAAGCATGATGGCAGCCTTGAGTGGTATAATCTGTACTTCGACCAGACAAGAAGCACATATGAGTACATCAGCAGTTTTTCACATTTCAGCGGTAAAACGCCATCAAAGATCATCTATATCGGAGACCCCGAAGAACTTGACATAATCGAAAGCCACTTCCGTTCCATCTGGAGCGGGCATATTTACATTTGCAGAACATGGGATTATTATCTTGAGTTCCTCAATATCAATGCTAATAAAGGTAATGGCATTGAGGCACTTGCCAACTCATACGATATCAGTACCGACAATGTCGTTGCATTTGGTGATGCACCAAACGATATCCCGATGCTTGAGAAAGTAGGTCTGGGTATTGCCATGAAAAATGCGGGGCCGGATGTTAAACGCAGTGCCAGAAGAGTATCCTGCTGCACTAACGACGAAGACGGCATCGCCCGGGAGTGGGAATTGATAAAAGAAGAATACTTTAATTGATGCAGTTCCGTTACTGGCGCTAGCATACGTCTCCTAAAATGCACGTCTCCTAAAACCAAATGTTGTTAACTTAAGCTTGACATGTTGCAGTTGTGCCGGTTGCGCGCCCCCCACCCTGGCCCAAAGCAGCCAGCCTCCCCCGCAGGAGGGAGGAATATTTTTTTAAAACAATTACGCCTCCCTCCTGCGGGGGAGGTCGCTCGGTTTTACGAGCGGGAAGGGGCGAGCGCATAAGTACACTGCCACCTTGTAAACACTAAGTTAACGACATTGCCCCTAAATCCCCCCGCAGGGGAACTTTGAAAATGAGATCTGGATTTGGTTATTATTCCTCAAGTCCCCCTGCGGGGGATTCAGGGGGCGCATTTAAGGGGGCGAGTTCTTAGAGAACGCGTCTCCGTAACAGATCACTTTTTGAGTTCTGTCCACGAAAGTTCCTTTACACTTTTGTCACTATCATGAATAAATTTACCAAGGTTGTTTATCACATAGGAACTATATCTAATATCTGCACTACCATTACCAAATTTCTTTGCTCCGGCAAAATCTGCAAGACATACAACAGCCCCAATGACTGTTAAATTACCATTCATTTTATCCATTTCATCAACAATTATTATTCCTTTGAAATCACCAGTTGCATTCAGATGTGTCGTTGCATTTTTCATTGGAGAATGGATGATAAGAATTCCGCTTGAACCACCTATGTGGAGTGGACCTGCGGTTGACTCAATATACCGTATACCATGGAACGGAAGTGTAAGAGCAGATTCTGTAATTTTGTACTTGTCAAGAGAACCGGCCGGAACACCTAAAAATGCTTCCGGAGATCCAAGCGATGTACTGACCGCAACACCCTGTTCTGCAACTTTGGCGATCTCTGCTGCTGATGCTTTCTTTCCAAAAGGGCCAGATCCCTTTCCTGCCACACTACCGCTTCCGCCAATATCAAGCGCACCACAAGTGCTGACACCATATACTCCAGGATCACCGGTAGGGGTACCGCTTGAATCATGGTCGTTTCCACTAATGGAAATAGACCCCTTTAACTCAACATCCGGTCGTGATGTAACCGCAGCCTTTACCGGCGGCCCGGGAATAACGGCATCAGCTGAAACTGATGCCACAACACCAATACCGGTTTCGGAAGTATTATCTTTACCCCAGCTCTCTATCCATACTGTATCTACTAACGCATTAGTGCTGCAACTGACACTAAAAGTACCTGTTCCAAGAACCTGATCAGTATAAATTTGTGTTCGTGTATTTGGTGTCAGTGATATGGTACTGGTATTTAGATCTGCATATAACTTTTCTTTTCCAGCTTCAGCAAGGAGAATCGAATTGGTATTTAACCTCTTTACTCCGGTTTTCTTCTGTGTTGACGAAATAGTCATATACACTGTGACAAATACGATATTAAGGATTATTGCCAATGAAACAACAAAAATCAGAGATGATCCGCGATTATTTAAAAACATACTGCAACCTGCCTTCACTGAACAATATCCTCTTAACTGCTGAATGAACATACAAATAGCAGTGATGATTGCCTGTCATCGCTTCAGTTCTTTCCATGAAACTTCTGTTACTCTGTTCTTTATATTTTCACAATATTTTCCAAGATTATTCATGACATATGAGCTGTAATTGATTGTGGCACCACCGGATCCAAAAGTATTTACTTCTGTTTCACCAAGTGTTACCACAGAACCAAGTATATTAGCCACCCCGTTTATATTGTCCATTTTATCAATTATGATCAAACCAATAAATTTTCCCTGGTTAAGTTTCATTTCTGCGGTTTTAAAATAATTATGGACAATCAGGATACCACTTGAGTATTCCCCCTTCTTCTCGTCCCCGAAATCCACTGGACCAACATTCCCTGTTATATACCGTATACCATGAAATGGTGTTGAAAGCGTGGTTGACTTATACTCATCAAGCGCACCGGGAGCCAATCCAAGAAAAGCTTCAGGTGACGCTAATGCAGCATTTACAGGAACCTCCTGCTCTGCAATGGTTCCCAGCTTTCCGGTTGTATCTGAACTACGTAACGGCTCCTGACCATATCCACCGATATGTGCATTACCACTCTGAACAAGTGCATCACAGGTACTGACACCATAAAGTCCAGGATCACCAGTCAATACGCCATTTGTATCATGATCACGTCCATCAACAGTAATATTTCCAAGGACCTGCACATTGGTTCTTGCAGTAATCGCACCTCTGACTGGTACTCCATTAAATACAAATCTTGGTGATAATGCAGCGACTATCGCAATCCCGGTTTCCGACTGACTATCTTTACCCCAGCTCTCTATCCATACGGTGTCAAGAGTTACATTGGCACTGCAACTTACCGTAAAAGTACCTGCACCCAATGCAAAATCGGTATAGACAGTCACCCGCTGATTCGCTGTTGGCGTATACGACTTATCGATCAATTGTGCATACAATTTCTCCTTGCCAGCCTCTGCAATAGTTACCGAACTGGTTTTAAGTCTTTTTGAGCCCGTGGCTTTTTGCGTTTTTGATACTGTCATATAAACAGTAATAAACACAATATTTAAAATTATTGCCAGCGACACGACAAAAATAAGTGATGAGCCTCTGTTGTTCCTCATTGTTACCTCATTGTAAATGCGACCATATTTAGTAGCATACTTCTATTGATTCCTTATGCCGACTTGTATCGTTTCTGAGAGCATGTTTCTATTTGCACCCTTGCCGATATATCCACCGACAAGAACTTCAATCAGTGATGTATTCTCGAAACCACTTGTTAATGCTGTTCCGGCCTTATTTTTAGGGGTAATATTCATCGTATCAATCTTTGAACCAAGCGGAACACCTATAGCATTTTTTGACAAAACAAGCGTTCCCTCACCGTCTGCTGTCTGTATTTCATAAGCAATCCGGTCACAATAATGAAGCTTTGTCACGCCTTTAGGAAAAGTACCAGCACCAACTTTGCTGCTTAAATAAATTGTATCCTCTCCTGATGCATTATTTCCGACCCGCGAGATCTGCTTGTATATTGTATCAATACTTTGCCCGGTAATACAGATATAGCCACCAGCTTTTGCGCCAAGACAATTGGCTGCAAATAGTTTAACATCATCATAAAGAATATCTGCAACCGGATTTGCGCCAGTCAACTCTAAATTATAGAATAGCTCAAGCGTATCACTTTTATCAGTGTACAAAGCAACCCGTATGCCATTACCGGGAAGACCATTTCCAGCCATACGGATATCTTTTCCCAAACGTTCAGTAATGGTCACGATATCCTTCTGAATCAATGCCTTCTCATTTTCACGGGCGGTACTTTTAGTCACATAGTTATATGCCTGGTATGCCCCCATAACAACTAATGAGCCAATGAACATTGCCACCATCAACTCAATAAGCGTAGCCCCGGATACATCTTTTATTCTATTGATCATTTTAGAATCCTAAGGTCGTGCGATGATTGTTGAGAGTGTAATACTATGCGATTGTACCGATACGGGCCAATAAACAGTAATGCTGATTGTTTTCTTGGAAGTATCAGAATCAAGAAGTTGCCATGCCCTGATATATTTATTGTTAACAGTATCACAATCAGTCATGATACTGGAATAACTTGCCATTTTCAATTCTTCAAAAAGGCTATATGCACTTGATGTTGCAGCAGATAAATCTTTTGATGACATATTCGACTTTATCAGACTCAACACACCGGCATTTAACCCAACAATAATCAATGCCAGTATAAACATTGCAATAACAACCTCAACCAATGTGCCACCGTGTTGATTTCTATTGTTCATGGTATCTCCTGCAAATGAACTTTTTTTTAATTATAAATATGAATTCACCACAAAAAACGGAATTTAAATTTCAGGAAGCGCTCTTTACCGCTGTAAATCATTGTAATGCGCAAGATTAATCGTATAAGTAATTTATTTAATATTGTTCTCTCCGTTTTTTAACCATGCTGCAAGACTGAGTGCATTTTTTGCACTGACCTTTGATTTTTGTTTCACCAGTCCGCGCAACTGACGGTCCGTAATCCCGGTACATTCAGCCCAGAACGTAACGGTTTTAGGACATTTTTGTAAAAGTACACCTGTGGCATAGTCAAACGTGTCTGATCCGTCCGGATTGTAATCAGGATTTATCAAATGTATACAGGCAATCGCATACACATCTTTCACAAGCTCCGCTTTGTCCAGGTTCTTCTTGTCAAATACCTTTTTTGCACCGGCCTGACAACAGTATGCTCCAAATGCCGCAGATTGTACTTGTGTAACCACGATACACGGAGTTTTTCTTTTGTTATTCCTTATAAATTCAGGAGCAGCTTCATTTATATCACCCGGATCGGCTTCCAAAATACAAACATCTATACGATTATTACTGCGATCGATCATTTTTTGTGCCTCCGCAAATGTTGTAACATCCTGCGGTATGCATATTCCTGTTTTCGAAAGTGTTTCACAAAGGATCATTGAATATTCTTTATCCTGATCAATTACAAGTACATGAATTTTAAAATCTGATATTTGCAATTGACTCATAACACACCAATCTAATTTAAACCAAGTGAATCGAAATGTTTCTCAACAGCTTCCTTCAGTCCGACAAGCTCCCCGGTAAGTGCAGCTTTTGTCCTTGGGTACAGATTAAACCAGACAGATATTATGGACGAGTAAACATCCTCCCGTGATAGGATCACTTTGTCAGTCTTATATTGCTCCGGAAGCGAGTCATAGCGCAAAAGTAAATCTCTGCAATACAACGCGTACTGATCGGCTGTTATTAAATCATTTGTCAGGGCTGTCTGAAGTCTGCTGAGAGGATTATCCTCAAGTGCAATCTGTACAGCAATACGCTGTTCCTCCTGCACCTTCTCCGTTGACAATATGGCAAAATAAAACAACACAGTCATTACAACAGTAAAAAGTATTGCCGCAACATAACCAACAAGCGGTTTACGCCTGCGTTTCTTTTTGATTTTCTCAATGTCTGCCGCCATCTCCTCATTTGCGAGCTTTTTCGCCATTGATGAAACGACTTTGTCTTTTACAATTGCTTTTCTTGTTTTGTCATCCATTTGTACCGCTCGTTGTGTGAGTAAATCAGCTCTTATTGTATAACGATGGTTAAGGGGATGCAATAGGAAAGAGGGGGGGGAGTAGCAAGTAGCAAGTAGCAAGTAGCAAGTAGCAAGTAGCAAGTAGCAAGTAGCAAGTAGCAAGTAGCAAGTAGCAAGTAGCAAGTAGCAAGTAGCAAGTGGCAAGTAGCAAAGAATCCA
>JAAZBG010000288.1 GCA_012513915.1 Fibrobacter sp.
AAAACTGCTTGGAAGTCTCCCCCGGCTCGAATACTACACGATGAGAATTATCTGGAAATAAGAAGAAGTCTTTTCCTGATATTGCAGTGTTTTGGGGATCTTCACTGTAATAAACAGTCAAACGTTCCTTTAACGGACCACCATCCATCTTTATGACTAACGGAATTGGTTGACGAGTCCATTCGTCAACAATTGATGAATCAGCATCAAAATAGAGATTCACTTCATTTGTTTTAATTGTATATACAGCTTGTGCGTAGATTCCCGGAGAAAGCAGTTCCGAATTTGATTGCAGGACAAGAGAAATTTTCTCATCACCTTCAGGAATGGTATCATCGAAAATTTTGATCCGGATATTGCGTGTGGTTACTCCCTTGGGAAAAACTATACTGTCAATATCATCAATGAATCTGAAGTCTATACCTTCAGTTGCAGTTGTAACAGCCGGGTCATTATCAATAAGCAACTTAAGAACGGTTACACTATCTACGGGTCTATCAAGTTTAATGACAATAGTATCAAGCGTATCGCTTTCTGATCCGGTCAGAGCATTGGAAATAAATGAAAAGTGAGAGACAGTATCATTGTCTATGATTGTATACTCGTAAACAGGACTGTCTTTGGGTTTAGTAAAATTGTTTTCTGAATTGAGGTTCAGTATAATAACTTCATCCTTCTCAGGAATCTTGTCATCGATAATTTTAAGCTGGATATAATTCTCTGTAACCCCTGGATTGAAAGTTAACTTCTGCACAGGATCAACAAAGATGAAATCTTTTGATATTGTGGCACTCGATTCCGAACCGGAACTGTAGAACAGTTCCACCGGTACTGTAAGCGGTCTCGAAATTTTAACTTTTACACTTACGTTTGTAACAGACTCCTTTCCGGTACCCTCCGGTTCTTCAAAATAGTACCAGACAATATCATCGTCAATTATCTGACCGGTAAATATATCCGTACCCCTCAGCTTTATGGTATCGCTTTCAAACAACCTGATCCGGAACGTTTTCACGTTTTCAGGCAGTGAATCGTCGACTATTTTTACCGGCACAGAAGCAATTGTATCACCTGCAGGAAAATTAACAACACCACTGTACGGTGCTTCAATGTCCGCAGAATCCGCCGGATTGACAAATTCTATTTTGTAGGCAATCGATACAGCCTTATCCAGACTTTTGCCCAATTTAACTTTTGGATAATTATTTGTAGTATCCCCTTCATAAAAATTCACACTGTTATTTTCATCCCACCGAAACTCAGCAAGTGCACGTCTGACAATAACAATCGGAATAGAAACAGAATCCTTGAATCCTGCATTATCGGTAATCACAAGCCGTAATACCCGATACCCGGTATCGGCAACAGTTGGTTTCCAGCTAAGCACGCTGTCTGTACCATTAAGAAGCGGAGCTGTTTTTTTATCAGTAAAATACGCATTATATTGAAACGGACGGGTTCCGGTTGATGAGACCGCTTCAATTTTTATGTTCAGAGAATCACCAACAAAGATTGTATCACTGATATCAGTAGCCCTGTTTGATATTTTAACCGGTGTCAAACTGCTCGGGCTTTTCACACGGATTATAAAACTGGTATCAATCTCCTGATAGCCGTCCCATGCCAGTAAATTTACAGTATACTCACCGGTGTCCTTAGCTTCAGGAATCCATCCGATTGTACCGCTGCTTATATTGAAGAGCTTTTCAGGATTGGTTTTAATTGTCATTGATACGGTCAAAGAATCTCCGTCCGGATCCTGGGCAACGATATTAAATACCGTTATACTGCCTACGTCTGCAACCATATATGATGGAGGAAGTTTTGACCATTGGGGTAATCGGTTATAGTACACCAGAAATGTATCAATATCTGATAAGCCGTTACTGTCAATAGCCTTCACCAGAATCTGATTTCCTTTGATTTCGTGTTTCAGATTAACAGTAGCCGAAAAAATCAATGAACTGTCGTTTTTGACTGCTGATTGATCATTCACAAAAACGGAAACAAAACCGCTGTTGTCAGTAGCAATGATTTCAAGATTTAATGTATCTGATCCCGAATAACTTATTCTATTTAGTACAGCGCCATTTCCACGAACACTCCGTATCTGTGGTGCCAACGTATCCTTGCCTTCCGGTACATAAAACACATAAAAATCGTTTGTCGCTATACGGGATGTCATCATAGAATCTGTAAATAATTCAAGAACCATATGATTCTTGTATTCACTTAATGGGATAGAAAATGAAAATCCTGAATTTTCCGGTAAAACAATTTTATTATTCTGGATCTTTCCGTTATTCCGGATAACCAGAAACAGGCTCCTGAATGTACCAATACTGGTAACATTTCCTGTTACCATCACCGAAGAAGCCATAGTTTCAATACTGTCATCAGCGGGAAAAGTGACTGAAATACCGGGCCAGTGGTTAACAAAAACCACATAGAAAGTATCCTTTACAGTACGGTTCTTATTGTCAGTAACTTCGACTATCACGTTTAAAGGATTAGTGATCGAATCCAGCCCCTTTAGATTTACCGTACATGCATGGTAATTATCAACTTTTGACAGGTTTCCTATAGCATTTCCATTCACGGTCAATTTTTTCACCTGCTCAGCACCCATAATTTGTAATTTCAGTGGCAGCTCTTTGGCAGTAGTATAAATGGTGTCATTCTTGATCGAATCATTTACACACCGGATACTGAGTTCGTCCGATGACGATGGGTTTATGTTAAAGAGAATTACCGGTGACTTATGATTAGTGAAATCTTCAACATATAATTCTCCAACAGAACTGGTCATTGAATTGGAAAAAACAGTCCGCACTACCGGAGATTGATCCTTAACAGGTGTACCATTCCGGAAATTCCAGACATAAAGAACTTTATCTCCAACCGGATCAGTCTTTAGAAGTATGGTATCTCCCACCCGGGCTTTTATCGTATTTTGATACAAAGGAGAATATGCATACACAGTATATTTTTCGACGACACTGTCTCCATTGTTCCTGTAGGTGGTCAGGCTTATTTGCTGCCATCCGGTATCATAAAAAGAAAAATCAAAGAGAAACGGTT
>JAAZBG010000289.1 GCA_012513915.1 Fibrobacter sp.
AATTTCTTAAAGGTTCGTTGAAAAATAATCCACTCACTAATTTTATTTTGTCAAAAATAGATAAGAATCGAAAGGAAGGATTGCAAATGGCAGCTTAAAGATCTATTTTAAACTCGGTACTCTTGAGATATTTGGTAATTTCATCTTATTGAATTTTTTTCTTATACATTCTTTGTGCCTATATTCCATTACAAGAATCAAATCGCACCATTCAATGTCTTTTATCGATATTTGGTGTTTTGCGCTACTATTTACACCTGCACTTCGAACTTGCAATCGTACATCATTTCTGTATATTCTTTCAGCCGTTGGACTACGCCATTGGTTTTTACTGCAAACAAAGAGAATTTTTATCATCTTTTTCTCTTCTTTATGTGACTACATAAGTAAATTGATAAAACTAAGTTGTACATCTTTATTACTTGACTTGATGCTTTATTTTGTCACCAATGAAATGTTCCCACACACAGTAGAATGCTTTCCAGTTATAACTTCTGTGTACACTTCTTTTGTTTAACCAATAATATAGTGTTCGCTGAAACAGAACTACCAGTTCTTTATGCAGATTTATCTTACACCAACCTGTAAAATTATTTGTGGAATAGTCCAACCGGAAACCGGTCGTCGAGCGGAGTCGAGACGACATTCTTTCATAATGTATCCCTTTTGCTACCGTAAAGCATGGGGCTTCTCCCCCTGCAACCCCGACCAGCCATTTCTTTCCGGGGCCAAAGAAATGCTGGACAAAGAAGGGCCCTTTATTAAAATGAACATTGTCCAACCGACGCGATTTCAAAACTCGCTTATTGTACGCCAGTATCTGCTTTGCCAGTCACTCGTTACGCGTCACCAGTCACTGCGCCATACGCACCCAACGCTCAAACAGTTGAAATCGCTTTCATAGTGTTTTGACAGTTTGAAAACGTGCGGTGGTATGCGGGATTATAAAGATGTTTTTGGTATTGTCAAGGTGCAGAGATTTGTGCGTGAATTCAAACTGTTTTGAATAATTGATTGTCCTATTTATTATCCCCAAGCGCTGAAAGCGCGAAAAACATCAGCCCGGGCTGACGGCCCGGGTATATGAGAATACAAAATTTTTCATAAGCCCTGTAAGGGCGTGATACCCGTTGCGCAGTCGCATTTGCTAATTGTCCGAACTGTGATTTTTATGATTTTTTTGATTGCCATGACTTTTTTTAATGTGAATAATTAGCATTGCTCCAACGCTCTTCACCCGATTTTAAACGTTTTCAACAATTCCACATTTTGTCGATTCTGATATTCCCGGATCTCGATCATCTCATCCCGTGTAAAGGGAGGCATTTCACGTTTTCCGCTTTTGTAATCGGCGAGCCACTGGAGTTTTTGCTCAAGATCGTTGTTGTTTTCGGCGTTCATAGGTAATTTGTTATGTTTTATAATTTTCATTTTCTGTTTTTCTCTTCCATTTACTAAATCAGACTTATTTAAACCTGACCATTTTTTGTCAACGAGGTTTTCATTTTCACTGTTGCTTTATATCTCAGTATTCTTATGGCAGAAATGAAGTCATTTACCTGTTGCTATGTATTTTGCATATTTAAACCGTTCTGTTTTTGAATCGTTTTTAGTACATTGAACAAGCTCAGCTAATCTCAATAGATTCACTGGCCGTAAAATTATTCTTCCTTTGTCATTTTGTAATAAAGGATCCCTTATATAAATTTGCTCTTCTTCTGCGTGATTTCCAATAACCGGATAAAGTATTACCGATGTACCTCTTCCAGGCCCCCCTAATGCATATATTGCTAATTGATACAGCATATCTCTGGGAAGAGAATTTGCCCATAAATCACGATACTTCGCATCTAAAACGTAACTTGTATTATTCTCATCAATGATTACAAAATCGGGTCTTGGATTGGGGCTTCTTTTGCTTTTTTTATCATTTTTTTTATATGTAAAGATACCTTTTAAACTGAACTGGTCAGTTATTCTATATGTTTTGAGATTTTCCCTGAGATACATCAATATAAGATTTTGAAAGAACATATTCATATCAAACAGATACCCATTTAATTCTACATTTGTTGATGTATCATTCAGTGTTAAACCCCTCGAATTTATTATCAATTCAATAATGTTCAATGCCGGCAAGTAGGATTTAGTAAGTCTGTTAAGTTTAGCTTTTACACTTGTGATCGTCTGTTTTGTAATATTGGAGAGTTCGATCTCATCCCCTAAAATGGTGATCAAATCTTTCAGTTTACCACTCATCTTTGCATCTTGAGTTAATTTTGTACAAAATGCCAAACCACTCAATAATACCCTGTTCAAAGCATTATCTGCTATTCGCGGGTGATAACTGCATGGAATATACTGTGTCATAATTGGTTCTTGAGCTAAACGATGGAATAGAATTCTTCCTTTAGGTTGCGCAAGTTGTTCTTCTTTTAAGCAATATTGTTTATGTAAACCTTTTGTGTAGATATACCTACATTCAATAAAATACTGTAGAATTAAAAATTCAATAAAATCACTTTTTTCGATAGAACAATATGTGTTGTCATATCTGTCAAATGTTGTAAATCCGTATGTAAAGGCAAGAAGCTGAAATAGAGGAAGACCAGATAATTTAGGCCTGATGCGTATTGTAAATTGATCAAAAGCTATTTGTCCAATGAATGAATTCGATTCTATACTTAAACCATTATAAAGATCGGTAATTATGACTTGTTTACTCTCTGCCAGTTTTTCCGCCAAAGCTTTTGATTCTGCAGATACAAGATGCACATCCACCAACGATTTAGAATTGGCAGGATTTAGTGTTTGCCACTCTTCCATATCAATGTGCACCATCACGAATTCGCTTCATCATTAATTTCAGATTCAATAGTATTTTCGACTGGAACACTTGTCATTTTTGATGAAGTAGCTATTTGTGGATCAATTGCCTGAAGCGCTTGTATCAATAGTTCCTTTTTTGACTGTTCAAATATTTCGTCGTTAATCGTTAGCGTTTTAGAATCAACTATCGAAGAACCTAAAATCTTCTCCAGTTTTGAATAATCGTCATAGCAGTATTCTTGTATAAGCGGAATAATATCATCACGCATAATAGTTCCAAATTGATTCAACGTTGTGATCGCTTTATCTTTTTCCATTACATAAGCGTGACCTATTTGTAAATTTCTACTCTCACTCCCAATTATCTGACACATTTTGCTGTTAAGTGCCTGTAACCAGCAACCTAAATGTATTCCCTCAATACTTATATCAAGAAGACTATAATCTGGTAATAACTCAATAAAACCAAAACGTCTTCGTAACGCAGTATCAAGTAAAGCAATCGATCTGTCAGCAGTATTCATCGCTCCAATAATGTAAACATTTTGTGGAACTTGAAAAGGTTTGCCGGATTGTAGAACGATTGTTTCCCCACGTTTATTTTTTTCCAGCAGTAACAATAATTCACCAAAAATTCTTGATATGTCACCTCTGTTTATTTCGTCAATTATCAGATAATACTTTTTCCCAGGATCGTTACTTGCTTTTTCACATAATTTTTTAAAGATACCATCATATGGAATAAAAATCATCTCACCATTTTTATTTAATGATGGCTGGTGACCTTCAATGAACATTTCATAACTGTAGGATGCATGAAAACAGCATATCGCAAGGTATTTTTCGAACGAATCTTTTCCTAATTCATGTCGGCTGCGCTGATAATTGTGTTTTGCAATTAGAGAGTGTGCAGCTATTTTAGCTTTGTAAGTTTTTCCGGTTCCCGGTGGTCCAAAAAGAATTACCTGTCCCTTTCTCTCCAATATAGCTTCAATTCTCAATATGTCCGAAGGCATAGTATCAAACGTTTTGTTGACAATAGCAGCTACTCCCTGTTCACCTGGTAATAAACAATAACGTTCCGTTTCAACAAGGTTAGGAAGTTTTTTCATTTCGTAAACGGTGGTACGTAATCCTTCCGGATCCGGAAGTTTCCATTGTTTAACAAATAACCATTCAACTGGTCTGCAATGAGGAAATTTGCTTTTAGGATTATAAACATATGGTCCGGTTACTTTTCCTATGCCAAGAATAGTACTGCCATTGGCAGCAAGAACGGTATCTCCTTCCACCATATGTGCTATGAAATCAAGAATCTGTTTTGAATTGTAACCAACCGACTGTGGTGTATTTGGATACGATGTAGAAATTAATGATTTAATTGTTTCTCTATTTTCCTGATTATATTCAGTGTACTCTGAAAGATCACCTATATCGGGCCAACCAATGGAAACATACTTTTGAATTTGCATTTCAGTCCAATAACTTGTTTCGCTATCAGTAGTCCCTATGCGCCAATAAGAATGTGGACTGCCGTTAAGATGGTACAGCGCAGTAGTCAGATGATTGACAATAAGATGCAATTCTCTTGAAATTCTTGTATAACAACCAGCAGCACTATACCGGCCACCACCTTCAGGTGGAATCTGTAGCATTTTGATCAATTGATACTTCTGGAGATTCTCATTATGAAAATCATCAATCTTTTCAGGGTAAAGAAGATGCAGATATTTATGGATATATGAAGTTTCAACAATGTCTGGCCCTGCTGCTTTTAATCTCTGGTTTAATTCAACATAATCTAAATCGCTTGCACCAACAGGGAAACTATCGAGAATATGACAGCATTCAATTAATTGATTTCTGTTTCTTCGAGCGATCTCTATAGCTTGGGGTACACTAATAGTTTCCTGTGCAGTTGAATGTCCAATGGTCCATTCTCCGGTTTCCTTTTTTCTGAAAATGCCAAATTTAAGAGCACTTCCACCTGCAATACTACCGAAAATTATCCCAGGAAACTCCTCGTCGTTTTTAAATTCCAACCAGTAAACCATACTGCTTTTATTGCTACTGCCATACATTGCTTCCAGAAGTTCTTCACCATCAATTTTCATTAATACTTCAGGTCCAAAGTTCTCCTTGAAAGTCTGAAAATATGCCTTATACTGTGTTTCTGGTTTTAATTTCTCTTCGTTAAGCAATTTTTCAACAGTATCACTTATTTTTTTTGCTATCTCTGGAAGTAAAATCATTTCACATTCCTTATTACTGTATTGGAAATAGTATTTAAAGTAGTCCTAAATTCTGATAATACCCTTTTTTAGCAGTAAATTCCACATCATCTCCAAAAAATCGTAACGCATGTCGTAAATATGATGAAGCAGCTTCATAATCTCGCATCTGTTCGCATACCTGAATAAGTCGCATTAAAATCTGTGATTTTCCGGGTGCTTTCCGGTTGATATTTTCCAACTCTTTACGTGCTGCAAAAAAGTTTGCTTCCATACCATAAATTGTCGCTCGTAAAAAATCGTGTTCCAAAGATTCACCGTCAACATCTCTACATACAGCAAGCAGCTCTCTTGCACGTTCCAGTTCTCTCAGCGAAAGGTACATTTTTACAGCCAGAATTCGTATTGTTCCAGCACTGCTATCAGCTACATTTATTACAGGATATTCCCGTTCAAATACATCCTGGAATTCAAATAATCGATTTGCCCGAAAGAGTGCGTTCAAGTGTTGCAGCAGCGCACCGCTGTCATGTGACCGTTGGAATTCAGCTTTTGCCACTTTTGCGGCAGAAAGATAATCCTGTTTTTGCAATGCATTTACTACAGTTACCGACCAGTCATCATCAGTTTGTACTTTTGTATCTAAAATGGCAGGCATCGGATTGTTTTGTTGTGCTTTCCGTGCGGTTTCAAAAGCTGTTTTTAATGATTTAATATCCCGAAAACGGTCTGACGGCATTTTTGCTAAACAGCGGAGGACAAGATTATCAAGCGCAGGCACAATAGTGCTATTTATCTCACTTGGTTTTTTGAAGGGTGCATGGCGACGGACCTGTGCGGGTGTTTCATGGGGGAGCTGCCCTGTCAGTAACTGGTACAACAATACTCCAAGACTATAGATATCCCCGCTGAGAAGTTCATTGAAAGAACCTTTACGTGATGTGCATTCGGAATACTCCGGAGCAGCATAAAGGACTGTACCGCCATTCTCTCTTGTCCGTACATAAATTTCTTCAGGCAGTGCAGAGCTGCCAAAATCTGTCAACTTTACCAGATCCCCATTACCAACAAGAATATTGTGTGGTTTAATATCACCATGCGAAATTGGTGTTTGCAAACTAGCAAGGAATTCTACAGCATTGAGCACTTGTTCATAAATATTAAACAGTCTTTCATATGTGTTACCAAAATTCTGGCTTCTCTGCTCCAGCTTTTGTGCCAGGCTCCTGCTCGGGAAATATTCCATTTCAATAAAAAACCATTCATTATCCGGCGGAATTCTTCCCATATCGTAAATATGAACAATATTTGGATGGTTCTCAATATGTAAAAGTTCTTTTCCTTCGGCAAGCACCCTGTCATCTTTTGTAAGATCTTTTGGAATTTTTACCGCTACAATAGTTTTATCCTGTAAACGTTCAGCACGCCATACCCAGCCATGGCTGCCGTCACCAAAACACTCAAGCAAAAGATATTTATTACCTAATTGTTTATTTGTCCCCGGTAGAAAATGGCCTGACGTAATATTCACAATAACCTCTCACAACGTGTCTGTTTAAGTATTATTTGTCCAGTATTTACAATTTCAAATATTAACCGGTTTAGTATGACCGACATCGATTTATATGGTTGGATAGCGACACCGGCAGTAGATTTAAAACCATTTCGACAGATTTTGATTAATCGCTCTTTGTTTAGAGCAGAAACAACCCCTTTACTCCAGACGGATAAAACCAGTACTGAAGGGCTTCGCTCCCATCGAACTGAGGCTTCAATGAGATTACACAATTTTTCCTCCAGTTTTTTCTGGCCTCTATCGGTTCCATCAAACCGCTCGAATTCAATGAGCACAAATGGCACTTTCTCTTTAAGAGAAAACCAGGTCGAATCAGTGCGAATGTCGGCTCCATGTGCAGAAGGAGCAGGACACTCTATTACCGGCATATATCCAAGATGTTGACCAAGTGTATTCCAGACACTGCACCCAATACTGTGAACAAACACATCCTCATCATTTACACCCCATGATGTTAGTATTGGATAGGTACTCTCGATAAAACTACCTGTTGCAAGCGTTTCCATAATTTGAACAACGGGATCACTCACTTAAAGTCCCCCAAACCCGCAATACTTCGGGTGATTCTCCACCATGGATCAATGCCTTTGTGCCTACCTTTACAAGTAAGGACGCTGGAATTGACCTGCCGCATACCAGTGCTTCACCAGTTGAAAGACTGGGAAGTTCGTCAAGATCTGCTTTACTTACCATATCCGATGCTTTTGCGATAAACCGCTGATCATCAGGGTTTTTCAGTCGCATGGTAATAAGTGTATTACATTGTGATGTAACATCTGCATCCAGTTTTGACGGCCTTTGACTGACAATTGCGAAACCAACGCCAAATTTACGTCCTTCGCCTGCAATCTTTTTTATTATCCGGTGACTAACAGCATCACCATTTGCCGGTGCAAAATTATGTCCCTCTTCATACACCAGAAAACAGGGCCGAATCGGATCTGTTTTGCTTGCGGCAGCTTTCAGAATTTCGCTTGAGAGCAGTGCGCATATAACCTGCTTTGCGGTATCACTCAACCCTTGAAGATCCACAACCACTAAACGTCCCTGCCGGTTGGACGGACGCCCTATCATGCTGTAAATATCAGTAGGAGTTGACATAGCAGCAGAGTAAAAACTTTGTGCCTCATTCAGCACTCGTGAGAGTTTCATCGATGCCACCGCAGCACTTCTGCCACTCAATGCTTTTGCTTCAGCTTCAGAAAGATCATCCCAGGAACGCAGTTCTTCAATGCCATCTGCAAGAAAATGCCTTAGCCGGTTAATATCCCGCGGTTCAGTTGTATCGGTTGTTCTCCAATAACGGATAGCAACATCAAGAACGCGCTGTTGCGGTTCTGTCAACCCCGGCAGTATCTCTGCAACATCATCCATCTCGAAATGGTCAAACTGTAAAGCAAGTTGAGTATTTTTTCCAGCGTATTTATGTCTGAACGATTCATTCTGAGGAGTAAAGACCGAAATTCCTGCACCAAGCGTCTGTAAACGAAGTAGTGTATCGCTAATTTTCGGTAACATTTCTTTATCACGAACATCTTCTACATCATCAATACTTCCCGAAAAATTCAACTGTCCTTTTGCAAGTGCTTTACCATATTCACCATGGGGATCAAACACGACAACTGTGCCATTGTTAACAGCAACAAGCCGCTCGATAATGCGCCCCACGGTATAGGACTTTCCGGAACCAGTCATCGCAAGTACAGCCAGATGTTCTGTTACCAGTTTGTTAACATCGAGAAACACCGGTACACAGTTTTCCCCTCGTTCATAGCCGACAAGATTGCCAAGGTGTAAACTTGTATGTTCATTGAATTCATAAAAATCACTCAGGAACTGGAAATCAACCGTCTCTACTGAAGCTCCCGGGTCAAGTGGCCGTCGGGGTATTTTAATCTGGCGTGAAACCGGATCCCGATACCCCACCAGTTCCAGTGCCGCAAACAGATTTTCGCCAGTAACAGTTGCACCCGGCAGTAACTCAAGCTCTGTGACACCACTCCCGAAACCAGCGTTAAAAAGCATATTGCTGCGGCTGATCTGTGTAATTCGACCCAATACCGGGACGTCCCCTTCATCAGACCGTTCCTGGTGCATAATGCGCACAAATTCACCGCGCCGTGCGGAGAATGAATCCTGAAGTACCATTGTGAGCTTTGTTGCATCACCCGTATTTCCAACCAGTTTTCCTAAGATTTTATGTTTCATGCGGTAAACTCCTCATCAAGCCCTGCAAGCCATGTTTTTTCAATATCATTTTTTTGAAGAGCCTCATTGAGACCCTGCCTATAATAATCGGTAAATTTATCAAGAATTGACAGTTGCTGCATACTCAACAATTGCGGCAACGGCATTGATTTTTTTTGACTCTGCATATCAAGAATCATTAACCGTGATGCCACCAGATCGAGCGTTTCTGTGTTCCAGTCTGCTTCATCTCCCGCCAGCTGGGCCAGTTTCAACTGGCTTGTGCGCGCACTGCGAAAGTGAAAACCAACGACCCCGTACTCAACTTCACTTGATGGTTCCATACGAGAACGGTTCTCAGTCATTCTGAATGCAATAGTACGGGTAAAGTTCCCAAGGATACCATTTATAAACCTGGTATCACCGATTCCCGAAAGACTTGTTTCCAGTGCATCTATCTGCGGAACCGAAGTCCCGGTAAATCCATCAGAAGAGAGTATATGTTTGCGCCCTTCTACGGTGCGTAAATCCTGTCGTGCAATACTTACGATTGCTCCAAACCGTTCGGCAAGGATACTTGTAAGAATAGGTCCATTAGAGTTCCAGGGGTAAAGTATCTCCCGGTGTTTTTTCCAAAATTGTTCAATACTACTGCTGGTTTTCTGGTATTCAGCCCAATGACGGTCGTGCCGTTTCAGTGGTATCATGTCCCTTCCAATAAAGAGCGGTGTATCTATCAGAATAAGATCTACAGCACTGTTTTGTAACAGCATCCGCTCAACCAGTGCATAACTGTTGCGCATTTCAACCAGATCAAGACGTTTACGCTGTGCTTCAAAATCAATATCATCTATTTCTGATAGTGAGTCAGAACCAGTTGTGCTAACTTTGTTTTCCTGAATGAGAAGATCAGTTCTTACTGCTGCTGATGCATAAATAAAACCGCCAAGAGCCTTTTTAATACAGGAATGCCCAGCGATTCCCGAAACAGCAAGGTTTACTGTTGAAGGTCTGTTGACAGGTTTAATCAGTCCGGCGTCTCTAAATAGTGGTGCCACCTGTTCGATATCGCGAATCTGTTTCAGAATGCGGCCTGCACTGCCCGGTATTCTTAGCTGGCTGTCAATCGCAAGTGTCTGCGCAAGATTTGCGTTTTTCTGCATTTATAACATTCCTTTTAGATTTTCGGCAAAAAGCCAGTACGGCGTTGACTGAAGGTAAGTAAGCCCATCCGAAGTAACCCCTTCACTATTCAGGTACCCCCGCTTTGTCAGTCGCTGAATACTATCAGTAAAATTAAATTTTGTAATGTCAATAATAGGGATACAACTTTCTCCTATTCGTTTTTGCAACACATTTTCTGTTGCTGTACCGATTCCATAACAACAGACAAGAACCGTTATATCCTCTGGCTGAAGCAGATCTGATACATCAATCTCTGGTTGTTCTTTCGAGATTTTTCTCCCGCAATTGCGGTATAACCGATCCATAAAATTCATTAACAGGCCAGCATGATTCATCAAGGTGATTGACCATATCGGAAGCACTGTTGCAGCAAACATACCACTATTTGAATGTGCTTTATAGTATCGCGTATGGCTGGAATGATCACCCCACTGTAACAACGAATCGCTTCCGTCTTCTCCTGAAAGTATATGCAGCACTTCCTTACTGACAAGATTTTCGATAGAATCATTATCTAAAGCAACCGGAATGTTCTGAATAAAACCACATTCCCAGTCAAGTGTTGAATATAACGATCCAGCGTCAAACGGCGGCAACAGTAGTAAAACACACCCGGGATTACGCGTCCATAGAAACAATTCCTGTTGCTCCTTGTCAGCACGCTGAAACTGATCACCAGCCATACAAAGAATTCCGTTTTTCGGATATTCACCCTGTTGAATTGGTACCGCGTTAAGCAGCTTTGCCAAAAACCGGCCCCTTCGGTGTTTGTATAATTCCGGTGTCAAATGAAGGTTCATACGACTCCAAAACTCAAGGTGATTTTCAAAATACCCCTTTTGACAAGTTCGTCCTGCACAGCAGATGCAAGGTTAGGGTTTTTACCTTCCGCGATAGCATTTGCCACTGTTTGCCATGCCGCGAAATCAAGTCCGGTACCGGTTAACAGTGCACCAGCCTCTTTTTCCCACTGTATTTTCATAGTGTCAAGTTGCACCTGGAGTTCATGTAAACTACAAGCAGCAAAGGATTGTACTATAAGCCGCTGTGGTGCAGTTTTTTTGCATGCTGTAAAAAGCGGTGCCACTATCGGTATATACTGTTCATTTATCGTCAGTAATTGTTTTTCACGATGCTCACGTATTGCATTTTCGATTTTGTTAATCTCCCCACCGACAACATTCAGGTTCTTCTGCAGTGGCAAAAATAAACGATCGGGTATGTCCCGTATCCCGCCAAACTGTCCTTTTCTTGCCTGTTCCCTGAACTTTTCACGCTCTGCTTGTGCCTGTTCGGTAAGATCTTCAAATGCATCAGCAATTAAAACCAGTTTCTGCTCCTGATCGGCAATCAATCCAACATGTGCTGGTTCTGCATAATCGGCGGGAAGTGGTTCAAGCCATCTGGCAGCATCCACGCAACGGGACTGTAATTCCTGCAGGTAACCAGTAACTTTCTGGTAGGTCTGTTTTGCAGCTCTGTATGCACTGACAATATGCCCGTTGATATCAGCAAGTGGTTTACATGCTTCGGATTCAATTACCACACCAGCCTCATCAGCAAGGAGGTGTAATCGTTCATCCGCCTTGTCAAGCTGCAACGACCTTAAATAGTGCAACAATGTTTCAGAGCTTCCCGTACTCTCGGTTGCTGCAGTACCAGTGTTATTATCCTGCTGAAGTGCTCCGTCAAGAATATTACTAACCGTCTGTAATGACAAGGTGAATACATTGAGGGGAAAGTGTTTCAATCCATTACAATCAATCTTTATTTCTTCGATAATAGATTTTATCTGTTTGTTAATACGCTGCGCATTGATATCGATATGTACAGCAAACAGTCGCGCCTGTTCTACCCGCTGAAATAACGATTGGCTTTTATCATCAAGCCGCAGTGTATTTATATTTCCACTTGTAATCGTTGGCAAAATCGCTGGTTTAACATTGTCAACATACTGCAAAATCTTTGATCGTAATGTCAGGAGCTTTGGCAACTTTTCTGCTATTACCGGTAATGCAACCACAGGACTTAATGCTTCTTCATCAATTTTCAGTTGCCCGAATGCTTTACGTGCCGCGCAAAGCTTGTCCTGTGCTTCAACCGTTTCGGTACCTGCTGGCGATCTCCCAATCCTTGCAAAAAGGCCCGGAATCCGGTCATAGCCGAACACTTTCTCAAGTGTCGCAACGGTTGCATTGTAACAATCTTCGGCATCGCCACAAAACCAGTTTTCAGCTTCAGTGATGGCGTTATCAAGTTTTGATCTCGGGTAGGTCTGCCACTGGGATATCGTTCCGTGTTCTTCACAAAGTTGTAACAGATGCAACTCTCCGCACCACCACATCCAATCTTCAAATACATTTTTAGCAGATATGTTTGCATGCGATAAATAACCCCAGTACCACTCTTTTTCTGCTTTTGTAAGCGTCCAATTCTGTGTTTTTGACGGATCGGCAATATGGGCCAGAAACATTGGTACATCAGCCATGGCCTGTTGCGGATTTTCAATATCTTTAAACAGACCTGCCTGTTCACTTTTTGTATACCCGAGCCCCAGATATTTGTTTGGTAACGTCAACCGCTGCAGCAGGGATGCTGCGGCTTCAGCATCAACACCGTGTGAACAATCCAGATCCTGCAACCCACCAATTCCGGGTTCATCAACGATAAAGAGTTTCCAGGTTTTAAAAAGCAACTCCCTGTCCTGCGCACTTATTTTTCCTGTTGGTTTAAGCGGCCATGCTATAAGACCGCGCAAGTTCAGGCGAGATCGCCACTTGTGTACTGCCTGCATGGTGAAATCCCGTAACGCGGATAGTTTGTTCTTAAATTTGCTGGTAAATCGGCTTTCTTCCAGAACAAAATCCCTGCAATGACCTGCAAGCAATCCAATCCGTTCAATAATATCTATTTCACCCGGGTTTAGATAGTACAAGAGGCAATCGTCCTTAAGCTTGTCAGTTACATCTCCACGGTTATACTGTTCCATAAGGTGGGTTGATGCAGTAAAGGCAATAGTCGGAAATCTCCCATCATCAGCATGTCGCATTGAAGCTACCTGGTGCAGCTTCTCAAGTTCATCCCGATTATTTACCCAGCAGAACCATGCAAGATTATCGGGATGCAGCTTCAGTGCATCAAAAAACAGCAATCCACCCTTCTGCCCTGCACCTCTGCTTCGTGGACTACTGAGAATGGTCAACTGCATTGAGTTTGATAGTGGCGCCTGTTCGTACAGCCAGTTCTTGTCAAGTAGTCGTACTAATCCGGTAAGCCTAACCTGCAAACGTAGAGTACTTTTTTGTGCATCTTTCTGTAGAAACAGTTTAAATGCCGCATCATGCGCATCGTTCTCAACTGCATCACGAAACAGCATTGTATGGTGCTGGTTGCTGCGATAACGAATATCAAGACGCATAAGCATCGCTACACTTGGCCCGATATGCGTTGCCTCTTCATCCGGCAGATTCGGTTCATCACCAATAAGTTTCTGCCAGAGTGCATCGGCTGCATATTCTATCGCGGGGTGATCATACAGTAAACTCATAAGGTGTTTGAATTCACCTCTGTCAAGTGGCAATAACAGTACATCAGCGTCCGATTCATTTATCGCAAAAGTCTGCATATTCTGCAATAGTACTGTTAAACTAAGTGCCTGCTCGACTGCCGGGTACAACCATTCGTCAAGTTCACGTTTGAACTTTGCTTCTTCCAGTGCACGACGGCACTGTAAAGGATCAAACGGCACTTTTCGGTATAGTCCCGCAACCAGTTCGCCATCTTCATTGAATGTCGTCAACAGTTCTTTACTTCGTGCGGGAGCACTGCTTAATGGCAGTGGCAATTGTCCATAGAGAATGGCACGTGCGACCATTCTGAGTTCATGATCACTCGTTCTGATACTGTCAATAGCATTTTTGTCCAGTACATGTGATGCAACGCGCCCTGAATTTTCCACAACTGCATCAAAGAGTTCTCCAACGAGTGGTATAGCTTTTCCAGCGGCTTCATATTGCGCAAGGATTGCGTCAACATTGGCCATTACCACATTGAACCAGCCGAAATTGCCTCCGCTCATTGCATACGCAGCTTCAACCAGCCCCGCTGGATATTCAAATGCCAGTTTACGTTCATCTTTTAGTCGCCGGACATAATCGGAAACATCGGCAAATGCATTGTGTTCAAGCTCTACAAGTTCAAACCGCCGTGCAACAGACTGTATTTCTCTGAGTTGCTGACCCAGCAGCGGGGAGCAGAGCGCGACATACCGCAGCCAGGGAAGTTTTCGACGGGGGTCTTCCTCTTTTATCGCCTTTCCGATAAGCCGGATTGCCTGTCCATCAAGACGTTTTGTATCATCCTGCTCGATACCGAATGTAGCAGCTTCTGCAACCGTTTCGAGTTCGTCAAGCACTACCAGCACATATTTAATACCGAACTTCTGTAAATATGCATATCCCGCCTGTACCAGCCTGACAACAAGCCCCTCCTCTTCATAAAGAGCCTCATCACTGTAATGGTGCGATAGTTCAAGTGCATCAGCCAGGCGGGATGCTTCAAAACCTGTAGGCAGAAGTCTGTTGAGCGCCTGTTTTGCTATACCACTCTGTATAGAACCATCAAACAATCCTGTTGCAAGCGGCAGCAGTGCTTTGTAAAGTCCAAAACCGAACCAGTTATCGGAATTCTGATAATCTGATGCAACCTGTGAGTAGCGAATGTAAAGTGCAAGATAGTGGTCCTGCTCTGCGGTACTGAACAGTTTCTTATCCGTAAGATTCCCCTGTTCATCCCGCACATACCAGCCACGGGAACAATCGTTTATTTGCGCAATAAGCTCATGTCCCAGGCGGGATTTACCACGTCCCCACTCAGCCTCAACCGCGAAAACATGGGCAAAATTATCTGCATCCTGATCGACTGTGTGAATAAACGTACGGTAGCGTTTGAAAAAACGACTCTGTCCCACAAGCGGATCACGCGGTGGATAATCGGACACACCGGTTTGCAGCCCACGAGTGTCGTTTCGCGAATTGGCCGACCTGCTCGTTTGTCAATTGATTCTTTGTGTTCATAGTTGCGATTCCCTGATTTCCTGCCGGTTTACGTTAGGTAATGGTCTTTTTTCTGTGTAGAGTTTCTCAGCACATAACCGCACCGCCTGCCGCAGCTGCCGACCGGTACGATTGAATACTTTACTGCCCGGGAGACGATAGCAGCTATCGGCAAATACCGGATGGATCTGGTAGTGGCCGCTCTGCATCCCCGCGCTGTCCTTAAAATCCCATACCCGGCGGGTTATTAACAGTGATAGTATCGGTGAAATAAGTGTATTTAATACTGATGGTTCCGGTGTATACGGAAAACAGTTTACATTAAGATAAGCAAGAACGTTAAGCAGGAGCTGTGCAAGTGTCCCGCAGCGAACCTCGTCACCTTCAGGCCCCTGCACAATGATACCAACCTCACCGGGTGCATAGCAGTTCTGGCCCGATTGCAATTCCAAAATAAGACCACCGCGGGCTTCCGCTTTCCAGGTGTCCTGGACATATACCACCATTGCAAGCAGCAGTACCCATGGAGATGCGCAGACCCATGTTATGGCAGGCTGCTCTTCTGCCGGCTCGTACTTGCCGTGTAAAAGAAATGTTGTATCGGAAGTGGTACCGGGCAGTGCAAGCATTCGTCCGGGTACCCAGTTGCGATTTGCATCCATTCCACTTTGGTCAACCGAAGTCAGTGGTGCCAATAGTATCGATTGCACTTGTGATAGAGAATACGCCGCAGACAGTACCCGCATGAGTATTGGCAGTGCAGCGGTTTGTTCGAAACTGACACCGGTACACTCCCGTTCTGTTGCGGCATAAGGAGTCGCGCTAAGAGCTGCTTTTGATAATAAAGCTTCCACCCAGACCGATGCACCGTCAAGAGCGCTGACAAGTCCGGTAAGTATTGTACAATCGTTCATGCTGCCGGCTTCTTTGCAGCGTGCAGCAGCGATTGCAAGCCAGCTGTTGCGAATCTCCGGAAGGAGTGCAAGCAGTGTGCAAGCAGCTTCGTTTTTGTTTGCAGTTGCCTTTAAACGCTCTAACAAAACGCTGCTTATTACCCAGCCGGTTTCTGCTTCACTTACAGGATGCGCAACACCGCGAAGTAGTGGCGCCAGTTCACTATCATGATCGGGTATAAAACCGGTATCAAGAAGCGTGTAAAGAGCATTGAGCAGTGTGGGTGTAACGATTGTGGTAGCCACTGGTCACTCCTCCTTCGCCAGTGCAAGGAGCCGATACAACTCGTCAAGGTCTGAAAAGAGCGGCTGTCCTTTGCCATCGATTCCATCAGTTTTGAGTCGGGAGAGGATTGCGCGATCAAGTGTGGTAGTGTCGGATTGCAGTTGTTCCTGTGCAGCGACAATTGTAGTTTCGTCAAGGCGGCCTTCGATGATGGCTTCGACGAGGAGTTTGGCTGCGGTTGTTAAGAAACGAGCATAACGGTAAGATTTTCTGGCATTCAGAAGCATGTCAGCAAGAGTATTTTCTATTTCTTCTGCCAATCTTGGTATACGAACACGCCCAATATCACTTAACGAAGTATGTTCGACAGTTGTTTTCACAGCCCACTGGTTTAACTGCATTTGCCCCTCCGGGCGATTTAACCAATGCGTTAATAGTTCAGCTCGAATCTTTTTTGCAGTGAGCATAGCAACTCGCTGGTTAACAAGCATGGGTAGTTCATCATGCAAAAAGAACTGTGCACGAAAGATTCCATCCATTCCAACAACGACCATACCTTCAACAGCCTGATATTTCTTTTCGTTGTCATGAATTTCTTTAGTTACACCTGTATCAATATCTATAAATTGGTCAAAACCAATATTCCGAATTCTAATGAGAGGAACTTCGCCATTTTGTAAAAAATCATCACTTGATACCGGGCACCCAGAAGCTAATTCAGTAATGCTAAAGACCTGGTCGTTTTTAATTGTTTTTATTCCATCTACTAAACCTACATAATGTGTCCGATAAGGGCGAGGATCAAGACGTTCATCTAAAAGATTGACATTCACGCGATTAACAATTGCAGGTTGTGTCTTCGTTGGTAGCTCCAACTTGTCTATTTCTGAATCTACCTTTGCACGTAATTTCTTCGCCCATGACCGCAACCGCTCCGCTTGACGTACTTTGTCACCGATGTATTGTTGTGTGCTGGAATTCATCAAAATAACAGGTATAGAACGCACATGTTCATTAACCATGTTGATTTGTCCAGTACTACCAGCAATACCTTGCTCAAGAGCTCGTTCTCCCCACCAACTTCTTAAATATGAAGCAATGTAACCCTCATCACAACCCTCTTTAATTTGCATACGAGCGATATGTTGATTGGTAATAGGAAGGTTAACTCCATAATAGACAGAAACACGTCCTATGCTACCAGCTCCTGTCAAATTTATAAGTAAATCACCATGTTTCACTTGTATCTTGTCAACGTTTTTGATTTTTCTTATATCAGCATAATCGGCAGGTTCAAGATCTGCAATGAGTTCATCAACGTTTTTTGTTTTTAAACACGGATATTGACCACCGTATTCAGGATGAATTCCAGGGCCAATTAAATTTATTACAAGATTTTGAAGATACTCCCACTTGAAAGTTTTAATTTTTTGAATAGCCTGCGTTATTTCTGGCCTGTAAGATTGGGCTGAAAGCAACAATCCAATCTCTTTAGGTGCAACTCGATTTATGTGGTGTTTTTCACGAAGTTTATCTACAGACATCATTCCCCCCGCCTATACGCCCCGACAATCTTATCCAGATCGTTAGGTACTCCAGCCGAGTAGTCTTCGATATTATTTTTTACCACATACCCCAATGTTTCCGCAACCGCCATAAACACATCACCCTGTGGTTCCGGCAGGAACTGCTCCGGGTCGTCTTTACTAACATTCCGTTTCTGCAGGTACAGTACCGACGTCTTCGCGCCTGTACCGGAAAGCTTAAACGTATCAGCCGGAAGCGACAGCACCGCCTTTACAATCGCTTTACCTCCCACAAACTGCCCGGTTTTATCATCCTTTCTTCCCATAATGTATTCGCGCACGTAACGATCGCCGGAGTTACACAGTACGCCATCGGGAAGCACAATCAGTAACCGCCCGCCGGGTTTCAGCAGTTGTAAACAGCGGTCGATAAACAATACTGCGGGATCGATAGTCGCCCCTACCGGTTTCCAGTCACCCTTTCCATCCGGTTTACTTCCCAGTGCAAGCCCCGAAGGTGTGGGAAAGAGCCGGTACTGTGGCTTTTTATTTGAGACATTACGCAGATCGGTCCGGTACCCCGCCCATTTCGGTTCACCTTTTTCGTCAAGGTAAAGATCTCCGGTATCGACCCACGTCTTTTTTACATAATCGTAATAAGCAACGTATTCGCTTACCGTCTTTGCCGGCCTGAACCCTCCAAGCACCTGTTCCATCTGCGCTTCATAGTGGTCTTTTGAATCTTTACCTTTTTTGTCATTCGAAAATTTCGGTGTCCCAAATGGAGGATTGGTACAGATAAGATCAAAACTGTTAGGTTTGAATGCCTTTGTTGTAAGTGAATTTTCGGTATAAAA
This sequence comes from Fibrobacter sp., assembly GCA_012513915.1. Lineage (GTDB taxonomy): Bacteria > Fibrobacterota > Chitinivibrionia > Chitinivibrionales > Chitinispirillaceae > JAAZBG01. The sequence continues at coordinate 18,625 of JAAZBG010000289.1, forward strand.
TATCTTTGCTTTCGGTGCTCCCTGCAGTGCCATATTGACACGGGCAAGCATCACCATACGCGGCGCGGCATCCGCCCCCGTAAAGGCAGTTTCACGTAGTTTCGTTTTAAGTGAACGTTTTTTGGTATCACTCATACCGGCAAGATGGTCAACGACACTTTCGATATGGCTTAACGCAACGGAACCAAACCCGAACGATCCGCAGGTCGGATCGCAAAAACGAAATGTCCCTGCGGTTAGTCGTTCCATAGTCTCATTATCCTGCTGTATATCGTGCATTGCGATTTCGAGCATCGCTTGTTTTACCGGGTTGGGAGTAAGATAGACGCCGAGGCCACCTTTAGATTCAAAGTTTGCACGCAGGAACACATCAAACACACGCCCCAAAAGATCACCGGCTACATCAGCAAGTGTTCCCTCTTCTTTACCGGCAATAGTCCGGCCCTGATTATCGGTAACCGGCCCGAGATTCTGCATTGCTTCAAGCAGTGTTTCGTAGTTTTTAGGCTGACTAAGTTTAAGATGCTCATCCTTTGGAAAAATCGGGTTCGGGATACCATCATCGCTTGTCACAACATAATCATCATGTACTTTAAATGCTTCGAAAGCCGCTTTAATCTGCTCAACCGCAACGGCTCCTTTTTTTGCTACATAACGGTAATCAAAGATCTCCCTGAACCGTTGCTTTTTTCCTTCATGGTCGGTAAAGGTAAGCCCTTCATCATGGTGCACTCGGAATGTCTCCAGAAACAGCAGTTTGGCGACCTCTTCGATAATGTCATTTTTATCGTTCACCCGGTCCTTTACCGTCTGAAACACCTGTTCATGAAACGCATCAAACCGGTGCATCAGGCGGGTATAAATCCGCATCGACCAGCGGAATGTCGGGTCTTTTTCCAGTTTTTCAAAATTGCGGATCAGCTCGATCGATGGCACTTCGTCAACGGAATGGGTACCATCACTGCCATCAACGCCAAACAAACTGTAGCAGCGGCTGTTTTTATCATCCTGAAGATGCGCAAAAACCGGCCAGTCCCCGTTTACCGTTGCAAGCAGTTCATACGCCAGTTGATCCAGCTTATCTTCACGCGAATACTCCCAGTGTCCGGGCTCCAACGCGATCAGCAGCACCGATGGCGTCTGGTTTCCCTGGTCCTCTCCCCAGATAAGGCCAGCCTTTAGAAAAGCATTATCGGTGGAGAGTGGCGTATGTTCTGTATAGTCATGGTAATTATTTCGAAGATCCAAATAGCGCTTATCAAGCGTAACTGCAGCAGCCATAGCATAGAGTTCCTGTATCGTGAATGGTTTAAGCCGGTGTAACCAGCGGGCCTTTTATAACAAATCGTGCATCCTTCTGAAGTATCGCCCGCAAAGCGGGTTCGGTAATAATTTTCTGAGCAGTCAGTTTCCGGGGTAATTGTGCCAACGGTACTGGTTTACCAGCCTGCCTGAGCAACTGCCACACCTGTTCCGCTATATCTGCATCCGCCTGAACCTGCACACCACAAAGGGCGAATTTGCTGTTTTCGGAGTGAATGTTGGGAATACAATGAAGATACAGGGAGAGTTGCGCGAGTGTCCACCCGAGCTGTTTCATGGTACCGCTGTTATCGGAGTAGATATCCTCAAGAGGTGTTGGTGTTTGAGGTAGTTTGATTGTAGTAGACATGGTTTTGAAAATTTATTTTGAAAAAATGAAATTATGCCTGCCTTGTATAACATGTTATAATACTAAAATATATGTTGTCCAATTACTATTCATAATTCATGCGCTATAAAATTTCAGCCTATCACAACAGCTTTTATCTGTAAACCTGTCTTAAAACTATTCATCCCCATCCTCCCTAACATTTTCAATTAACCGTCTCTCACGCATAATCTCATTTGCCAACATTTCCTCACTTGGCAAATACAGCATATACTTTGATGCGAAAATCTGTTTTCTGTCATTTAGTACCGAATACTTTGCCACAGCTTCATTTTTTTCTGTACAGAGAATCAGCCCGATTGTCGGGTTATCGCCTTCAATGGCATATTGGTCATCAAAAAGTCGCACATAGCCATCCATCTGACCGACATCAGCATGAGTGAGTTCACCGGTTTTCAGATCAATCAACAGGTAACATTTGAGAATACAGTTGTAGAATACCAGATCAACAAAGAGATCTTTGTCTTCAAACTGAAGACGTTTTTGTCGCCCCACAAAAGCAAACCCCTTACCCAGTTCGAGCAGAAACGATTGCAACTGAGTGATAATGGCCGATTCAAGATGCGTTTCATGCAGGACCGGCAGATCAGGTAGGTTTAAAAATTCAAGAACATAGGGATTTTTCAAGGTGTCAATCGGGGATCCCTTCTGTGTCAGTTCTCGACGCCCCGCCTCGATCATTGCCTGCGGGTTCTGGCTGGAAAGGATTCGCTTGTAATACTGCGACAGAATCTGACGCTCCAGATCACGTTTGTCCCATCCACATTCACTGGCCTCCTTTTCGTAAAAATCACGCTCATTTGGATCTTTTACCCGCATAAGAGCGCGGTAGTGTGACCAGGAAAGACGGGGCGAGAAGGCCGCTTTGATTTCTCGCGCTGATGGTGAGAGTTGTACATCTGAAGATTCGTCACCCACAGGGTGACGTTTTTCAGTTTGAATCAATTCGCTACCCATCGGGTAGCGTTTTTGCTCAAATTGATATGGATACAATAAATCGCTACCCGCCGGGTAGCGATTTATGTCTATTCTATCAGGAAAAGTCAGGTAGAACTGCCTAAAATTTTTGAGGTTAGCTACCGAAAAACCATTTCCGAAGCGTTCTTGAAGCTTACTTGAAAGGGTTTCAAGAATCTTCTGGCCATATTCTGCTCGTTTTTCACCTTTTTGTATTTCAAGAACGATTTCACGTCCAATCAACCAATTGGCAAAAACGGTATTCTGATTAACAGCGAAAACAACATTTACTTTAGCTTGCTCAAGTATCGTACTGACACGCTCAAATAGTTGATGCGAGCATTTATTTATGGTATCTATTTCAGAACCCATACCCCAACCCCGCTAAATTTTTCTTAATCTCACTCTCAAGCCGGTCCGATTCATCTAACTGTTCTTTTAGTAGTTCCGTCAAGCTGGTTATTTCCTCTATAAATAGTTCCCTGTACTCTTCCTGTTCAACCGCACCGACATATCGTTCCGGTGTCAGTACAAAATATTTTTGCATTCAATTATTGTTAACCGACTCTTATAAACTAAATCTCAATTATACAGCAGTCAAGTAAGATTGCAGTTAAATTTGTAAAGAATGCTGGAATTTTACGCTTTTTAACAGCGTGTGGCACTATTATTCTATTTTTGGGTTGAAAATTGATCTGCAGTGGTGATTATTATTAAACAATAAAACCAATGTGGCCCATCCTGGTAGAGACAAGGCATGCCTTGTCTCTACCTACCAAATACAACCGGCGTTGGTTTCATCACGATCCCATCCAATGCAACAATCAACTACCATCATTTCACCCAGATCCACATCCACACCGAAATAATATTCGAAATGCATTCCGCGAATATCTTACGGGTTGCGGTTTTAAATTTCTCCTGATCGTAATTTTGAGGATTGTCAAGAGGGAAAAGGTCAAGGGATCGTTCTTTTGATCGTATACAGATATCAATAACGAACTGCATCAGACTGTCCTTTATCCGTACAGGGTTTATTTCCTCTCTGTCGTTTTTTAAGAGGACATCAAATTTGACATATCGAGTGAGTTCTGTTTCCTTCCCGGTGTCGTCAGCAGTCGATTTCTCGATCATCTGCTGCACAAGCGCAAGCGGCGTAACAGCATCATCCCAGAGCGATTCGATTTTCCCATGAAGTGATTCCGGGAAAAAGATTCCGTTTCGGGGTTTTGTTGTGTCGCCTTCTGACGGCGGATCATCACGCAGGTCGCAGTGCATCGGGACATGAGCGTCAGCGATATAATGGGTTAAAAGAAAAAAGTAATACATGATCTGCTCCATCGAGCAGCGGTCGTTATAGATTCTCAGTTTGTTCATATCCGCAAGCACATGCGCCAGATGATCAACCTTGAACGCAACCCCTCCGCCACCGGTAGTTCTGTAATAGTTCTGCGCGTAAATCTCTTTTGCATATTGTTTACTGTCAGGGAATTCTCTGTCGGTAAACAGTTTAAAGGTATGATACTGTACCTTGTCATTAAGAATATCATCCGGCGCCCATGATGCCTCCCGGATCGAATCGCGATAGGTATAAAGCATCCGCTGCAACACCTTTGCATCAGCAGTAATTGTCGGACTCTTAAGCTTACGAACCCCTTCGAGCATCATTTCGATACTCTTGACAGCGAGATAGATGTGCGTGTTGTGTTTCATGGTTTTCTCCTTTTGTTCGTTTTCATGCTCCCCCTCTGCATTCATGGAGAGGAAGCCGGGTGGTGAAGTTTTTTCAGCGAACTGCTCAACCACCGAAAAAAAGAAGTACTACAACAATACCTGTAACAGCTGTAGCAGAACCTGTTGTTGTGAAATGATATAATATGATTATACCACCCTTTAATACTTTAGAAAAGGGTGGGTATGTAATAATCTCAATTCTATTTCCACAGAAAACACGCTGGCTGGTAGTAGGGACAAGGCATGCCTTGTCCCTACCAGTCAGCGTGATTCCATTGCTGGCAGAATATATTTTCCCAATACAATGTTCAAACCATTCTAAAACTTCATTTCCATCATAACTGGAGTTCACATGTCAACCAGTATCAATAAAACAGAAGAGTTACAGGCATCACTTACATTACTGAATGATCGTCTGCATTTCAACGGATCAGTTGAGAATAACGATCCAGTTTCTATCGATTATGTACCTCCGTTTGGTGACAATCTTGGATATACATCACTTGAACTGCTGCTCCTGAGCCTTGGTTCATGCATGGGATCATCAGTACTGTTACTGCTCAGAAGAATGAAAAAGGATATCAATGGCTTCTCAATGAATCTGAAGGGTATCCGCAGAAAAGAACATCCGACCGGATTTAAAACTATTTTTGTCGGGATAGTAATAACTTCAACTACTGTTACCGATGATGATGTTGCGAAAGTGCTAAAACTTTCTGAAGATACCTATTGTCCGGTCTGGTCAATGATCAAAGGTACTGTCGAGATCGAGGTAACAAGCATTATTAAGCAACAATGAATAACCCCGCAACAATCAGGGTAACAAAATACCAATTCATCATTCTTTGTGCTTCATGAGTAAAGCAGGCCGGGATTGAATAGTCTGATGATATTTTTCTACTTTTTCATCAAACTAAATACTAAATTATAGATGCGTTTTGTACTTATCAGTAAACAATCATCAATCAGTCAGTCAACATTTTTTAGTCTCACCATCATCAACTACAGGTATTTTTATGCACTTGACAGCACCATTGAGTTCTCTTGTTAGAAAAATGCATCGAATTGAAATTTTGTTCCTTGCTGCCACATTGTCGTTTTTTCTCATTCTGCAATGTTCTCCACCGCCATCACCGTATACCGCCGAAAACACGCAGGTCAACCTTGTGTTAAAGTCATCTATGAATAAGGTAAATGATACCTACATTGAGGATTCTATCAATACTATTGTAAATATAGGTGCTGTAGTCAATTTACCTGAATTTGTTGATTCAATCAGGATTACCATTAAGAATGAGCTAAATGTACCCGTTATAGAGAAAGTATTACTGGCAAACACCGGAACCCGCGGCGATACTATATGGTTCCAACATTTTTTCACAACACCATCAAAATATTCGGTTGCATGTCTTGGATACATTGAAAAGGGATACACCCGCCTCTCTGAAGGAACGATTCAGGTCTATGGATCAACGAATGTAAATCACAAACCTGTTATTACCGTTGCCGGACTTACCGCGATTCAATCCGGTGAGACCTGTAATCTGACTGTGACCGCTGCAGATGTTGACAATAATCTCACGGGTGTAGTGACGATGATCAAAAACCCATCCGCTTCGCAATTACACGGTACAGCTTTTACCTGGAAAACAGCCGCAACGTATTCCGGAATTGACACTGTGCAATTTGTAGTTACCGACAATGGCACTCCACCGCTATCAGATACTGCAACAATCCTGATCTCGGTTCGTCAGTCAATCGCCACTGAAGACAGACTTGCGGTTTCTACGAACTCGGCAGATACAGTTTCCTTTACCTGGAAAACAGTTGACAAGGCGATTCAATACTATATTTACAAAACCGATAACATCACCGGAACCTATGTCCTTACAGATTCTGTAACAACAACATCCTATCGTGATACCATTCTCAAGGAAACACAAGGCTATATTGTCAAGGCAATCAACGGACAGCAGATTATCTGGGTATCTGATACCCTTATGACATCAACAACAATCGCCTCTGATACAACACCACCTGCTATTTCATTTCCGCCGCAAATATCCGACACTATGACTATTACCACATCATTTTTTGCGACAACATTTACCTGTAAAGATTCCAGCGGAATCAAATCGGTCAGGTGTAGCATCGATTCACAACCGGTACCGGTTACCCGTTTGTCAGATACGGTATTTTTATGCAGTGTAAGCAATCTTGTGTCCGGAAAAACCTACGCAATACAGTTTACTGCTTGTGATAAATCCTTTAAATCACTCTGCCGTGATACAACACTCTGCATAAAAACAGAATTTACTACCGTAGATACCATTAAACCGACCATTGAACGCATACTGCCGGAGGTTGACAGTTTAAAAATTGGGCAGAACAGCTATACAGCTCAGTTCAAATGTAAAGACAACAATGGAATTAAAGCGGTTGTCTGTACACTTGGTGTCAGTATCATTCCGGCAGCAAAGATTGCTGACACTGTATACTCTGCAACGATCAGCGGGCTTACTGCCGGTGTAAACACCATCAGGGTTTCGGCCACAGATTCAAGTGGTAATACAGCATCACTGTTTTTTTCTCTCATTTACGATCTGTCAATTGATGATAAAACACCACCATCACTGGAATGCAGGTTGCCTCAGGGTGGTTCCGGAAGTAGTGCAACAGACAGTACCCTTCTGGAAGTTTTCTGTATTGATCCATCAGGAGTCAAGTCTGTTACCGGATATCTTGGTGCGACGCCGTATATATTTACAAAATCAGCAACGAACGATTCCATATACCGGACGAAAATATACGGGTTGACTGCCGGCGTAATAAATACTATCAAGGTCATTGCAATTGACAATTCTATCAACGCCAACAAAGATTCTATTTCTGTAAATATCAAGTATGACACAGATACAAAGAAACCATCACTACAGCGAATCCTTCCTGTATCCGATAGCAGTACCATCAATGCATCATCATTAACGATCACTGCAAAGGCATTTGATGAATCCGGGGTTGCATCGGTAGTTTTTATACTCAATGACACACCAGCGTCACTTGTAAAGGGTACCCTGACGCCGGCAGATTCAACCTGGACCGCAGTGATCAGTGGTCTTGTTGTCAACCAGCTCAACAAAGTTACCATTATAGCAACCGATGCATCACTGACTTCGAATACAGACACACTGACGTTCATGATCACCTACGATCCCACCATTGAGGACATTACCGGTCCGACAATTATACAGATTGGTGGGCCTGCAAGCGACTCGACTGTTACATCACCGGTTGTAACCATCGTTGATTCCATTGCTGATCCAAGTGGCATCAGCAGTGTCATCTACACGGTTAATGGTGGTGTACCAAAAATAATGTCCGCAGTTGCCGGAATGTCCGGTCACTACAGTTTCACCGATACTTTGACAAAAGAACATGCAAACACAATTATCGTTACAGCTGTTGACAATTCAACGAAAAAGACATTAAGTACACAGACTATAACACTTAACTATGTAGTTCCACCCCAAATTACAGTGCAACCGAAATCGCAGGTAGTATGTACTACACAGGCAGTGTTTTCGTTAACGGTAACAGGTACCGGCCCGCTTGTGTATCAATGGCGTAAAGGAACAGCAGCCTTTATTCCGATCACCGGAGCTATAAATCCAGTATGTACACTGAAGGCGCTGTCACCAACTGATGGCGGAACAGTGCTGTCATGTGTTGTTTCCAACAGTGCTGGTGCAGTTGCAAGCGTACTGTGCACATTGACTGTTAATACGCCATCAAAAATACTCCGTTCAGAAGCGACTCCATCAAGCATTTGCAATGATTCATCAGTGCTCAGCGTTACATCGGGAACACTTGGCACAGGTGCTGCATGGAAGTGGTATTCGAGTAAAAGCGGTACACCTCTTACAATAACAAAAGTACACCCGGCAGTGAGCTCGTGGTATTATGTTCGTGGGGAAGGAGCTTGTGGTTATACAGCATGGGACTCCGTTCTTGTTACGGTAAACACTCTATCATCGAAGCCAATTATCATAGCGACAGATACAATAGTTTGTTCCGGATCTGCAACCACACTTACAGCAACAGGTACTGCGGGATCGGGAACCTGGAAATGGTACGCGAACAAAACCGAGTCAGGGCTTATACCCACCAATACAAACACATTAACTGTTTCACCAACAGCGACAACAACTTATTATGCCCGCGGCGAAGGCCCTTGCGGAGTATCTGCCTGGGATTCCATTACTATTGCCGTTAAAACCAAACCGGTGATAGAAACACAGCCAACCTCTGCCGGTGGATGTCTGAATGGTAAGGTGATTTTTTCAGTAAAAACCGAGACAGGGGCAGAATCTGCTACCTACCAGTGGCGCAAAGGAACTACAGATCTATCTGGGATGGTACATCCATCATGTACGCTGACAGTAACATCCACCACTATCGGGGCATCATTTTCATGCGTTGTCACCAACAGCTGTGGCAGAACAACCTCAAACAGTGTCACTCTTACGTCATACTCTGAGAGTGTTGCACCAACCTCAATTAATGACTCTATTGAGCGCCACTTAGATTCGAAGGCGATTCCTGTGATGACAATTCACCATCTTAAAGTTGTTGGTGGAAAACTTGGAACCAATGCCCAATGGGTATGGTACTGCCCTGATTTGGGTAAAGGACCAGTTGGTACTGGTTCGTATATTGCGGTACCTATTAGCGGATCAAATACCATACCAGGAGGACGCAGTTATTCTGTACGTGCAGAAGGTCCTTGTAACACAACTGCTTCTGCGAGTACAACGATTTATTAATTGACCTGTATGGAGTAGTGAAACAATCAATTGAATACAGATCGTTCTGTTAATCAGGCATCACGATGGTTAAACACTATCTGTCGATACAATAGCAATTCAGACTTTTACATAATAAATTAGCAGGGGTAAAAAAACCTGCTGATTTTTCCTGTTTTGCGTTTCGATCTACCGCGCTCTCCCCTGCCCATCAAACGACCGTGGTCGATTATTATTTGCTCCCGGCCTTTGTTGCTGACGCATTTGACGTTTTATCGCTGATGAATAATTTCCTATTGTTATTCCGTAATAGCCATCACCACGCCCTTTAAAGTCTGGATTGACAAATTTGGTAATAGTGCTATGAATTACAACCATGCTGAGCCGGAATGGATTGTCTCTTGTATGTAAACAGTACAGATCGCTGCCTTCAACTTTCTCACCATGTACACCAGTTGCAGCAGTTACCTTTTTTACCGTTCCGTAAAACATTCTCTTCTCGGTTGTATATTGACAATAGATCTGAATTGAATCATTAAGCTGTATCTGGTACCAGTCGGTCTGATCATAGTTTACTGATGGCGGAAGCACCGGAAAGAACAGCTCGCGTGTTCCGGAAAAGCCGAAATTCGAGACAATTCCGGTGATCCAGGGACCATTGAGCAGTCGTGATGATCCGGCTTTAATCGCTGCCGGCCGGTGATTTGAAAGCCGTAACCCGACAATAAAACCATTTGACGGCATAGGAAACGGTACTTTAATCCCGTCAGGACCGGTAAGCTTGAAATTAAAAATCTGTTCACCACCCACCTTTTCAATAGTGATTAACTCAACAGGACTGCTGATACCGTTTTGTGAACCGTTATCCTTATTGTACCAGACCCGTACCTCTGCACGATCACCTGTAGCCGGACCTGATTGAGCCGAAGACAGAACAGTTGTCATCATAACGATTATTGCTGTCACAAGCGTTATTTTATTCTTGAAATTCATTCACCGTTACTTTTTTCGATATAAAATCATAATCGACATCTGACTTACCCGATGCTGACTCATACATTCCTGTAAACTTTTTTTCAACATAATCGATTCTTCCGGTAAGTATACCAATGTCATTTTGTCCAAAATCAAGAAGTACAACAATAGAAACACCTGATGGAATCTCGCCTTTTTGTAGCAGGTTGTCGGGTAGTATTGAAATATTCATACCCTTTACCGTATCAGAAACATTCTGAAGTACCCGCGTTACCCGTACTAATTTATTCTGATTGTGATCATAACGATCAGCACCACATACTGAATAAAAGATGCAATTATCAGATTCATGATCACTTTTTCTATCCGAAATAAGTACTACGGAATCACTTGTCTCTGATGCAGCTACATAACTGATATCCTCAATACGAACACCATTGTACGTCGTTGATTTCGAAAATTCTCGAATTCTGTTATCCTTTACATTTTGAAACGAGTTATCAGCTCCCGGATCAAAATCAATATTCATAGCTAATGATTTACCGGTAGTAACATCCCGGTAATCGCCCTGGAAATTTACAATAGGCATTCCGTTTGAAGCAGTATACAATCCGCTGTCACTATCAAGCCCTGTATAAAGCTCTTTACTACTGATTGTATCTCCTGAAGAAAGCTCCCTGCTCAGTGAAAAAATGATTTTTGATGTATCAATTTTTTTCGGAGTGATAATGATAAAATCATTATTTTTGGTAGCCTCTGGTATAAACCAACTGTCATTTTGAGCTTTGAAAGTATCCTGACTTACCATTATTGTTGAAGACCTTATCGTGTCTGTGTTCAACCTGATAACGACCTGCGGTACAATGTCACTGACACCGATAGTATCAAGACGCTTTACATATGTGGTATCTTCAACGTTTAATGTATCAATGAAATAAAACTTTTGGTAGCAGATATATTTTTTAATTATTACAGCACCATCAGATGGCATGACCACAGTATCTGATTTCACCACTTTGTTAATTACAGAATCGTTAATCAGCAATAGTTTAGGCCTGATAACCGTGTCATACAGTGTATCAATTGTGTAAATTGTATCGTAAGAATAGATAGTGTCTTCTTCAAATGCAGCACGATATTTCGCTAATGATTTTTTTGATACATACGCTGATGAGAAGTCGGCACTCAGTTGAGACTCACCATTTACCAGGTAATGCGATGGCAGCCATTTATCAGTCGTATCAAAAATATCCCATGCTTTTTCAAGACAATTACCTAAAACAACGGGATTACCGGTCTCGGTTCCTCCTGTATAATTGACACTGCAATCAAGCAGTAATAACAGCGCAAGAAATAGATAAGCTCCACTGCACTTTTTAATCTTCATTTTTCGCAAACCCGTTTTGTTAACTTTACAGAAACAGGAAAGATCTGAAGATTAAATTGAGCAATCGTTCCATTATCATTTTCACTTTCAGCCAATTCAAGTATTTCCTTACGCATTGCCTGAATCTTCTCTATTGCTACTTTGTAATTTTCATCAGATAAGTTGATTGTCACACTCGAAATATCCCTCATCTCGCGGGGAATTCTATCTATCGACTCTGCAGCAAGCCGCATCATTTCCTTATGATAATTAGCAACCGCTACAGACCTCACTTGTGGACCAGTAGTTAAAGATAATGCATTCTGTTTATAAGTGCCATCACTTTTTAATTCAATAAAGTTTAATCGTACCAATAACTCCACCGACCGTTCTGCATCCTGAGCACTGATTGGCGGAATAACACACGATGCAAGTTTTTTGTAATCACCATGAAAATTAACTGCCGTAACAAGCTCACGGATAACCGGATTGTACCATGTTGAGTAATACTCCAGCTCCGGTGCTTCCATGAGCTTTGCATTCGAACGGCTTCTGTATTTTACGATTTTTGCAAGATAACTGTTTTTCTCTTCAAGTGTTTTACTTTGATTAAGGAAAACAAGGTTTTCAAAGTAATCCGATTCTTTTTTGTTCAGACTGAATGCCTTGCAGGTTTTAAAAATACTCTCTTTCGTCAAATTCCGTTCACCATCAATAACAAGTTTGAGAAAATTAGGAGATTTAAATCCGGCTTTTTGTGAAAACAACCGATAGGAATAAAATGCGCATTCACTTTTTTTCTGAGCGAATATATCCCTCAGGAATTCCCGGTAATCAATGTAATCATATATTACAATTTTTTTATTCATTTCAACCTGTTTGAACTACTTTCTCTTTTATAAAGAAAGAATCGGCAGCAGACATTGTGCCTCTGCTGCTGATTCCGGTCTCAACTACACGTTCTTTTTCAGAACATCCTCAGCATACTTACTACCTTCCAGTCAAGGTCACTCTGAATGAACTGTTTCCAACTTCCGGTGATGATAATGTCATAAGATAATTGCCGCTGCGAATAATTCTGCAATTATCATGTACATTTATTGATATCGAATTGACACCACCAGACAATGATATATCCTCACTATAAACAAGTTTCCCACTCAGATCAAACAGCCGTGCTGTAAGAATTCCTGCTTTCACTGACGGTACACTCAGATTAATTATATTGTTCTTCATTGATACTGTTACCTTACCAGAGGTGTAATAAAAAACAGACAGATGCATCTGGTATAAAGATACCTAACGGAACCTGTACTGTCTACACTTCAATCAATTATCTGTATTCTTGTGTATACAGACTTTTAATGATAATTAGATATATGTCATTGATATTTAACGATATTTAATAAACATAAATATTTTGTATATTCATTGATACCACATTTGTGGTAGGGACAAAACATGCCTTGTCCCTAGCAGCGTATATAAAATATCGTTTACCCATGCATTAAACGTTGCACCTGTGCCGAATGTGCACCGCAAATCAGAAAACATCAATAATATGGTATACATAACAAAAATTTATTTATATTCCTATTATCTGTTTAAGTGATTAAATCTGAGCCTGGAGAGCGCTTGTCAACTTGCCTTTCATGTAACGATCTGCATGTTTCCTTTAAAATGCCCGATTATACTGCACATGCAGTCAGAGGTGTTACATTCGAAATTCCGGAAAAACAGACGATCAGTATTGTCGGTGAATCGGGATGTGGGAAAACAATGACAGCGTTGTCCTTACTGCGCCTTGTTCCCGAACCTTACGGTGTTATTCACCGAGGTTCAATATTTTTTGAAAATCGTGATATTCTGAAACTAAAGAAAGATGAGCTCAGACGTTTACGGGGAGGGAAAATTTCAATGATTTTCCAGGATCCGATGACATCACTGAATCCACTCATAACCTGTGGTAAGCAGATTACTGAAATGATTGAATGCCATACCACCTTAAACCCTAAAGAGACTGTAGACAGAACCCTGCAACTGCTTGGTGAGGTTGGTATTGCGGATCCATCACGCACATTTTCAAGCTACCCGCATCAATTGAGTGGCGGAATGCGTCAGAGGGTGATGATTGCCATGGCATTGTCCTGTTCACCACGGCTGCTTATTGCTGATGAACCCACGACGGCTCTTGACGTAACGGTTCAGGCTAAAATTCTTGATCTTCTTTATAATCTGCAGCATGCAAAAAACATGTCAATGATGCTCATTACGCATAATCTTGGAATTGTTGCCGATATTGCAAATCAGGTAATTGTTATGTATGGTGGTGAAATCATGGAATTCGCACCTGTTACGAGCCTTTTTAATGCTCCGGCTCATCCATATACCAAAAACCTGCTTGAAACCATTCCACATACCGATAATAAAAAGGGCAGACTTCAGGTGATCCCCGGTGATGTCCCTACGTTGAGGAATATTCCGGCGGGTTGCCCGTTTAATCCCAGATGTTCCATGGTTATGGATCGATGCCGGAAAGAGCATCCACCACTGTACAACCTGGATACCACACATACCGTGAGATGTTTTCTCTATGACAAATAATGAACCCGATAAAAAGTATCCGGTAGTAACTGTTGATAACCTCAAAGTACACTATCCTGTTCGTAAAGGTGTTTTCGGAAAGACAACTGGATATGTAAAAGCGGTTGATTCGATATCGTTTACAATTAATGCTGGTGAAGTATTTGCACTGGTTGGTGAATCCGGCTGCGGAAAGACGACTGCGGCACAAGCAGTCCTTGGTTTGAATCATATTACGGATGGACGTGTTCAGCTTTACTTAAGTGATTTCAGTCATAAACCGGTTGAATGGGTATCACTTGATCAGAAAGCCCGAAGAACAATCCGTAAACACATTCAGATCGTTTTTCAGGATCCCTACAGTTCACTCAACCCCCGCCTTACTATCGGTTCCATACTTGAAGAGCCACTTCAGATACACAATCTTTATAGTAAACAGGATCGAAAAAATATCGTTGTAAATCTGATGCAACAGGTTGGACTTTCAACAGAGTACCTGACACGATACCCTCATGAATTCAGCGGCGGCCAGCGCCAGCGGGTCGGTATTGCAAGGGCTTTGGCAACAAATCCTCAATGCGTTGTTGCCGATGAACCGGTGAGTGCTCTTGACGTTTCAATACAGGCTCAGATTATTAACCTTATGCAGGATCTGCGAACAACACATAATCTGACACAGCTGTTTATTTCACACGATCTCGCTGTGGTTCGTCATCTTGCAAACAAAGTCGCAGTTATGTACCTTGGCAAAATTGTCGAATCCGGCACTGACGAACAGATATTTACAAATCCAAAACATCCCTATACAATGCTGTTGCTTGACAGTATTCCAATTCCCGGAAAAGGTCGTCTCCATAAAAACAACCCGAATGAAATTGAATTGATTTCTAATACAACCGGATGCAGTTTTTATCCCCGGTGCAGCAGGCGCTGCTCAGCCTGCCTTGACACGATACCGGAGCTAAAGGAACTTGACAATGACAACGATCATTTCTGCGCATGCATAAACATATAACCTTGAGAATTGCCTGTTATACCTGAACCTGACGGTTCTGGTATAACAGGCGATTCTTACTATACAACGTTTATATTGTTTTCAGGAACTATTTAATGTCGGTCGGTGGTGGCAGGAGAACTGCAGATTTGATAACAACCGGAGTTACCGGTATATCTGTCATCATTCCCTTTGCGGTTTTCTGAACTTTCGCGATTGCATCAACAATATCCATTCCCTGAATAACTTTACCAAATACACAATATCCATATCCGGAGGTTGATGTATTCTTATGGTCAAGAGCCGGATTATCCACTACGTTGATAAAAAATTGAGCAGTTGCGGAATTCGGATTACTTTTTCGTGCCATTGCAATAGTGCGGCGCACATTTTTGACTTTATTATGTGCTTCATTCTGAACTGGTGCTTTGGTTTCTTTTTCTTTCATATCAGCGGTGAAGCCACCACCCTGAATCATAAAACCATCAATAACTCTATGAAAAATAGTTCCATTATAGAACCCGCTATTGACATACCCTAAAAAGTTTTCTACCGTTTTAGGTGCAGTGGTACTATCGAGGCGAATAATAATATCACCCATAGTCGTTTGCAACTTCACTTCCGGATTTGAAGCAAGTGCAAGTGAACAAAACAACGCTATGGCAGCAAGCATTTTGATCATAATTTTTTACCTCCAAAGTTTTTTTAAAAAAATTGTGTCGGGATTTGTCCTTATTAAAATATATCATCCATACTGTATGAACAATTTCTTTTCTGTTGTTCTGTATCCTGATTTCAATTCAATTGGATAGCGCATTTAAAATGTGTATATTAATGATTTGACAACGCAGGATTAACAGTAACACTGATCACTATGCCAACACACAACGAACATAAATCAACTGAATGGATAGTCTACATTCTTCAGTGCAACGACAACACCTTTTATACCGGCATTACCAACAATTTACAAAAACGCATTGAACTTCATAACACGGGAAAGGGGGCCCGATACACTCGTGGCCGCTCACCGTTCATTCTTGTTTTTTCAGAGAAGTGCGCTACAAAAAGTATTGCATTGAAACGGGAGTATGCTATCAAGCAGTTATCCCGCGAAGAAAAAGAAGCCCTGATTTCGGGCTGACGGGTAGTATTCTTCGTAACAATCCGATGTCTGGAAAATATATAACGTATTTATTGATGATTAGCTGTCATGATGTTGCTGTGCCGTATAACGATTCTTAATTCTTTGCAGTATCCTGCTTAATTTGATTGGCCCACCCCACCGCTTCAATGTACATATCTGTTGCCTTCTCTTTGTCAAGTTTCAATTTTCCCGAAATTTCATAAAAAAGGTCCCATTCCCCTTTTTCGTAGGCAAGTATTGTTCGCAGAATCCAGTATAGAAAATTCTCTTTTCCAAGCAGGGCATCTTTTACATCAGATGCAAGCGGGAGTTTTGCAATCACTTCATCAATCGGACGGTTAAAAAAGACATCAATACAGGAAAATAATCCCATAAGGAACACTTCCGATTCCCGTTCTGCGCATCCGATAACCCTGGTCATCATCTCGCCGAATTTTGCCCTGACAAGAACCAGCCACACGAGTTCATCAGGTTGATCCGCCCCCATATCCTGTACTATGACAAATGATAACCATTTCTGCAATTCACGAAGTCCCAGATAGACCAGTGCCTGTTTGATTGATCGTATTTCTGATGTTCTGCGAAATGCAGCCGAATTGACAAGACGCAATATCTTGTATGACAGCGACAGATCCCGCAGTGTTATTGCAGATAAAACATCTACATCCGGTTCTGTTTTTGACAATTCGTTAAGGAGTTGAAACTGTGCCATCTTTGATGGTGTAATGGCTTTACCGTCAACAATAACCGGTTTACTGAAAAAATACCCCTGAAATAGTGAATATCCACATCTTGCTGCCCATTCAAACTCATCCTCCATCTCAACTTTTTCCGCAAGAAAGAGAAGTTTGAATAATTTGAGCTCCCTGACAATTTCAACCTGCTGCTCAGGACTACATTTCATAAAATCAACTTTGATAATGTCAATATACGGATACAATGGAATATACCTGTTGATATCATCTGCGGTGAAATCATCAATTGCAATAACAAATCCGTTTTTTTTCAGTTCAACACAAATCTCAACGAGCTGGTTATCTACGGTTACATCCTCAAGAATCTCAACCACCAGCGATTCTTTTGAAAAGAGCATCGGGGTTTCTTCCCTGAGGTGTGTCAAGGTAAAGTTAATAAACGCTTTTTTGTTTTGAGTCAATGAATCAAGTCCCAGCACAAGCAGCGAATTTGTTATAAGCGCTGATGTCGCCGTATCACCATCAATGCCGCTAAAAGAGTTTACTCTGCTGTTACGATAAAGAAGCTCGTACGCAACGACATCTTTTTTAATATTGAAAATAGGTTGACGGGCAACAAACACTTCCACAATTATTCCTCACATTTTGTTTAATTTCATAATCTTAAAAGGATATAAACATCAATTATTATTCTGGTATATACCGTTTGTACCGGAAAAACAAAAAAACCAAACGTACACCCGGTTTATATATTTGAAGATTATACCATTGAAATAAATCATTGCAACGTAAACATCACCGGTGGTGCGAAGGTATTTTTTTATGGTATCAATATTCTAAGTGTCGGAAAATAAACAACTAAAAAACAATGGAACATTAATGCAATGCTCCAGTAATTATTTGATAAATTTCTGAACGCGCGTTTATTATTTTAACTGATTACTTTTAATATGAAATTACTGTATAATTCATAGTACAAAACCTGGTTTTCCAGTTCCATTGTGACTGTTAAGAGAGGGATACGATGCGTACTGTTTGTATAAAAATCGGCGGTTCGACTGTTGATGCAGAGGGGCTTCTTTTTGAACTTGGTCAAAGCATAAAAACACTCATCGCGGATGCGTTTCCAATTATTGTTCACGGTGGTGGTAAAGATATCGCCCGGCAGCTTGCACTTCTGAACAAGGAATTTACATTCATTGAGGGCATGCGGGTCACGGATGCTGAAATGGTAAAGATCGTCCAGATGGTTCTGTCCGGTGATGTCAACAAGAGGATTGTCAATGCACTTCTTATGCAGGGTGTAAACGCATTCGGTTTCAGCGGTGTTGACAGTAATCTCTTTGAGGCATCAAAGATGCTTATGAAAGGTCAGGATATCGGTTTTGTCGGACAAATTGACAAAGTAAACACATCGATAATTGACATTCTTAAAACAAACAGAATTATCCCGGTCATATCCCCCATTTCGCGTGATGCCTCAGGATGTATCTATAATGTCAACGCCGATCTTGCCGCAAGTGAACTTGCAATGGCAATCAAGGCTGACGACCTTGTGTTTGTATCTGATGTTCCCGGAGTATTAATTGACAAAAAAGTCCGAAGCGAGATACGAACATCAGAAATCGAGGGCCTTATTACCGAAGGCCACATCACCGGAGGAATGATTCCCAAACTTCGCTCCGCAGCAGACGCCGTAAACCGCGGTGTTGGCAGAGTTCATATATGCGGATGGAAAGACAGTTCTACATTGCGTAACGAACTGACAACATCAACATCTCTTGGTACAGTCATTTTCAAATAACGGAAAATATATGAAAAAAGATCTAAACTCACTATTTGTCCCTGTATTTAAAAGAAGCGGAGCTCCTTTTGTAAAGGGTAAAGGCGTCTACATTTATGATACGGACGACAGGAAATTCCTTGATTTCGGTTCCGGTATTGCTGTAAATGCATTAGGTTATGCGCATCCTGTTATTGACAAGGTTATAAAGTCATATGGAGCCAGTCTTCTCCATACGTCAAATTTGTACTTTGTCAAACCACAAATAGACCTTGCTGAACTGCTTATAAAAAAGAGCTTCGCAGACAAGGTCTTTTTCTGTAACAGCGGTACCGAGGCAAACGAAGCGGCTATTAAATTTGCCCGTAAATACGGTAAAACAATCAATCCGGACAAATTTAACATTCTCTCATTTGAGGATGGTTTTCATGGAAGAACGTATGGTGCATTAAGTGCTACTGCACAACCAAAATTCCATGCCGGGTTCGATCCGATTCTTGATGGCTTTTACTATAGTCCTTTTAATGATATTGAGCGTACCAAAAAAGTGTTGTCAGAGCACTCTTTTGCAGCAATCATTATTGAGCCGATACAGGGTGAAAGCGGCATTCATGCTGCATCAAAGGAATTTCTTACATTCCTTCGCGACTATTGTGATAAAACACAGACATTGCTTATCTTTGATGAAATACAGTGCGGTGTCGGTAGAACCGGTAAATTGTGGGGTTATGAACATTCCAAAGTTATACCTGATATCATGACTGTTGCAAAACCGATTGGTGGCGGTCTGCCTCTCGGAGTTGTGCTCTGTAAAAATGCAGTAGTCGCACCACTTGCGGTTGGTGATCATGGTACCACATTTGGCGGAAATCCTCTTGCATGTCTGTTAGGCCTGAAAACACTGGAAATTATCTCCGATAGAGCTTTTTTAAAGGAGGTAAAATCGCTTGGCGGTTATCTTAAGAAAAAAATGAATGAGCTCAGGAAAAAATATCCTGTAATTGAGGAAATTCGCGGTGATGGTCTTCTGATTGGTGTTCAGTTGTCTGTTGATCCTGTTCCCGTCGTAGCAAAGTGTAAAGACAACGGACTTCTGGTAATTAAAGCAGGGCATCACACAATTCGTTTTATCCCTCCTCTTGTAATATCACAAAAGGATATTGATAAAGCGGTTGACATTTTCGAAAAAACGCTTGCATCAATGTAACTCCCTGTAAACGGTGTTTATATTGTGTCGGGTACTTGTTTTGTGAATAATTATTTATCAACAACGCATACAGAGTATCACTCCGGTATGTCACGATTATAAAGGATTTAAAAATGGAAAAAGTAGTACTACTTTACTCGGGTGGCCTTGATACGTCAATTATGATTCCCTGGCTCAAGGAAACGTATAACTGTGAAGTTATTGCCATGTGTGCTGATCTTGGTCAGGAAGATGAACTGAGTGGCCTTGAAGAGAAAGCAATTAAAACAGGCGCATCAAAGCTTTACATTGAAAGAATGACAAAAGAGTTCATTACCGATTATATCTATCCAACCCTTAAAGCGGGTGCCGTTTATGAAGGATCATATCTCCTCGGAACCAGCTTTGCACGTCCTCTTATTGCACAACGGGCTGTAGAGATTGCACATAAAGAGGGTGCAACAGCAGTTGCACATGGTGCAACAGGAAAAGGAAATGATCAGGTACGTTTTGAACTTACCGTTATGGCGCTTGACCCGACACTGAAAATTATCGCTCCCTGGAAAGACCCACTCTGGAAAATGCATTCCCGCGAAGATTGTATTGCATACGCGGACGCACACAACATTCCGATTGCACAATCAAAAAAGCGGATCTATTCTGAAGACAGGAACATCTGGCATATCAGTCATGAAGGTGGAATGCTTGAAAGTCCCTGGAATGAACCGACAGATGATGTTTATACATTGTCAAATACTATTGAAAAAGCTCCTGATACAGCAGAGCATGTAGAAGTTACCTTCGAAAAAGGTATCCCTGTTGCAGTGAATGGAAAAGCACTTGACCCTGTTGCGCTCCTTAAAGAGCTTAATGAGATCGGAGCTGTGCATGCCATCGGACATGTTGACATGGTAGAAAACCGTCTCGTTGGTATTAAATCCCGTGGCGTGTATGAAACACCGGGCGGCACAATCCTTTATTTTGCACACAGAGAACTCGAACGGCTGGTTCTTGACCGCGATACAAGTCACATGAAAGAGATGCTTGCAATCCGTTATGCAGAGCTCGTGTACAATGGTCAGTGGTTCTCGACACTAAGAAATTCACTCGATGCATTCATCGATGTGACACAGCAGAATGTTACCGGTAAAGTCCGGATGAAACTTTACAAAGGGAATATTGTTGCAGCAGGTTCACAGGCTGAGAAATCACTGTACCTCGAAGACCTTGCATCGTTTACCGATACCGAACTCTATGATCAGAAGGATGCTACAGGATTCATAAGACTCTTTGGCCTTCCCATGAAAGTCAATGGCCTTATTGAACGGAAATTCGGTAAGTAATACTTTGTGTCACTATCAGGAACATTGCAGGATACAGAGTATTACATTATTTACTACTCTGTATCCTTATCACGAATACAATTTTCTTTAATCAATAGTATGTTCTGTATGGCATATTTGACATTGTGGTTAATTTGTCACCCTTTAATTGTAATTACCATCATGAATAAAACAATTGACACAATAATAGTTGCGGCTGGTTCCGGTTCCAGACTTGGTTTTTCAATACCCAAAGCGTTTGTACCACTTGCTGGAAAACCGCTGTTATCCTGGAGTCTTGACACATTTTTACAACATTCATGCATTCGTAAGGTAATTCTTGTCGTTCCGCAACCGATGCTTGATGAAACTGTATCAAAATTCGGATCTCCCCGCGTAACCTGTGTGGTTGGTGGAACTGAACGCTGGGAATCAGTCAGGAATGGTATTATTGCATCTGATGCCGGCTATGTAATGATCCATGATGCTGCACGGCCATTTGTAACTGCCGGGGTGATTGATTCAATACTTGACAAATCATCACATTCCGAGTGTATTTTTACAGCAACACCGGTAGTTGATACAATACGAAAATATACAAATGATACTGCCGGCGAAACGATTAACAGGGAAGAACTTGTCAGAGTCGGAACACCACAGTTCTTCCGGCGATCCGCCTTAAGTAAAGCATTTCAATCGATTAAACCTGGAGATGCACTGCCGACAGATGAAGTAATGCTGATGCAGAAAAACGGTCACACAGCGACAATTGCCTGGGGTGATCCGAACAATTTTAAAATTACAACAATTGAGGATCTGCGCTTAGCAGAAGCGTTGAAAAAGTGACACAACCAATTTCTGTATTGTAAAAAGCACCGCAGAGATACCGTTTCCGGTTCCCTTTGACAGCGTCACCTCCCGACAAAAAAATCGATTAGTTCTACAAAACCGATTCCAACAATCTCTATTGCGATCAGTATTATCACGATCCATTCGAGTTTATGGCTTTTACGGGCCGAAAGTACCTGAAAAAGAATTGTCGTAGTTTCATTAATGAAATCCAGTTTTGTTGACAATACCTTCTGACGTTCAGGTATATCAAAGAAATCAAGTAATTCCTGATACAGATTTTCAATTGCCTCTGAATCCCACGTTTCTGCCGGTTTGTCAAATAATGCCACATTACCGAGCACCGTGTATCGGGTCTGCATGGCAAAACCGATGTTTTTCAGTATCTTGCGTGATGATATACTGATTTTTCCCTCTGTACTCAACTGCTCAAGATACTGATTGAATCCAGGCAATGCATTATCAGTCTGACGTTCCAGATGGTCAAGGGCAACAGATTGAGCTAAGAGCATAGCAATTATCCGAAGCTGTGTTGATGTAGTGCCGGATTCTTTCAGGTGTACTTCATTGTATTGAATTTTATCTTCCGGTGCGCCAATTTCAACAATAAGCCGGTCTTCAACCTCTTTCTCGACAAACGGATCTGTAAGTGTTTCAATAATTCGCGAAGAAACAAGCTGTGCAATTTTTTCATCAAACGAATAAAAAACAACAGCACCGAAACTGGTAATCATAACTCTTTGTAATTCACTGATTTTAATTACTAAGGGATCATGAAATTCAATTGTATACTCCTGGAACTTTTTACTTACCCGTAGCTCATCAATTGTTGATCTGAAGTACCAGGCCTTAAACGATAGTTTCATACCTAATGTCCTGTTGATTTGAAAAACCTGACTGAAACTTTTGTTGCTATTTCGTATTGAAGTATCATTAGCCACTATTGATAGTATAAGATTTCTGCTGTTCATCCGCAATGTTTATAATGACTTGCGCAGAAGAGCTATTGTTCAGGACAGTCATATGAATCAGGGATCATTACCTTTTCAGTAAACTCCTGAAATGTCGACCAGATCAGGACAAGTGCACACGAACTCTCTGAACTCTCTGCAAATCAAAAACACCTGCTATCGCAATTCAAACTTTAAACCGGATACTACGTTGATTATTAGCGCATTGTAGTAGAGGTTTTCATGGATAAGTCTATCCAGAATTACTCATTCTTCAGAATGTTCTGTCATTTCATCTAAATATGCAGTAAAATCTGATAAGGCAGTGATCAATAGTAATTGCCTTTTTTTAATCCATCATTCAATCTTTTTTTATTATATTATACAAAGATTTACATGGTATTATATCAAAATCAAATTTAAGACAAATCAATTGAATGTACATCAGGGACCATCACCAAAAAATGCAAAAGTTATCGCAACAGCCAATTACAATGATTTTTGATTTTGACGGAACTATTGCCGATACACTCATTGTGTACTTTGATCTTCTGAACAGACTTGCAGACCGTTTCAATTTTGCCCGATTTGATAAGAGCAATATTGAATATTATCGTGGCCTGAGTTCTCATCAGATATTTTCGATGATTGACTTCTCCAGGTTCAAACTGCCATTTGTCATTCTTGAAGCGCGGAAAATTCTTAAGAAAGAGATTAATAAAATCAAACCGGTTCAGGGGATGAACGAAGTCGTTGAAGAAATAAAGCGTCTCAACATGCAAAGTGGTATTATTACATCTAATTCCGTGAAAAATGTCAATGCATTTTTAAAACAGTCTAACTATCCTGATTTCAGTTTTGTTTTTTCTTCATTACGTATATGGCAGAAATCTGCTGTTTTGAAAAAAGTCCTGGCAAATCACAAACTTGATCCATCAAAAGTATATTACATCGGTGATGAAACCCGTGATATCGAAGCTGCAAAAATTGCAGGCGTTAAATCAATTGCTGTAACATGGGGATATAACAATAAAACAATTCTTCAGAATTCAAATCCTGATTTCCTTTGTGAATCGCCTGATGCACTCAGAGAAACTATTCTGAAGTGTCACAGTTAATAACAGTCCATTTGGTTCATCTGTTTATTTATTAACCTGAATCTCGCTTACATTTTCCAGTGAAATAGAAAAAGACTGTTCTCTGCTTTTACCGGCAAGTGTATTATGAATAGAAATATACACTGCATTGAGCGCTGATTTATCATCTGATGGTTGAACTTTGGCACCATTCCTGAGGATTACTTCACCGCCGAAGTAAAGGTCATCTCCAACAACGATTGACTTTGCAGCGTCAATTTTGACCATCGTAACTTTACTTAACGGTATATGTTTTACAAGACCGCCGTGCCAGATTTTAAGAAAAGGATCTTCTTTAAGGTACAGGCGTTTTACAGGTGTCTGAATTTTTTCTTTGTCAACCACCATACCTGAAAGTGCACATCCGGACTGTAAAACAAGCACGGATGCAGCAAAAAAAAAGGAACGAAAAAAAATGTTATGCAACAGCGACTTTCTGTGCATTTGCAAAATCCTTTGCAGAATCATACGTTTTTATCAAACGGTTAATACCTACCATTTCAAGCACACGGCGAACCTGTGTATCTTCAGCGATAATAAACACAGAACCCTTATTATGCTGGATATCACACAGACAATGGATAAAAATGCTTATTCCTGCGCTGTCAAGATAGGTTGTACGCTCTAGATTAAATACGAAGTGATGATTTCCCGATTCTATCAGTGAATTGATTTCATTATCAAGAGTCCTGGTACTTTCAGCAGTATCGATATTTCCGATAATGTGAATCATTTTAAATTTACCGAAATCCTCAATTTCAAACTTCATGAAATCCTCCTTGTTTTTTCTTCTTCTGATGACACATCGATTTCTCTTTCAAAAAACAGATGAATATTTGCAAGCCCATCCTCAATACAGCTATCCTTTAATGTCCATCCGTCACGAATCATTGATGCTGTAATACTATCAACCTGATCAAAGATCTTTCTGGGATCTTTCTTAAATCCAACCCGGACAAATCGTTCCGCACACTCTTTCATTACCACGGTCCGCTTTCGTAGGACGGGATCGTTACAGGTAATAATTCGTATGCTTTATGAATGGCGCTGTTGATGAGTTCCCTATCACCAACATTGTTACCGTCAGCGAGTCCGTAAATCTCATAACGCCACACCGACTCCTGATTCTTAACACTCCAGAGATCAGCTTCAATACGAATCCGTTTTCGATTTACATTATTAAAAGTATGAACATTCATCGCATCCCTGATTCTCATGATCATAAGATAATCACAATCGAGCGACTTCCAGAATTTGTCAAGGAGCTGTATTTCAACAACGGATCCATACGCCAGTATTGAAAATAATGAATCACACGTAAAAGTTCCACTACTGATTGTAAATTGATTCTTTGCCTCTGTAAATACCTTTAAACGAAGATCCTTTCTTAATTTCTTCAATACCTTGATATCACGCTGTAAATTTGCAGTGTCAGTGATATCTTCATTTTTCTGATTGAAGAGTGGCCCCGTACAGATACTATGGCCACTGAGAGTCCGCTCATTAAAATCATCTGCAACATACATCATCCTGGTATTAAACCCTGATAATGGATAGGTGCATGTGATACATAATGCAGTGATAAAAACAAAAACAGTCCTTTTATTGTGCTTCATAGCAGTATCACAAGTTAACAGATTGAATATCATTACGTTAACTATACAATACATCGGCCGGAGTGTGCAATAGTATTTTTCGTATGGAGGTATAATAATAAGCGGAAAAAACGGACAGGAACTGGTTAAGCCATATTCCTGTCTATTTCTGGTTCAGGACTTTTTTTTCAGTAACCGCGCCCCGAACATTCCATCCATTTGATGCTCAAACGGAGTTATTTTTACAAATCCATGATCATCAACGTATCGTCTGGGAATTACTTCCGGCGCCTGTTCAAGAACGAATTCAGGATGTTCTTTAAGAAAACGTTCAATCTGCATCTCATTTTCCTCGGGTTCTATGGAACAGGTTGAATAGACGACAACACCATTTTTGCCTACCAGATTTGCAGTGGATGCCAACAATTGATACTGAACATCAACAATACGGTTCAGATCTTCCTCTGAACGCACCCAACGCGCTTCAGGGTGACGGTTAAACACTCCGGTAGCAGTACAGGGAGCATCAAGCAGTACCTTGTCAAAAACGCCTGTAAACGGGGGATGTGTCCCGTCACAAAGGAGCGGGTAGACATTATTCAGTTCCATACGCCCGACGGTTTCCACAACATTCATCAATCGGGGCCATTTTACTTCAGCAGCACAAACCCTGCCTTCATCACCAGTCAATTCAGAGAGTAGTGCCGTTTTACCACCTGGTGCAGAGCAGAGATCAATCAGTTTCTCACCTTTTTGTACATCAAGCAGTCCAATCACCCAGCCGGATGATGGAGCCTGAACATTACACATACCAGCCTGAATCATTCTGATGTTTTCAGGCAGTAATGATTTTTTAAGCTTATAGTAAAGATTCATGTACCCGCTTGACTGCTCACAAATCGTTTTCACCTCAGCTTCAAACTGCTGCCGTGAATAGTTTCGTAATTTTCTTCTGAGATATATTGACGGTTTCTCATTGTTGAATGCCATGATTTTCTTCGTTTTAAGAAGACCATAATTTTTCATCCAGCGTTCGATGATCCATCTCGGATGCGAAAATTCAATTGACAAGCGTAGTGTCAGATCGTTCTGTGGATCGGGTAATTTAACTATTTTCTTTGCTGCAATCAATCTTCTCATGCATGCATTTACCACGTTTGCATTTTTTGAAACCTGTGGATTTTCTTTTGCAAGATTAACCGTTTCATTTACAGCCGCATGATCAGGTACCCGGTCCATAAAAAGCAGCTGATACATACCGATTCTAAGAATGCGACGTAAAACATCATTGTCCTTATATCGTTCATCATTGACATAAGAATCTATCACATAGTCAAGATACAGCATTTTACGGATAATTCCGTAAACCATTTCAAAAATAAACCGTCTATCCCGGTGATCGACATGATAATCTCCGATTATTGTATCAATCAGACGCTCCGGATTTGACGGATGCTTGTCATATTCAGTTATAATACGAAAAATCAACTGACGACTTTTCATGTAAGTCTATACCCTTCTGTCAAACGACTACCGAGAAGATAGTCATGTGTATCCATCATCCTGCGCCCCTCTGGTTTTACTTTTACCACACGAAGCAGACCGGGATTACAGGCAACATCAAAATAAGTATCACCAATAGAAGTTATTGTTCCCGGAACAGCAACATTGGCGCTATCGACAACCAGAGCACTATCAATACCAAGTCGTTTGTTGTCAGACATACAATACGTTCCCGGAAATGGCTTGAATGCTCTTATTTTGTTAAATATTGTTTCAGCAGGAAGTGTCCAGTCGATGCGTGCTTCCTCTTTGCAAAGTTTTGGAGCTTTACATGACAAAGAATGATCCTGTGGAAGATACGCCGTCTCACCGCTGTCAAGTTTCATTATCGCATCATTTATCGATTGCGCACCAAGCCTGCTCAGACGTTCATAGAGTTCCGGTGTCGTTTCCATACTCCCGATGTCAACCGACGCCTGAAATAGAATTTCCCCGGTGTCAATGCCTTCATCAATTCTGAAAATCGTTATTCCACTGCATTGCTCTCCTGCCTCAATAGCCCGGTGAATGGGTGCAGGACCACGAAATCTGGGCAAAAGTGATGCATGAATATTAATTGTCCCGTATTTTGGAATGGAAAATACGGCTCTGGGAAGTATCCGGAATGCTATTACTACGAAAAGATCTGCGTTCAGTGATTGTAATGTATTGATAAATTCTGTAGATTTTAGGCTGTCCGGTTGTAATACTGGTCCTAAATTATGCTGCTCCGCAAATACGGCAACCGGAGATTCGCTTAGTTTTAATCCCCTGCCCTGTGGTTTTGCCGGTGTTGTTACAATGCCACATATTCTATGTTTTTGAATCAACGCCTCTAAAGCGGGTAAACCAAACTCTGCTGAACCCATGAAAACTATGTTCAAAATGGAATTTTCCTTTTTAAAAACGCTATAAAATACGAAAAGTCGCTGTACTGTAGGTACATTTTATGCATTTTTCCATGTTTTTTCTTATCCAGGGTTGAAAAAAAACGTACATAGTTATAATTTAGAATTATATACTATAGAAAATTGGCGTCATTCTGACGGTAAAGGTAGTAAAACTGATGAATTCTAATAAATCTGATTGATACAGTTGTTTTCACTGTAAAATTATGACCAGTTGAATGCAGAGCATTTCATACTGGTTGATCTGGAATTCACCTGATTACCTCTTTATAATGCGTAGAGGTTTTCAATCTTTTTCATTCCGATACCCTACCTTTCTGTATCCACGCCAACTGTATAGAAAATAATACAATTCAGCCCCGGCACTACCCCAGCAGCGGCTGAAGGAGATACATTATGAAACCTGCCACAAAAAAAAGGAGTCAACGATGTCATCATCACTATTCAGTCCTGCAGATGAGTTCGAGATTTTTTGTAGGTTCTGTGAGAAAATTACGATAGCACACCTCGACCGTTGCATCGCAGGAAACGGAAAGATTGTCGACCGGAACTCAGTTTTTGAATACTATTGCACCCGATGCATGAAAACGTTCTGCTATTCAGGTACAGATATTCTGGAGCAGCGTAAAAATTCGATTGAGATTTTTGAACAGCGTTCATATACTCCCACCGACCACTTTTTTATTGGCGAAGTTATTCATCATAAGCAATTTAAAGAATGTGGAACTGTCGTCGGAAAAGATAATGGATCCCCAAGTAAAATCGTTGTGAAGTTTCCAAAAAGCGGACTGCGACGGCTTGTTCAGGATATGTAACCGGATTGCCTTCAGATGTACCACAATGCTCATACCTGATGTATTGTATCGTGCATGTATAATTATAACTGACGCAGTTAATCGCGACAAGGAATCAGTATTTATCGGGAAACCGCCATGTGCAGTATCGCGACACTTAGAGTGATAATATTCCTGATACTGAAATTGATGGTGCGATAGCTACTGTTGCGAATTTGATACCAAAATCAAGTACAACCATTTTTCCTGAAATGTCAGTTTTAAGCCCGGCGCCTGCACATAACGAAGACAGATTGCTTTTCTGATAGTCATCATCCTCGGAATTCTGCAGCAAGTCTATAACATGTGATGCATCACGTTGACTGAATGCATAACCAAGCCGCATAACAAGGACTTTTTTGTAAATATTCACTTCAACTGCAGGCTCGAAATTAACGTAATCTCCGGTCTTTTTGTTTACATCTATCGCAAGACGCAATGATGGAATTGTTCTGGGCACAAAAGAAATGCCACCTTCAAATGTCAATGGCAGGCTGGCTTCCGATTCACTCGCATATTTCTCAGCCATAAAACCCAAATTATGTATTGTAAACCCATATATCAAACGTTCACTTTTCAAACGATATTGAATACCGGCATCAATGTAGAGTGCACCTGCGCTGTATTCAGCAATTTTGTTGTAAACGCCCTTAAATGACGCCCCCGTGTAAAGCCCGTCAAAAATTTTATACCCCCAGCTTACTCCACCGTTGATATAACTGTAATAGGACTTTTCACCAGTAAGGTTGTTCTGTGCATCCCTGTTTTCCACAGATGTATTCGCACTGAACATATTGACAGAAAATACACCGTATTTTCCAAATGATCGTGATGCTGCCGCAGGAATACCCCATAATCCATCCATGATTGAAATGTATCCAAGTGCTACATTTATGTTTCCTGTATCCGTGGCAATTGACGCAGGATTGGTAAATACACCATACAGGCTATTTGGTATAGCAGCAGACGCACCGGCAAGACCGATACTGCGTGAGTCAACACTTAGATTTAAAATTGGGAAATCGGTGGTCCCTGCATGTTCATGTTGTGCTAATGCTACAAATAAGGATCCCAGTATCAATACAATCGCCGTAAACTTGTTCATAAAAGAGTTGTTCCGTTAAAAAAAAGTATTTTTTCGTAGTTTATTGAAAAATAGTTAAAATCATCCTCTTTAAACAGTAAAGAATACGCTCGGCCATCGCGAAAATTTTTGAAAACAATCCGCCATGATGAGTTTGGACGTAAATCGGCCAGACTAATCTGAATTGGGAGTGTTTTTTTACTATTAATCGTCATTTCAAGCTGAAGATTTCTCTCTGGAATGAACCAGCGAAGCACCATCACATTCCTCTTCAAAACCACTGTTGTGTCAGGTTTTGAATTAATATAAGGTTGTAATGGAACAAGATTCCCTGAAAAAAAAGATTGAAACTCCCTGAGTCCTATCGCCCTTGCCCAGACAAACGGCAATGAATCCATTGCATGTACAGAACTGAATGTATACAACCGATCACTGTACTCAAGCATGACAGATTGCGAATTTTCTTTAATTGAAGCAACCTCGATCCCAAGTAACGAGTAAATCCTTGCATCGAAAAAGACAGTATCCTTTAGTTTTACAACAAGATTTCCACTAAAAGATTTTTTTTGAATTCTGACTGAGATATCTGCTGCAGCACTCACACTGTCAGGAGCTGCAATTGACAGTATAGTTCCACCGCAAGTATAAGGTATCGTCGTGATATCATCCGGCGGTGTGCAACTTGACACTATAAAAATAATTGCTGGAAAAATCAACCTGCGTAAGTATACGCTCATTTTCCTTTTGATCCGGATTCATTGATTAATTTTTCGATATCAAGGATTTTATTTCTGATACTTTCCGGATCTTCAGGTTCAAATTCCAGGCTTTTCCTGAAAGCATCAATAGCCTTTGTATATTCTTTTTTCTTCAGGTGAATCTCGCCCTTATGCATATGCACTACCGGATCATCACCGACTTTCTTTACGGCTTCTTCAATATATACATAAGCACTGTCGATATTTCCCATTTGAAAGAGTACCCAGGCGTATGAATCAATAAACGCTCCATTTGATGAATCTGCTTTCAATGCTTTTGAAATCAGTATTTTTGCGCTATCAAGATTTTCTCCACGCTCAGCCCACATATATCCGAGATAATTGCATGTTGCCGGATCATCAGGTTTTGCGGCAAGAACTCTGCTAAATGCTTCTGCTGCCTCACTATATTGTTTTGAACGTTCAAATGCGCTCCCTAATTCAAAATATGAGTACACATCTGTCGAATCTATTGTCAAAGATTTTTGAAACGATTCGATTGCATTTAAATACTCTTTTCGAATCATATACACATGGCCAAGCAGCTTAAGTGGTGCATTATTGTCAGGAACTGTTTTTTGATATCGCATCGCAATTTGTAACGCATCATCATACAACTTATCCTTAAGTGCAAGATAACACATCTCTTTCCACGCGTCACCAAATGTATTTCGTATTGAGAGTGTTTTCTCGAATTCGATCATGGCAAGATCATTTTTCTTCTGTCCAGCGAACACAAGGCCCAAATAAAAATGAAGTTCATAGTCATCAATACCATCTTTAAGCAGTTCACTTAAAAGGTTTTCAGCTTTGTCATACTGTTTGTTGTAAAAATAGATGATTGCAAGAGTTCTTCCGTATACATCGCCCAGTTCATTTTCGTTGTACAGTTTTTCATAGTTGACAATTGCGTTAGCATAGTCATTCCGGGTAAGATAAATCTGTGCAGCACTCCTGAGCGCATCCTCATTGAGAGAATCCAGTTCAAGTGCTTTTTCGAAAAGCCGAAGGCCTTCAGCAGTATCTTTTTGAACTACTTTCAGACCACCAAGCATTACAAAAACATCCGGTTTCGGGCCTAATTCTGAAATCATTGACGTATAAAGAGATTCTGCTTCCGTAAAACGTTTTGATGTGATAAGAAGTTTTCCGATTTTGTAACCAATCTGAATTGATGACTTATTTTTTCCGTAATAAAGCATATAATACTTCAATGCGTCATCTTTTTTTCCAATTGACTCATAGATGAGCCCCAGAGTATACACCTCTTCATCAGTGCGTTCATCAATAAGTTCAAGTACTTCGGCAGCTTTTTCAAACTCCCCCATCTTCACATAAATAGAAACAACCTGACGTTTTTCTTTAGCTGAAAGCTCCTGATTTGTCCGCTGCCCTTTTATGAGAATCAGCGCTTTTGATGTTTTTTCTGATTCGATATAACGGCGAACAAGCTCATCCTTGAGCGTTTCAGATTGCGGATCAAAATTATAGGCAAGTTCATAATGATGCTCCGCCATGTCAACAATACCGCGACGCTCATAATCTCTTGCCATAATAAAATAACGTTCAGCACTCTCTTTATCTACTGTAGCTTTACGTTCAACCTGTTGATCAGCTGGTTTTTCAGGTGTTACGACACCAGTATTCCTGAGTGGTGCGGAACAATTAACAAAAAGTAAAAAAATCGCTGAAACGTTACAAATAAATCTGATAATGAAACCTGGCACAAATACCTCTTTATATTTTACATATTGCAATTGACAATACTCAAACAAGAAAAACTGATCAGCGTATTACTGAAACAACAAGATCAATTGCCGATTCAAAGGGAACGTTGGTACCTGGTGATACTGATTGTGATACAATGGTTCCAGGAAGCAGTGACGAATTATTCTCGTATGATATTTTACCAACTACAAGATTACTCTCCTCAATCTTTTTCCTTGCTTCAGAAATACTCTCACCAACCAGATTCGGAACATCAGCAGTTGTCGGCTTTGGTCCCTTAGAGATAATCAGGTCGATCTCCAGATCACGTGATACTGTTGTTCCACACTCCGGAAACGCCTGAATAATTATATCAACAGGTTTTTCATCATGATAGGTTTTTTTAATTTTACCAATAGAAAGTCCTGCTTTCTTCATTTCAATCCGAGCCTGTCGTTCAGTCTGATTCCGAACGTCAGGGATGACTGCCACTGGCTTTCCCTTGCTTACCGTCACAGCAATCCGCCGGTTTTTCTTCACTTTAGATCCGGCTTCCGGAAACTGACTTACAATTGCATTCTCAGTCAGTTTGTTATCATATTCCCGACTTCTTATTTCTGTCAGCAAACCTGCTTTATACAGCACATCCCTGCCTGCTTCAAGATCTTTTCCAACAATATCCGGAACAGTTACAATATCCCTGTTAACACCAACGATATTAGGCATTACAACCATATCAATAACTAATACAGCGCTTATACCTCCTACCACAAGTGCAATCAGGACACCGGGAACAAAGAATTTCCAGAAATACTGCGGATTAATAGTAATAGTGTATTTTTTCTTCATCTAAAAGTAACCATCCTCTAACAATCGATTGAAATATACCTGTTTATTCTGTAGTTGTGACATAACTCTGAAAACGGTTTCATGGCATTTCCACACCATAGCGCTAACTAACTGATACATTAGCCGGTTTTCAATAACAATCATCATCCCGGACTGTCTTTCCGTTTTCTTTACTTAACGTTAAAATAACTTCCGCGATAGATCCATACACACTCATTAATTATAATGTGTTAATCCGACTGGAAATTAAAGTAACCTTTGATGTAAGCTGCCCCGAATATTTTGCACCCGTTGGCCGGAACTCTCAGGTTTAACAAAGTAATACGTACTCTTCCGGAAAATAGTGTGTCTGAACAGAAATGATATTGAAGCGCATAAAGTTATCGACAGAATACGCAAAAAGAGTGCTGACCGGTCCAAATCCGCACAAAAACTACCTGGAGTGAACTGGCAGGTCCGCAATACTAAGATCCTCAAGTGGTTTCGGAGGTTCCGGCCTTGTAAAAAACCATGCAGCTCCTCCCCCAAGTGCAGCAGCACCAACAGCTCCAATAGACCACCAGACTATCTTTTTAGTCGGATCTTTCATGGTGTATTTAGAAATAAGTGATGGATTGTTTGTCCACTTAAAACTAAATGTGATTATGGAGTATTCATCATTAACTTTAATGTCAGGAATCTCTTCAAGGTCAAAAACAACCCTGATAACGTTATGAAATTCCGGATTGAGCCCTTTGACAGTCTTGTTAACATCAACTTTATCTGAAAAAATCTTAAATCCCTTAATCGGTGATTCAGCAACCGATGGAACAGGTGCTGCACTGGCTTTGGTATCCTGGAATTCAAAGGTAATCTTTTTTTGTCTCAAATTTACATCATAATAATAATGTGATGGCTTATCACGAAAAATAAAATAACCTGAAATGATCTTTTCGTCAGGAGTAGAACCTTTATCGACTGTAATCTGGATACCTTCAATAACTGCATTCTGAACATTTGCATCAAGCGAAGACGATTCTATATCTGCAAAAACATTAGTTGTTTGATTAAGGTCGCTCTGCATCGGCACCTGATCCACAGGATTTATAGTACCAGATCCATAATCCGATGAATTGTTGTCATATGGATCGTTAATTGGAGGAATTGAATCAACAGCCAAACCACCAAACGGATCTCCGCCAAACGGATCTGATGATCCACCGGATTGAGCACTAAGGAATGCAAAAGACCCACATACCAGAACCAGCAATTTAACCGATATAGTTCTCATGTATAAACCCTCGCTTCTATATTAATATATAATAACAAAATACCCAAAATCTATATACAGGTCAAGTTTTTTTCAATTACTGACTAAAGTAATGTCTATCCATTGTTTGCGTTTTTTATAAAAAGGTTATAAAAACGGGTTTTTCCGAACAATCCACTATACAAACAAATAATATTTTAGCATTAAAACATTGCTCTGCTTATATTAAAAATAGATTTTCTTACTATTGAGACAGTTTTCTATGCATGAGAGAACCTTGGCAGGTAATTGCACACTTCCCGTGTATAGATCATTTCGTTTGGTAACGATAAGAAAAGCAGGTTTTAGAAAAATGACACCTTAAAGGATTGATGGCATCGGGTGATAGTACTATATTGTTTTACAATAGTTTATACAGTTTTTCTGATATACCTTATTATCGTCATATTGCGCCGGCGTCTGCACAAATACGAAGTTAGCGCAGCGTATCAGCAAAAACCTGTTTCAATAGTTATTCCGTTTCGCAACGAGGAAAAATACCTCGGCCAATTGCTTGCATCACTTGATAAACTCGACTACAAAAGTGATATCGAAATTGTGCTTATTGATGACAATTCAACCGACAAATCGACGGAGATCATCAGAAATGTAATCAATTCAATTAATCATATGGTAACACTCTGTCATCTGGAGATTAACACACAAAGAAATCTAACCAGCAAACAGCAGGCACTTGATCTCGGTATCAGAAAAGCAAAATTTGATACGATCGTATTTACCGATG
>JAAZBG010000290.1 GCA_012513915.1 Fibrobacter sp.
CAACCGACGAACGCACCAAAGCCTGGACCGAAAAACGCCCTTTGACTGGTATGAGTATGCTGCCTAATTCGTTTCCATTCTAAACAAAGGTAGCGCCTGACCCGGAACCCGTCAAGGCTGTGACAAGTGACCCAAAGGTCGGCCTTGACAGAACCCGTTCCAGGCACAAAGAGTGGTTTACTATGCATGATGCCTACAGTTGGATCGAGAGAAATTGAAAATCCACAGGTTTTTGCTGGTGATCCGATTTATCTCTTGATTGCCATGCGTGGCGCACCGAAAAAAACAGGGACTATGAAATTCATAATCCCTGATAATTAAATATACCTACAAATTCCTATTGGATTTCACTACTGTTACTTCATAATAGCCGTCACTTATTCTAATCGTATCGGCTCTATCACGTGTGTTTACTAAAGTAAAACTGAAATCCCCATACAGTATCTCATCTTTCTCTTTTGTAATTGACAATTCACCGTCAATTGCATCATATAATTTTGAATTTCCTAATGAATCGTTGCTGGTATATCTAGCTTTCAAACTAGAAATATCAAAGTGAGTTCTTACAAATGAGCTATCGAAGGCTTCGATAAAAATAAGCGGGGTTTCACTACTAAACAGATGGTAAGTAAACCCAATAGTTTCATGATTTTTTATATCACTGTAGCGATATAAATTACCAATGAACTGCATTTCTTCACCATTTACTTTTGCCGATAGTATTTGACTTTTTTCTTCCTCTTTATCACATGAAGCAAATAGTACAAACGCTGAAATCAATAAAACCCATTTACTATTCATAGTTGTATTTAATTAATATACAAATTGCCAATAAAATCCAGTTAAATCGTATTCTTTGTATTTACTATCCCACCAAAACACGTTGGTATTCCCAACAGAGCCATTGGTAGATACATTAAATTCAACACTACCTCCGGCTTTTATTGCGCCACCCTCTGCTTTTGCCTCAAAACTACCACTTAATGTAAACTTTGCACCTTTAATATTATCCTCTTCTTGCCAATCAAAGGTCAACACTGTGCCATACGTGCTTGTCCACCATGGACAGATCGTAAACTGATAATTCCACCAATTATCTTTAATATCATCTCTATCACCCGGCTCCATAAGGCCAGATGTGAATATATACGAAGTACCAGTTTCTGAGCCTTTAACGACTCTTAACCTTAATTCAGGAGCACCCCTGTGCCAACCTTCTACTTGATTTAAAGCACTTGCTGTAAACTTCATCCTTTTTACCTTCAATGATTCTCCATCATTTCGAGGTGAAGCTGTAGTTGCCATAATTGGAGACCAAGATGATGGCCCATCGCTATTAATAGCACGGACTCTATAATAAACTTTTTGACCAGTTGGTATCCCTGTATTAATATATCCATTATCATTCTGCCCTCTGTCTGCTATTTTAACAAATGAACTTCCACCTGACTCGATCATCCTATGAACCTCGTAGCCTGTTTCATTTTCAACATCCGCCCATTGAAGTATAATACTATAGGCTGGACCATGCGAGATAGTTAAACTTGCCGGTCCTGCTGGAGCACTCCTAAGTGC
Organism: Fibrobacter sp.; assembly: GCA_012513915.1. Lineage (GTDB taxonomy): Bacteria > Fibrobacterota > Chitinivibrionia > Chitinivibrionales > Chitinispirillaceae > JAAZBG01. Next base: position 1,576 of record JAAZBG010000290.1, read on the forward strand.
AACGTTTGCATCAAAAGGGTTTGGCAAAACTTCCATATATTCTGGCTCCATACCAATTCTTTCTCCATTTTCATCAATTCGCTCAGAAACACCAACAACAATTACAGGTTCAGCAGGGTCCTCATCCAGGCTAAGTTTATGCTTATTACCATTAATGTCGAACGCTGTCACAAAATTAGTTTTTCCTTCTTCTAAATCAAATGGCAAAAATACTACTAATGGAATATAACTTTCGGTATCCCATTTTTTGCAATTGACAGGTACAGAGACTTGAAGGTTTGGGAAAACCTTTTTAATACTTTC
>JAAZBG010000291.1 GCA_012513915.1 Fibrobacter sp.
CCATAAAATTCCTATAATTTAACAGTTAAACAATTTGTAGAACAAATAATATACTTTTCGGAGTGAATCAGGGCCAATGCTATTGCCATTGATTATGGCTGCATGAGAACTTGAAGATCCAACATTGAGGCCAGCGCGTTAGTATATTAATTGAGAACATTTATTTATGGCACGAACAACAAGACAATAAAATCTGGTATACCGTTGCTACTGGTGCAATTTTAAAGTTTGACTTTGAAATTGCACCAATTTATAATTACTCTATGAAATACATACATCGAACAATCTCAAATAAAACGCTTGAACTTGCAAATCAATTTCCCGTTGTAACGATAACCGGGCCTCGTCAGTCCGGGAAAACAACGCTTTGCAGAACATTGTTTCCTCAAAAACGATATTTCAACCTTGAAGATCCGGTTACCCGTGCATTTGCAAAAGAGGATCCGAGGGGATTTTTTAATGGTATCGGAGAGAATGGGGTAATAATCGATGAAATTCAACGTGTACCCGAATTAACATCATACATTCAGCCCATTGTTGATCAGAATCCCCAAAAAGGAAGATTTATCCTTACCGGAAGTCATCAGTTTGAATTAATGAGCAGTGTAAGTCAATCACTCGCCGGTCGCAGCGGTTTATTGAAACTACTGCCATTGTCGTTAGAGGAATTATCTGCAGAATCGGCCGTGAGTTCCCCTGATACATATTTATATAATGGATTTTACCCTCGTATCTATCAGGATAATCTGAATCCAACAGATTATTATGGAATATATCTTGAAACATATATTGAGCGGGATTTGCGGCAGGCAATCAATATCTCCAATCTGTCGGCATTTGAACGTTTTCTAAGGCTTTTGGCCGGTCGGGTAGGTTCACTTGTAAATATTAATTCTTTAACAAATGATACGGGTGTAACAGGGACAACCCTTAAAAACTGGCTTTCGGTACTTGAGGCAAGTTATATCATCTATCTTTTACAGCCCTATCATTCTAATATCAGTAAACGGTTGATAAAAAGTCCGAAAATATTTTTTTACGATGTCGGTCTGGCAGCGTATCTGAATGGCATAGAGCTGCAGTCGCAACTTGTAAATTATCCGTTAAGGGGTTCATTGTTTGAAAACCTGGTTATTACAGAATTTTTAAAGACCCGGTTTAACAATGGCAGAAAATCGAATCTGTATTTTTACCGTGATACAAAGGATAATGAAGTCGATCTTATTTGCGATTCACCTGATATAATATCGGCAATAGAAATCAAGTCTTCACAGACACCATCAACAGAATTTACAAAAGGAATCAATTCTTTTAAAGATGCAATTAAAACTAACAACGTTAACGGCTATGTCTATTATGCAGGAAATGAATCACTTGTTTACAAAGATGTAAAGTACACACCATGGGGTGAATACTCCCGTAGGGAAATTGACTAAGGTAGAGTGTGTTTTTTAAACCCGCTCAAGAGAACTCTATCCTGCGGGAGAGAGGTCTGGCTGCTTTGGGCTGGGGTTGCGAATGCATAAGTGCACTTCCACCTTTTGAATGGTTACCCATCCTTCCTCCCTTCCTCCCTTCCTTTCTTCCTTTCTTCCTTTCTTCCTTTCTTCCTTGCCTCCTTTCTTCCTTGCCTCCTTTCTTCCTTGCCTCCCCCCCTGCCCGCAAAATATCTTTCTACTAACGTTCACAAAAAATTGCATTTTGAGAAGAATTCCGTACTTTTCGCACAATGGTTTTATCAAGGTAATATTCGGAAACGATCAAGATGTCTGTTTAAGTAGTATCGTTTGTACGTTTGTTAATCTGTGTCTTTTGTCTTACATGTCACTCGTTACGTGTCACTTGTCACTTCTTTACAAAAGGAATTGTATGCCAGGACCAGCAACGAAACTCGGATCATTGACCGCCCATGGCGGGTCTGTTATCGGACCCGGTTGTCCGACAGTGCTTATCAATAATGTCCCTGCAATACGGGTTGGTGCGGATATGCATGTTTGTCCAATGTTTACCGGATACGTACCGCATGTTGGAATGAATAATATCGGTCCCGGTGTACCAACTGTTCTTATTGGTGGTTTGCCGGCATCCACGGTAGGAGATAATTTCCTTTGTGCCGGGCCTCCGGCACCAGTAGTAATGGGAACTTTTAATGTTCTTATTGGTACAGGAGCCGGAGGTGGCGGCGGAAGTGGAGGCGGAGGTAGTTCAACGACAATGGAGGGGCTAAAATCAGGAAAAATAAAGCCGCCCAAAGGAACCGAATCACTCCCGCTTGAGATTCAGTCGGTAATGGCAGATTGTCAGCCCTATATGCCCCCGGAATCATTTAAACGGCGTGTTGAGCAGCTTGTTCTTGACTATGGGGAAACTGATCAAACAGAGCCACCTGAAAAAATTACCATTGCAGATTTTGTTGAAATCCTTGAAGCTATCGAAAGCGAAGAGGGATATGAAGCCGCGCGCTTCTTTGCATCATATCTTGACTTTGGAACATTAACATCAATGGCCATGGGATTTATCTCCGGTGACGATCCCAACCCGGAAAATGATCCCAATATCATGCCGACACGGTTTATGATACTTTACGGTGCAGATGATGCAAAACTACAGCAGATCGATGATCACCCCGACTGCGCTGATGGTGAAGAGCACAAAATGAATGTTGCTAATTTACGAATGGGCTTGCGTCTGCTCGGGTATGCGGTTGAAGACGGTAGCGTTTATGATGACTACGTGTATATGGCTCATTTGCAGTATATGGCGAGGTGTGCACAAAACAGGGCAAATATCGATATTGAAAGTGTACAACAAAATATAAAGAACGAAAAATCGTTTTTAAAAATTAAACTTGATATTAATCCTAATGCACCTGAAGCACGAGATGACTTATATACTTTGTATAGCACTGATAACCTGCATTCGTATAAAAAGACACTGTCCGTTATAGATGATGCTGACAAAGGAAATAATACGCTTGAACTTTTATATGAAGACTTAGATACATCTTTGAAGTATACGCTTGAAGTTGACCTGGGTGGATCTGGAGAATTGAAAAAACTATTTAAAAACAGACCTTTTGGAGAATGGTGATATGACAGTTTTAGACTATTCGTTACAAACTATTGATACGACAACAGTTTTTGTAACCGTGGCATCAGAAAGTAGTTCTACCGATGGAGATGCTGCGTTGGATGAATATCTTGGTAAGAGTATTTCCGAAATTTGTCCAAATGAATATACTGATAATTCCAAAAATCATTGTGCTCACTTTGTAAGCCATGTGAAGGGATATACATTTGGATTCAAATGTTACGGAATGACAAACAAGGGCCCTAAACCAGGAGCATCAATTAGAGTACATGAAGTTTTTTCAGAATGTCCTCTTGTAGGTAGATGGGATGACAAGCCAGAATCCATAACATCTTGTTTAGCTTTTGTTACATCTTCAAAAAATGTTAAAATTGATAAAAAAGAAATGTTAAATGTCCCGGCAAAACATATTGGTATTTTTTCTGGTGGAATGATTTACCATTATTCTAATTCAAAAGATCAGGTTGTAAAACAAACGCCACAACAATTCAAGAAACATTATAAAGGGAGTACAATTGAGGTATTTTATGGAACATTTCCAACTGTATAAAACAGTTCTCATGATATCTTTAATTGTCAACATCACCACATCCGAGGTTGTTAACAAAGAACATTATTATCGAAAACCTACAAAAAAAGAGATAGTTACTGCTGTATTTTCACTGAACATGGAAAATCTACGAAATTGTCAAAGTTGTAATAATGTAGGGACTGATTCGAATGATTCGACCATCGGACAATACTTAGCAGGTTTTTTAAGCTACTTTGCAGATTCTTCAGGTGTTAATTATTTGGATATTGAGTGTACCGCACTGAAATTTAATAAAAGTAGATGTACATCAATAAATGATATACCGGTATGGCAGGTTGATTTTAATATCTGCAGGAAAAAAATAAGCGAGAATGAGGTATGGTGCTGGGGTTTAAGGTTTCAGATGAATAGAAGTTTGCAAGTGATCAAAAGTAGTCTGATATGCATCGGTAGCGGGTAATGGTAATTGTCTGTTAACGTGTCAGACGATACAACTGTGATAAAGTATCAAATTATGGAATATGGTTCATGAAAAAATATTGTATAGTTTTAGTTGTTTTTTCGTATTCAGTTGGTAGTACATCAGAGCCATTCCGTAATTTCTGGGGAACATGGTCATTGATGGAGATACTTAGTACTGATGACATGAGAATCTATGATGGAGATTTAAACGTTCCCTATGAATTATGTTTACTGAATGATGGCAATGTATCTGCAGAATTTTACAATCGTCACAGGTATAAATTTAACTGTGCCGGATTTTTTGTACAGCAGTGTAGCACAGTTGTGATAGTAGACACGGCAATTAGCGCACTTGTTTATACATTGAAAATACATAAAGATCATTTGCATGGCACAGCACACAATGATTATAGAGTTTACAAAATGATATGGAAAAAAGTTCCGTTTAATTGGCCTGTTTCAAAAGAGGTTGTAGATTCTTTGCGTAGTGCAAATGGGAAAAGAATTAAAATGAGCATTCCTAAGAAGAAATTTATCGATTGAGTTTTTTAAAGGACCAAACTATGAAAAAATACATATCACAACCAAATGAAGATCTCGGCATGATCGCCCAAAAATTCGGAATGCCGTCATGGAAATATCTGTACGAACTTAACAAAGAAAAAATCGGTGACAATCCCGATCTTTTACAAAGCGGTACAGAACTTGACATCCCGGAGTGGGATACCACCAGCGGTGATGAAAAAATTTCTGCAAAAAGGGCAAGCCCGTTTGCGTATACGAGCGGAGTGTCGTACCGGTATCCGTGGGTACCGGTAAGCTTAAGCGTTGTTGACATAAACAAAAAGCTGATGGGCGATTTTGAAAAGGAACGGGAATATGTGATATGGGACAGGAAAAACGGCAAGGTGTTCAGCCGGGGAGACATTAAAAAAAGTGATGTTATTGAGTCGTTGGCACCAGATTCGAATAACTTATCAATCGGTATTAAAGGGGTTCCAATCGTCTGGGAAAATGATATACACTACCATCCGGATGATATGCCTGTATCCGATAAAAAAGTGATAGAAAAAGAAGACTCCAGCCCTTCTTCATTCTTGGATGAGAGTCAGGATATTCCTGAATAACAATTGTAATCAAAAACATTATTGTAATAAAGCGAGCCGCATATGAGTTCAGGAAAAAGTGGTACAGCATCTCCCCTTATAACGTGTGATCGTCCCTGGGGATGGGTAGAAGTTCACTGGACAAACGACAGTTTGACAGATTGGAAAATACCCGGATATACCTGTCCGATTCTTGAAGAAACAAAAATGACTGATTTGCAGAAAAATGTTGAACTTGTACAAGCAGTAACACAGAACGTACCTGCTGCATATAAGCCTAAAAAAGGTTCTGCAGATGCTGCTCATACAGTAAAGAATTTCAATGAACGGAATGCATTTATTTGTACATCGGTAACACAATGGATAATTGTTGAGATACAACCAGTAATAGGGATTGAATACTCACTCATGGATTCTTTGCCATATACCGAGATTTGGGCTTTCCTGCAACCATCAACTATCGGTAACAGAAAGAAAATGGCCGCCGAATATGGATATGTAACTGACGATCTTCCCCGTGCAGGCTGGTTTCAGACTGATATCTGCTGGTTTAAAGAACCGCAAAAAGATACAAATAAGAAAGCACCTTACCGATATGTTCCAAAGATGTCAATTCGGGATTCTGAAAATAAGATTGCAAACTGGGTGGAGATCCCTCATAGATTGACTAATGAAGAGTGGAATGGCCTTAGAAAAATTCATCCCAGGAGACCATCATATGGTGATAATTACCGGTATTTACTGAAGATACCGGTAACGGTAACTAATATATTAACACCGGGTGACAGGGAACGATTAAGTGCAAATATTGAAAAACTTGCCCGATCACAGGCGACATCAGGGCTGAAAAAATCTCAGATTGATCAAATGGGAAGAATGGAAGCCGGCTCATATTTAAAAATATGGGTTAGAAATTCGACATTTCCATGGAAAGCTGATGCAGCTCCATCAGATGATGGCACAACACTGTGCATGGAGTCAATGCAGCGACTCGATCAGGCAAAGACGCATCCTAACCAACTTTTTAACAAACCAACGTTTTCACCCGTTGTACAACCAGGTTCAATTTTTGACAAAAGTGATATTAATTCCTTTGTGGAATCATACTACACTTCCGGTAAGGGAATGATTAAACAACTGATGAAGGATATACAGAAATCATGTCCGGCGGATGCGGTTCTGCAGCAGGCTCTGCAGTCATCAAGAAACATAGGTATCGGAGTAACTGCATCATCGGGAAGTTATGAACCATTGTCGGGTGAAGACACGACAAGTCTCTTAAATCCGGATCACCTTACGTTTCCTGATATTTTTAAAGAATCTCCACAGGAGGAAAAACGGTATCCATGCGGAGCGGATTTTTTCAGACCGGGTTCTTTTCGTAATCACACATGGAAACGTAATCGTTTCAGTCTTGCACCTGATGGTCGTTATGAGGAGGACAAGTGGTATTATGTGCTTCTCTGGCCGGAGGAATTGCTTGACATAAGCGGTCGTTTTTTTGGGGATCCGTCACGGGCATCATTTCCGTTTGTTGTTGCACTTACGTCAATTTATATCCTGGTGATGGAAGCGTTGTCATCCGGAGCAAAAAAATTACAGCAGAAAAAAGAAACAGATGATAATCCCTACCCTCTACAACCAGACAAAAACGGAAATTATACGTTACCATCAAAACCGGTATCAACAATGGCAGGATTTTGTAAAGCGATTTTAATGCACGCAGATTGGCCTTTTGTTATGGGTACACTCGCTTTTTATGGCCTTCCTGATAAATCGGAAGACGATCATGAGGGTATCCAGAAGAACGAAATGGTAAATAAAAAACCAGACGAAAAGGTGAAAGATACATCAAAAACAATGCTGAATTTGTTTGAGCAATTTAATATTGCCCTTACGGCAGATGAACTTAATAAACAAAAGAGCCTTTATACATTGTATGCGTTGCTACAGAAAATATTTGTCTGTATGGTTGGACTGGATGAACTTAAAAGTGTTCTGGAAATTGAAAAGATTAAGGAAGACATGAAGCTTCGAAAAGCCGGTGGATCTGGTACTAAGAAATACACAAGCAGTGAGATGAAGTTTTTTTCACTATCTGCAAGTATCAAGGAACAATCGTTGACAATTGATGCGCTTGCACTTGATGGTAAAATTGGAAAGCCGATACCATTTCCTGCACCATTGTCATTTCTTGGTGCAGCGCTGTCGGGCCAGGGTAATTTAAAACTGACTGGTACGATTGACGGCTCAACAGCAATTAATCAGGGAATACCTACTTTTGGGTTAGGTCTTTCATTAGCCGGTTCAGGCGGAGTTCATTTTGATGTCGGGTTGTTCTGGACGCTGGCAAAAGAGCTTGGAACTGCGTTTACTGGAAAGGATTTAGTTGCATATACAAAAAAAAGTAACACTACGAGTGGTAA